>JAKZSU010000237.1:0-19154 GCA_047517485.1 Alphaproteobacteria bacterium
CGGAGAACGCGGTGAAGACGCAGATCTGGATTGCCGTCTCGGTCTACGTCCTCGTCGCCATCGTCAAGAAGCGCCTCGACCTGGACGCCTCGCTCTACACTTTGTTACAGATCCTCTCGGTGACCCTCTTCGAGAAAATGACCATACATCAAGCACTTGCGGGAGACGAAAACAGATGCAACGCTTCGCAAATAACCAACCAATTGAATTTATTCGATTTTTAACCGGACACTAGTGATGCGATCGTAAAATTAAATAAATGACTGTTCATTCTTTAATTAATCGCGCTTAGATCGACACCATTCAACTGCGACGAACGAAAACCGCGGTCTGCGGCGCTGATCGCATTGCAGGAAAATTTGTGAAAGTAGACTTGCTAGACTAAATTTAGATTCGTTTAGTAGGGTTATTCTCTGAAATCCGGATCCAATATTGAAATGGGTTTGATTGGATCGCATTGGTTTCCTGGCGTACGGATCGATAGAGCGATGGTACGGAAAAGCAAGTCCATCGTACTCGCGCCGAACGGTTTGTTCGTTCATCGGAAATCGAGAGTATCCGAGAAAGTGACGGTGGCGCCCGCGCGCACTATCGAGCTTTGGCGATTAACGTGAAACTCTCGAAACGCCAGGGCCGGGATTATGAGGGGCTGACGAAACCGCAACTTATCGCGCGGCTGCAGCAGAGTGATCATCGCTTGGATAAACTGGATGATGTCGGTCTGCCGCACGTCAGCGAAGCGGAATCGCGACAACAAACCGAACATCTGCTGGAGACGATCACCAATGCCCTACCGGTTCTCATTTCCTATATCGATTCCGAGTTGCGTTATCGCGTTTGCAACAAGACTTACGAATCTTGGTGCGGTCTCCCCCGAGAAAAAATAATTGGCCGCCATCTCAAAGATGTTATCGGAAATGCGGCATACAATGTCATCAGAGGGCATGTCGAACGTGCTCTGTCTGACGAAACGGTAGTTTACGAAGATACCTTACCATATGCGCGAGGCGAGGTTCGAAACACCCATGCCCACTACCAACCCGATTTTGACGAGAGCGGTAATGTGAAGGGCGTTTTCGTCTCGATCACCGACATTACAGAACTGAAAAATTCGGAGAAGGCGCTTCAAGAATTGCGTGCCGAACTGGAAACTCGGGTCTGGCAGAGGACGGCAGAGCTGCAGAACGCCAACGATGCCTTGGAACAGAAAGCGCTCGAGCAAGAGCAATAGGCGACCGCGTTGTCGGAAAGCGATGCCCGGGCGCGGTCGGCGCTGCAACTGCTATTTACGGCGATCGATAGTGTGTCGGAACACTTCCTGCTGGTCGATTCCGACGATCGGCTGGTGATGGCGAATGAGGCTTGGCGCACCGCCAATGCATCAATTTCCGACGCTGTTCAGAACGGAACATTGTTTGAAGACATCATGCGGCTGTCCATCGATGCCGGTCTATTGCCCGACGCCGTCGGGCGCGAGCAAGACTGGATCGAGGATCGAATGGCGTACCATCGCGAACCGAAGGGTGGATTGGAGATCAAGCGCCCGGACGGCGGATATGTGAACGTCCACGAGCACAAGCTGGCGGATGGCTGGACCGCGACGATCGCGACGGACATCACCAAGCGCAAGCAGGTCGAGCAGAAATTGCACGACAGCGAACAAACGTTTCGCGGGCTGCTGGCGAACTCGGATCAGGGGTTCTTGATTCGTCAGGGATCGAGAATAGTCTATGTGAACCAGGGCCTCGCCGACTTGTTCGGCTATGAAAACCCGGACGAGATGCTTGCTCTCGACTCGATCGAATTGTTACGCCCGGTCCATGAACGCGGCCGAATCGCGAAATTATCGGACGCCCGCGACCGCGGCGATCCGGCGCCGCCCTTTTACGATTTCCAGGGAATGCGCAAGGACGGCTCGCATTTTTGGATCGAAAACCGGGTGCAGAAAATCACCTGGCAAGGCACTGACGCGGTGCTCGCGGCGATCATCGATGCTTCGGAACGCAAAGCGACCGAGGACCAGCTTCGCCAAGCCCAGAAAATGGAGGCGGTCGGCCAATTGACTGGCGGCGTGGCCCACGATTTCAACAATCTGCTGTCGGTCATCCTCGGCAATATCGAACTGGTCAAGGACGATCTAGACGCCAACCACCGGGCCCACGTCAACCTCGACACCGCGATACTGGCTGGGCAGCGCGGCGCCGAACTGGTCCAATCGCTGCTAGCATTTTCGCGAAAGCAGGCGCTGGTTCCCCAATCGATCGATATCAACGAATTGGTCGCTGGGATGGCCGACTTGCTGCGCCGCAGCCTCGGCGAAACCATCGATATCGAAACTGTGGTCGCCAAGGGCCTATGGATTTGCGAGGCCGATCGGACACAGGTTGAGAACACCCTTCTCAACCTCGCCCTCAACGCCCGCGACGCCATGCCCGGAGGCGGCAAACTGAACATTGAAACCGCGAACGTAGTCCTCGACGAGGCCTATGCCGCGGCAAATCTAGAAGTCAAACCGGGCCAATATGTCCTGCTCTCCGTCACCGACACCGGCATCGGCATGTCCGACGAAATCAAAGACCACGTGCTCGAGCCGTTCTTTACCACCAAGGATATTGGCGCCGGCAGCGGCCTCGGGCTGAGCATGATCTATGGGTTCGTCCGGCAGTCGAGCGGGCATGTCGCGATCGACAGCGAGGTCGGCAAGGGCACGACATTCAAAATCTACCTGCCGCGAATGATCGGCGCGGACCAAAGACCGGCGGATTTGGCCACACAAGAGGCGATGCCGCTGTCACGCGGAGAGTCCATCCTGGTGGTCGAGGACGATGTGCAGGTACGCAACTTGGTCGCCACACAGCTCGCCAACCTCGGCTATCAGGTGATCGAGGCCGACCAGGCGGCGGACGCCCTCGAACGACTCGACGAAATTCCCGACATCGACCTGATGTTGATCGATATCGTACTTCCCGGCGCTATGTCCGGACAGGACCTCGCCGCGGAGGCACGACGGCTTCGCCCCACCCTAAATGTGCTCTACATGTCCGGCTACGCCGGCGATGCAATGAACCGTGACGACCGGCCCGACGATAAAACCGAGATGCTCCAGAAGCCATTTAGCAGGGAAGACCTGGCGCGCGAAATTCGCGCCGCGCTCGACACGGAGTGACCGGCGCTCGGTAAAATCACGTATCACGACTTGCCGGCGACGCCGCCTCGGCAAGCAAGACCGCGGCGTGTCTCGAGCTCGCCCCGGTACCATCGCGAATTTGCTGGCGGCAGCTGGTGCCATCGGCGACGACCACGCTTCCTTCCGGGGCATTGTTCACCGCATCAAACAGGTCGAGACCGCCGATCGCCATCGATACGTCGTAAGTCTCGGCCTGGTAACCAAAGGCGCCCGCCATGCCGCAGCAGGTTGCGGCAATTGGCACCACTTCGAGGCCGGGGATCAAGCGCAGTGCCGCCACTGTATCGCCCGCGGTGTCGAAAGCCTTCTGGTGGCAATGGCCATGGAACAGGACTCGATCGAGCCCGATCTCGCCGAGCGGCAAATCGAGCCGCCCCGCGTCCCTCTCGCGCACCAGGAAGCTCGCCAAGCTGAAGACCAGATCCGCTGCTTCCGTGGCCTCGGCTCCGGGGAGCAGGACCGTCCATTCGTCGCGCATGGTATAGAGGCATGACGGCTCGAGGCCGATCACCGGCACCGCGCGCGCGAGATACGGCGCCAAGACCGCCATCGTCCGGCGCGCCTCGGCACGCGCTTGGTCGATCGCGCCGACGCTGAGAAATGTCCGCCCGCAACACAGCGGCCGATCGCCTGCCGCCGCGGGGCGCGCCACATGAACGCGATAGCCGGCGGCGCGCAACACCGCGAGCGCCGCGCGTGGCCCCTCGGGCTCGAACCAGGTCGAGAACGTATCGGCGAACAGCACCACCTCCGGGCCATCGCCGGCCCCATCGGGTGTTTCCAGGAACGGCGCCGGGTGCCATTCGGGCAGCGGCCGGCGCGCGCTCAACCCCAGCATCGCCTCGCCAATCCAACGCAGCAGGCGCGAGCGATTGCGCCATCTGGTCAAGAATCCGAATTGCGCCATCCGTGGTGCATAGCGTGGCAACCACCCGACCAGGCGATCGCGCCAGGTGAACCCGCGCACCTCGGCGCGGCGGCGCTGCACTTCGATTTTCATCCGCGCCATATCGACGCCGGTGGGGCATTCGCGCTTGCACCCCTTGCACCCCAGGCACAAAGCCATCGCTTCCGCCATCGCATCGGACGCGAGCGCGTCCGGCCCGAGCTGCCCGGTGAGCGCGAGCCGCAGGCTATTGGCGCGGCCGCGGGTCACGTGCTGCTCGTCGCCGGTGGCGCGAAACGACGGACACATCACCCCGGGCGCGGCCTTGCGGCAGGCGCCGTTGTTGTTGCACATCTCGACCGCGGCGAGGAAACCGTCGGTCTCGCCGCCGCCCCACGCCGACCAGTCGAGCGCCGGCTTGTACGGCGCCGGCGCGTACCCCGGGCGATAGCGGAACAGCCGGCGGTCGTCCATTTTCGGAGCGCGCACGATCTTGCCCGGATTGAACACGCCGTCGGGATCGAACCGATCCTTGACCGCCTCGAAGGCGCGCACGATACGGCCGCCGAACATCGCCTCATGGAACTCCGAGCGCACCAACCCGTCGCCGTGCTCGCCGGAATGCGAGCCTTTGTAGCCGCGCACCATTTCGAACGCCTCTTCGGCGATCGCGCGCATCGCCGCCACATCGCCGGTGTCTTTCATGTTGAGCACCGGACGGACATGGAGGCAGCCGACCGAGGCGTGCGCATACCAGGTGCCACGCGTGCCATGCTTGGCGAAAATCGCGGTCAGCCGGTCGGTGTACTCGGCGAGATCATCGAGCGCCACCGCGCAATCCTCGACGAACGAGACCGGTTTACCGTCGCCCTTCATCGACATCATGATGTTGAGACCCGCCTTGCGCATGTCCCACACCGCCGCTTGCCCGCCGTCGTCGAGCACCTCGATCACCGATCCCGGATGGCCGAGATCGCCCAGCAGAGCGACTAGGTCGGCCAAGGATTTTTTCTGGGCCGCGTGGTCCTCGCCGGCGAATTCGACCAACAGGACGGCGCCGGGAGCGCCCTCGATGAAGCGCTCGATGGTCGCCCGGTAGAGCGCCACATCGCGCGCCAGGTCGATCAGATTATGGTCGGCCAATTCGACCGCCGACGGATCGAGCGCAACGATATGCGGGGTCGCCGCCATCGCGTCGTGGAGGGTCGGGAAGTGGCAAATGCCGAGCACCGTGTGCGCCGGCAACGGCTGCAAATCGAGGCTGAGTTCGGTGAAGAACCCCAAGGTCCCTTCGGAGCCGACCAGCATATGCGCCATGTTGTGCCCGGCCGGCGAAATGCTGTCGATATTGTAGCCGCCGACCCGGCGCAGCAGTTTGGGGATGCGCGCGGCGATCTCGTCGCGCTCGCGCGCCGCCAACGCGCGCATGTCCTGCACCAGGCCCGCGTAGCCCGGCGCATACTCCGCCGGCGACGCGGCCAATCCGTCGAGATTACCCGGCACCGGGGCGAAGCGATAGCGCTCGCCCGACGCTAATATGGCATCGATGGCATGGACATTGTGCACCATGTTGCCGTAGCGGATCGATCGCGCGCCGCAGCTGTTGTTGCCCGCCATGCCGCCCAAGGTCGCGCGGCTGCCGGTCGAGATGTCGACGGGAAAGAACAGGCCGTGGCCGGCCAGGCGTGAATTAAGTCGATCGAGTACCAAGCCCGGCTCGACGGTAGCGCGCCGCGCCGCGACATCGACGTCGAGCACCCGGTTGAGATATTTCGACGTATCGATCACCAGCGACTCGCCGACGGTCTGGCCGCATTGCGAGGTGCCGCCGCCGCGCGGCAATACCGACACCCCCTCCTCGCGTGCGATCGCCAGCGCCGCCTCGATGTCGGCGACCGATTTGGCCACCACCACGCCGATCGGCTCGATCTGATAAATCGAGGCGTCGGTGGCGTAGCGGCCGCGGCTGAAGGCATCAAACAGAACCTCGCCCTCGAGCGCCTTGGTCAGTCGCGCCGCCAGCGCGCTGTCGCCGATTCTCGATTTATCTGCTACTAACCCGGCCATCGCGCCCCACGTGACAGTGTTTCGACATTCCCGGATTATAGCGGACAATGGTAGAGAGCAACGCCCAGCCGGTCTTACGCGGCCGACAATTTCTCCATACCCCGGGGCCGACGATCATACCCGATCGTATCCTGCGCGCGATGGATCGCCCGGCGTTGGACCATCGCGGGCCGGAATTTCTCGCCATCGCGCGGCACTGTTTCGTCGGCTTGAAAACAATTTTCCGCACCGAACACCCGGTCACCATGTTCCCCGCCGCCGGGCACGGCGCCTGGGAAGCGGCGCTCGCCAATGTTCTCTCGCCCGGCGACCGCATGGTCATTGCCGAGACCGGCGCGTTTTCCACCTGGTGGAAGGACATGGCCGAGGCGCTTGGCATCGAGGTCGATAGCATTGCCGGCGATTGGCGCCACGGCGCCGATGTCGCGGCGATCGAGGCCCATCTCGCCGAGGACCGCACACGAGCGATCAAGGCGGTCGCGGTGGTCCACAACGAAACCTCGACGGGAATATTGAGCGACGCCGCCGGCGTGCGCGCGGCAATCGATCGCGTCGGCCATCCGGCGCTCTATATGGTCGACACCATCTCGTCGCTCGCCTCGATGGACTTTCGCATGGACGAATGGGGCGTCGATGTCGCCATCGGCGGCTCGCAGAAAGGCCTGATGTTGCCGCCGGGCCTGAGCTTCACCGCGATCGGGCCGAAAGCGCTCGCCGCCTCGAAGACCTCGCGCATGCCCCGCAATTATTTTGACTGGGCCGAGGTCCTGCCCGACGGCAAGACACCGATCCTCCCGTGGACCCCGCCCGAGCCGCTCATATTCGGTCTCGTCGAGGCGCTGGCGATGCTCGAGGAAGAGGGCTTGGACGCCTGCTTCAAACGCCACGCCCGGCTCGCCGAAGCGACGCGCCGGGCGGCGGGTGGCTGGGGTTTCGCGCTCAACGCGCTTGAAGTCTCGCAAGCCTCGAATTCTGTCACCGCCATCCGCATGCCCGACGGCGACGACGCCGAAGCCTTTCGCACCGCCTGCCTCGAGCGCTACAACTTGGTGCTCGCTGGCGGAATCGCGAAATTGCAGGGCGAGATCTTTCGCATCGGTCACCTGGGGGATCTCAACGAAGCGATGATCCTCGGCACCTTGGCGACCATCGAGACCGCCTTGGCCGCGACCGGCGTGCCGCATCAGACCGGCGGCATCAACGCCGCGATTGCCTATCTCTCAGAGGACTGACGATGAACGAGCTAATCCAACTGACCGCGCGCGACGCGGTCGCCAAACTCGCCGCCCGCGAGGTCAGCCCGCTCGAGCTGATCGACGCCGCCGAGGCGCGCATCAAAGAGACCGACGGCGTGCTCAACGCCATGCCGACTCTCTGTCTCGACCGCGCCCGCGCCCACGCCAAGCGCCTGATGGACGCGCCGCCGACCGATCCCGCGCCGCACTATCTCCACGGCCTGCCGATCGCGGTGAAGGATCTCAACGAGGTCGAGGGCGTACGCACCACCAAGGGCTCGCCGATCTACGCCGATCACATCTCGCCGCATTCCGATTACATGGTCGAGATCCTCGAGGCCAACGGCGCGATCGTCATCGGCAAGTCGAACACCCCCGAACTCGGCGCCGGCTCGCAGACCTTCAACGAGGTGTTCGGGCGCACCGCCAATCCGTGGAACCCGCGACTCACCCCGGGCGGCTCGTCGGGCGGTGCGGCGGTGGCGTTGGCCGCCGGTCAGGTCTGGCTCGCCACCGGCAGCGACCTCGGTGGCTCGCTGCGTAATCCGGCGAGTTTCTGCTCGGTCGTCGGTTTGCGCCCGAGCCCCGGCCGGGTCGCGCATGGACCCTCCGACGCCCCGTTCAATGACTTGCCGGTGCAAGGGCCGATGGCGCGCACCGTCGCCGACGCCGCGCTGATGCTCGACGCCATGGTCGGCGAGCACCCGGACGATCCGCTGTCGCTGGCGTCCCCCGCAACGCCGTACGCGCAAGCGATCATCGCGCCGGTCACCCCGAAGCGTGTCGCCTTCAGCCCCGACCTCGGCATCATGCCGGTCGAACCGGTGGTCGCCGAGACCTGCGCCGCCGCGGCCCAGGATTTCGCCGCGCTCGGCGCCACCGTGACCGACGATTGTCCCGATTTCAGCGGTGCCCGCGACGCCTTCCACGTACTGCGCGCGCAAGCCTTTGCCGCCGGTAGCGGCGCGCTACTCGACGAACACCGCGACCTTCTCAAATGGGAGATCGTGTGGAACATCGAGGCCGGCCGCGCTCTAGACGTTACCGATATCGCCCGCGCCAATGCGGTGCGCGCCGCGCTGTTCCATCGCGTCGTGGCGTTTTTCGAAACCCACGATCTGTTGCTCTGCCCGGCCGCCATCCTGCCGCCCTTCGACGGTGAGATGCGCTGGCCGGAGGAAGTCGCCGGCACCAAGTTCGAGGCCTATATCGACTGGCTGCAGATTTGCGGCGTGATCACGCTGACGGGCTGCCCCGCCCTCTCGGTGCCCTGCGGTTTCACCGACGACGGGCGGCCGATCGGCCTGCAGATCGTCGCTCCGCCACGCCGCGAGGACTTGCTGCTCGGCGCCGCGCATCTATTCGAGCAAGCGCACGAGTACGCCGGCTTGCTGCCGATCGACCCCAAGCCGGCACGCTAGCGTATTTCGCGCGCGGTGGTACTGTCTGAAGCCATGAGCTTCACGATCCAACCATCGGGCGACGCTCTCGGCGCCATCGTGACCGACATCGATCTTGGGGCGGCGCAATCCGCCGAGACCGTGGCGGCGTTGAATAGCGCGCTGCACACCCACATCGCGCTGTGTTTTCGGGGCCAAAATTTGACGCCGGCTACATTTGCCGCCGCCGCCCGGCGGTTCGGCGAGCCGATCATCCAAACCAGCCGCCACCTGGACTTGCCCGAGCATCCCGAGGTCGGGACGATTTCGAGCGAGAGCGTGGATGTGCACGGCGACGGTCGGAAATTGATCACCGGCACCACGTGGCATACCGATCACTCGTTCACCGCGCGGCCGCCGAAAGCGACTACCCTTTACGGAGTGACGATCCCGAAGAGCGGCGGCGATACCAGCTTTTGTAATATGCGCGCGGTCTATGCCGCCCTTCCCGACGAGCTCCGCGCCCGCATCGACGGGCTGCGCGGCGTCCATTGCTACGAAAGCCACCGCTCGCCGAGTAAACTCATGCGGCGGAGCGCCGCGGAAATCGCCGCGACGCCGGACGTGACCCACCCGCTCGCCCGGACCTACCCACCGACCGGCGAGAAGGCGCTTTATCTCAGCACCACACGGCTCGATCGCATTGTCGATATGGATCTCGAAGAAAGCGACGAGCTGATCGACGTGCTGATGACCTACGCCGAACGCCCGGAATTCCACTATCACCACCAATGGCGGGTCGGCGACATGGTGATCTGGGACAATCGCTGCGCGATGCACCACGCCAATGCGGACTATGGCAATGAAAAGCGTGTCCTGCATCGGGTATTGATCGAAGGCGAGGTGCCGATATGAGCAACGAGCAGCGCGCCTTCACCGACTCGACCGCGATCGCCACCGAGGGCGCGGCGCTGCGCGATCGTTTCGCGACCGACGGCTATCTATTCGTCAAGAAACTCGTGCCGATAGACGTGCTCGACGCCCTGCGCCTGCGCTGCCTCGATGTCATCGCCGAAGCCGGTTGGCTGAAAGCGGGCACGCCGGTGGACGCCGCGATCACCGACCCCGCGGCCGCCTGCGCCGATCCAGACGAGCGCAGCGTCGCGGTGCTGGCTCGCCTTTACCGCCTCGAGGCGTTGCACGCGCTCAAGCATCATCCCGCCTTGATCGGTTTTTTCGAGCGCCTGTTCGATGCCGAGGTGCTCGTCCACCCGCTGGTCATCCCGCGCAATATTTTTCCCGACCGCGCCGACTTCACCACCCCGCCGCATCAGGATTTCCCGCATATCCAGGGCACAGCCGAGACCTGTACCGCCTGGATCCCGCTCGCCGATTGCCCGATCGAACACGGCGGTCTGAGCATCGCGTCGGGCTCGCACCAGGCGGGGGTGCGCGATTTCCGGGTCTGCAGCGGCGCCGGCGCGATGGAGGTCGAGGACCCGTTGCACGGGCGCTGGGTGGGTGGCGATTTCGCGCTCGGCGACGTGCTGATCTTTCATTCGATGACGGTCCACCGTGGCCTGCCCAACCGCACCGACCGCCTGCGCCAGTCGATCGATATGCGCTATCAGCGCGCCGCCGACCCGGTCACCGAGGTCTCGCTTTCGCCCTACGCCGGCACCGGGACCTGGGACGAGATCTATGCCGAGTGGCCGACTGATGCGCACAAATATTATTGGCGCGCGCAAAATCCGCGCGTCGCGCCGTTCGATCGCTCGTACTACGACCGCCGCGACGCGATGGCGTTTGAGATGGCGAAGAATGGCGAACCGGAAGCGCTCGCGGCGTTGCGCCGGATCGCCCAACGCGATCCCGATCCGAACAAGCGCGGACACGCCGAAAAATTGGTCGCGAGGTTTGCTGATCGCACCGAGCCGCAGGGGGGCAGCAATGGACTTGCTAAATAATGAACGTGGCGGCTACCGCTTCCTCACCGGCATCCCGCCCTATTCTTCCGGCGTGATTCCAATCGATGGCCACGAAATCGTCCATCTCACCATGCAAAACCCGATCCCTTACCGCGATGGGTTCGCGTTGATCGAACAGCACCTCGGCGAGCTCGGCCGGCCCAAACAGGCGCTGTGCGCGATCGCACTGCGCTGCCCTGAGCCGATGTCGTTCGATGGCTTCGCCGGATTCAATGCCGATTATCGCGCCATCCTCGAGGACTGGGATCTGTTGGTCGATGGCCACAACCCGGTCGCGCGCACCAATGTCGCGCCGGCGATCAGGCCGCCGACGGAAACGCTGCTCTACGGTTTCGCCTATACCATCGACGACGGCGCGCCGGGCACCTTCGTGGTCGCCGGCGCCGGCGATCTCGACGACCAAGGCCTGGTCAATCGCGGCATCGTCCGCGCTGGCGAAACCTCGGCGGACGCATTGCGCGAAAAAGCCGCCACCGTGATGGCGCGCATGGACGACCGCATCCAGGGGCTCGGTGTCGCCTGGTCATCGGTGACGCGGGCCAACATTTATACGATTCATCCGGTGCACGAACTCCTCGTCGACACCGTGCTCACGCCGATGGCCGAGGCGGCGGTGCACGGCGCGCATTGGCACTACGCCCAACCACCGATCAGTGGACTGGCGTTCGAAATGGACGTCCGCGGGGTTCTGCGCGACGGCTTTATCTAGTCAGTCAGGCACCACGGCGGTCGCTTCGATCTCGATCTTGGCGCGCTCCTCCAGCAAGCCCTTGATCTCGATCACCGCCATCGCCGGAAACACTTTTCCGAGCACCTCGCCCCACACCGCGCCGATTTCGCGCAGGCTCGCCTGATACTCCGCCTTGTCGGTGATGTACCAGGTCATGCGGACGATATGTTCGGGCTTGGCGTCCGCTTCGGCGAGGATGTCGCGGATGCCGAGCAAGGCCTGGCGCAGTTGTCCAGCGAAGGTGTCGCTCTCGAATTCTTCCTGTCCGTTCCAGCCTATAATCCCGGCGGTGAACACCATGCGGCCCTGGGCGGCGATCCCCGCCGAATAGCCTGAAGGGCGCTTCCAGCCCGCCGGAAGTAACTGCTGCATGACTGCTCCTCGTTTTGCATTGCCTTCGGTTATAAATTTATTTTATACTTAAAATATATCGCGATGGCAATGAACCCCGTTGAGGACCATCCCGACATGACGGAACGAGCCCCCCTCGCCGGACGGCACGCCTTGATCACCGGCGGCGGCAAGGGTATCGGCGCGGCGATCGCCGAGGCCTTGGCCGGCCTCGGCGCGGCGCTGACCTTGGTCGGGCGCGATCAGGCCGCGCTCGATACCACGCGCGACTCGCTGGGCAAAAGGATGGCCGTCCCGATCGTATCGCACGTTGCGGATGTCACGGATCCGGCCGCGGTCGCGACCGCGTTCAGTCGTGCGAGCGATGAAATCGGCCCGGTATCGATTCTGGTTAACAATGCCGGCGCGGCGGAAAGCGCGGCGTTCCTGCGTACCGATCGCGGGTTGTGGGATGCGATGCTGGCGATCAACGTCACCGCCGCCTTCACCTGCACCCAAGCCGCCTTGCCGATGATGCGCGGCGCCGGCTGGGGTCGGGTGATCAACATCGCCTCGACCGCCGGGCTCAAGGGCTATCGCTATGTCAGCGCCTACGTGGCCGCGAAACATGCGCTGGTCGGTCTCACCCGATCGCTGGCGCTCGAACTCGCCAACACCGCGATCACCGTCAACGCGGTATGCCCGGGCTTCACCGACACCGCGCTGCTCGACCGCTCGGTGAAAAACATCACCGAGAAAACCGGGGTCAGCATCGACCATGCGCGCGCCCAACTCGCCGAGACCAACCCGCAGGGCCGCTTGATCACGCCCGGCGAAGTCGCGCACACCGTGGCCTGGCTGTGCCATGCGGACTCGGCCGCGATCACCGGCCAGGCGATCGCGGTCGCCGGCGGCGAGGTGATGTGATGGGCGCCGAGCCGCATACCGATCTCCGCGTCTGGCTGCGCCTACTGGCGTGCTCGACCCTGATCGAGAACCGCGTCCGCCGCGGCTTGCGCACCGAGTTCGCGACCACCCTGCCGCGCTTCGACGTGATGGCGCAACTCGACCGCGCGCCCGACGGCCTGACCATGGGCGCGCTGTCGCGCCGGCTGATGGTGAGCAACGGCAATGTGACGGGCATCGTCGACCGCCTGGTCGTCGAGGACTTGGTCGCGCGCCGCGCCGAGGCGAGCGACCGCCGTTCGCAGCGGGTGCGGCTGACAGTGGCGGGAAAGCGCGCGTTCGATGCCATGACCCCGGTTCACGAAGCCTGGATCGAGGACGCTTTAGCGTCGCTTAACCCGACCGACAAAACCCATTTGCTCGATGTCCTCGGCACTCTTAGATCCACCCTCACCAGCGACGAGGCCCGACCATGACCGCCGCTTTTCTCACCCCCACCAAGGCCGCCGATCTGGCACCGGAACATTTCGGATTTGCCATCGCCGACCGGGTCGCGACCATCACCCTCGACCGGCCGGAGCGGAAAAATCCGCTGACTTTCGAGTCCTACGCCGAGCTCGGCCAGACCTTCCGCGCGCTCAGCCTCGCCGACGACGTCAAGGCGGTGGTGATCACCGGTGCCGGCGGCAATTTCTCGTCCGGCGGCGATGTGCACGAGATCATCGGCCCGTTGACCGAAATGGCGATGCCCGAGCTGCTCGCCTTCACCCGGATGACCGGCGAGATGATGAACGCGGTGATCGCCGCGCCGCAGGTGGTGATCGCGGCGATCGACGGCATCTGCGCCGGCGCCGGCGCGTGCCTGGCGATGGCGAGTGATCTGCGCTACGGCACGCCCGAGAGCAAGGTCGGCTTTCTGTTCACCCGCGTCGGTCTCGCCGGCTGCGACATGGGCGCGTGCGCGATCCTGCCGCGCATCATCGGCCAGGGCCGCGCCGCCGACCTACTCTATTCCGGCCGCATGATGACGTCGGAAGAGGCGATCGCTTGGGGATTTTATAATCGGGTGTGCGCGCCTGAAGCCGTGGTCGGGGAGGCACGGGAGACGGCGCGACGCCTCGCCGCCGGGCCAACGTTCGCGCATGCGATGACCAAGCGCATGCTCGACCAGGAATGGACCATGGGCCTGGCCCAAGCGATCGAGGCGGAGGCCCAGGCGCAGGCGATCTGTATGCAGACCGAGGATTTTCGCCGGGCGTACGACGCCTTCGTCGCGAAACAAAACCCGGCCTTCGAAGGGAACTGAGAATTGTCGCCTTTACCGCGAATCGGCGCACACTGCGAGGGTCACCGACGGCGGGAGCACACGCGGCCATGACCTCGATCGAGCCCGGCGGCCCGAGCGGCCATGCCGACAGCTTTACACGGGACAATCTGCCGCCCAGCGAGGCGCGTACCGCGTGCGATTATTCGGTGCTGCCGGCGCTTGCCGCCTACCCCGACCGCTTCAACGTCGCCGCGACCCTGCTCGGCGATCGCATCGCCGCCGGCGATGGCGCGCGCATCGCGCTGTTGTTCGGCGATCGAAGCTGGAGCTACGCCGAACTCGACGCGCTGTCGAACCGCGTCGCCCGCGCCCTCGTCGACGACATGGGCCTGGTATCGGGCAACCGGGTGCTGCTGCGCGCGCCCAACACTCCGATGCTCGCCGCGACCTGGCTCGGGGTGCTCAAGGCCGGCGGGGTGGCGGTGACGACCATGCCGCAGCTGCGCGCCCGCGAACTCGCCATCGTCGCCGAAAAAGCCGAGATCAGCCACGCGCTGTGCGACATCGCCCTGGCCGACGAACTGGCCAGCGTTCCGGGACTACCCCATCGCGCGTTTTTCACCGCGAGCGGCGACGGCGACGCCGAATTCGACACCCTGGTGGCCGGCAAGGACGCGGCCTTCACCGGCGCCGACACCGCCGCCGACGATGTCGCGATCATCGCCTTCACTTCGGGGACCACCGGCCAGCCCAAGGGCTGCATGCATTTTCACCGCGATATCCTGGCGATGTGCGATTGTTTCCCACCCACCGTCTTCGACGCCGACCGCGACGACGTGATCACCGGCTCGCCGCCGCTCGCCTTCGCCTTCGGCCTCGGCGCGCTGCTGACCTTCCCGCTTCGCATCGGCGCCGCCGCCGCGCTGATCGAGCGGCCGAGCCCCGAGGCGCTGCTTTCGACCATCGCCCGACACCGCTGCACCGCGCTCTACACCGCGCCCACCGCCTATCGCGCGCTCACCGGCATGGTCGGCGACTATGATCTCACCAGCCTCGCCAAATGCGTCTCCGCCGGGGAGACGCTCCCGGCGCCCACCTGGGCCGCTTGGCATGACGCCACCGGCCTGGCGATCATCGACGGTATCGGCTCGACCGAGATGCTGCATATCTTCATCTCGAGCCCGCGGGCCGAGATCAAGCCGGGCGCCACCGGCCGCGTCGTCGCCGGTTATGAAGCGTGCGTGCTCGACGAACACGGCAAGACCGCCCAACCCAACGAGATCGGCCGCCTGGCCGTGCGCGGGCCGACCGGGTGCAAATATCTCGCCAATGCCGAGCGCCAGGCGGGCTACGTCCAGCACGGCTGGAACCTCACCGGCGATCTCTATCGCCAGGACGCGGACGGCTATTTCTGGTACGTCTCGCGCGCCGACGACATGATCATCTCGGCCGGCTACAATATATCCGGACCCGAGGTCGAGGCGGCGCTGCTCGAGCATGCCGACGTGCTCGAATGCGCGGTGGTCGGCCAGGCCGACGAGGATCGCGGCCAGATCGTCGCCGCCCATATTGTATTGCGCGAAGGCGCCGAGCCTTCTGTTGCGTCCTTGCAGGACTTCGTCAAGCAATCGATCGCGCCCTATAAATATCCCCGCGCGATCACCTTCGTCGACGACCTGCCGAAAACCGAGACCGGCAAGATGCAGCGCTTCAAGCTGCGGGAGACCTGAAGTATGGATGGATCGCCCGGCACCGAGAAAACCGTGCGCAGCACTCAGGCCGCCAAGATCAACGTCATCGGCGGCGGCCCCGGCGGGCTGTATTTCGCGCTGCTGCATAAACTGGCCCGGCCCGACACCGACATCACCGTCTATGAGCGTAACCGGCCCGACGACACCTTCGGCTTCGGCGTGGTGTTCTCCGACGCGACGCTCGAGGGGTTCGCCGACGCCGATCCCCAGACCTGGCGCGAGATCACCGAGAATTTCGCCCATTGGGACGATATCGACGTCCATATCAAGGACGAACTGATCACCTCGACGGGGCACGGTTTCAGCGGCCTGTCGCGCAAGAAACTGCTGCAGATCCTCCAGCGCCGCGCCATCGGCCTCGGCGTCAATCTCGAATTCGAACAGGAAGCGGATCTCCCCGACGCGCATACCGACGCCGATCTGGTGGTCGCCGCCGACGGCATCAACTCGGCGGTCCGCGACCTCAACGCCGAGCAGTTCCAGCCGCGTATCGAATGGCGCGGCAATAAGTACATCTGGCTCGGCACCACCTGCCCGTTTCCCGCCTTCACTTTCATCTTCAAGGAAAGCGAACACGGTCTGTGGCGCGTCCACGCCTATCAGTTCGACCGCGAGCAATCGACGGTGATATTCGAATGTACCGAGGCGACGTGGCGGGGCGCCGGCCTCGAAGACGCCGACGAGAAAACCAGCATCGCCTATCTCGAAACGCTGTTCGCCGACTATCTCGGCGGTCATCCGTTGATCGAGAACCAATCGGCGTGGCGCAACTTCCCAATCGTCACCAATGGCCGCTGGCATTACGACAATGTCGTGTTGATGGGCGACGCGGTGCACAGCGCGCATTTCTCGATCGGCTCGGGTACCAAGCTCGCGATGGAAGACGCGATCGCGCTCAATGCGGCGATGCTCGGCCAGAACGATGTCGCCAGCGCACTCGAGGCCTATGAGGCCGAGCGCCGTCCCGATGTCGAAAGCACCCAGCGCGCCGCCAAGACCAGCCTGATGTGGTTCGAGAACGTCGAGCGCTATTACGACGAACTCGACACCATCCAGTTCGCGTTCAGCCTGCTCACCCGGTCACTGCGCATCAGCCACGACAATCTGCGCGTCCGCGATCCCGCTTTTGTCGAACGCGTCGACCGCTGGTACGCCGAGCGGTCGGCCAAGGCGGCCTCGGTCCCGTTGGCGCCGGTGGCGCCACCACCACCGCCGATGTTCACGCCATTTCGCTTGCGCGACATGGTGCTTGAGAATCGCGTGGTGGTCTCGCCGATGTGCCAGTATTCCGCCGACGACGGGACCATCGACGATTGGCACCTGGTGCATCTCGGCAGCCGCGCGGTCGGCGGCGCCGGCCTGATCATCACCGAGATGACCGACGTCAGCCGCGACGGCCGCATCTCGCCGGGCTGCGCCGGCATGTATCGCCCCGATCACGTGGCGGCGTGGCGCCGGGTTGTCGATTTCGTGCACCGCCACAGCCGCGCCAAAATCGGCCTCCAGCTCGCCCATGCCGGGCGTAAGGGCTCGACCAAACTGATCTGGGAAGGCGGCGACCAACCGCTCGACGACGGCAATTGGCCGCTACTCGCCGCCTCGCCGATTCCCTATCTCGACGTCAACCAAGTGCCAAAAGAGATGGACCGCGCCGACATGGACGCGGTCACCGCCGACTTCGTTCGCGCCGCCGGGATGACGATCGACGCCGGCTTCGATCTCGTCGAGGTCCATTTCGCGCATGGCTATTTGCTCAACAGTTTCCTGTCGCCGCTGACCAACCGGCGCGACGACGACTACGGCGGCGCCATTGAGGCGCGCCTGCGCTATCCGCTCGAGGTCTTCGATGCGGTGCGCGCGGTCTGGCCGGCCGGGAAGCCGATGTCGGTGCGCATCTCGGCCACCGATTGGACCTCCGGCGGCTTCGCCCCCGCCGAAGCGGTGGTGCTGGCGCGCACCTTGAAAGCGCATGGTTGCGATATCGTCGATGTCTCCGCCGGCCAAGTCGTCGCCGAACAGGAACCGGAATACGGCCGCCTGTTCCAGACCTGTTTTTCCGACCAAGTCCGTCTCGAGGCCGACATCCCGACCATGACGGTGGGCAATATCTCGTCGTTCGAGGACGTCAATTCGATCCTCGCCGCCGGCCGCGCCGACCTCTGCGTCCTCGCCCGCGCCCACCTCTACGATCCCTACTGGACCCGCCACGCGGCGTATGAACTCGGCTACCCCTTGGCCTGGCCCGACCCCTATTCCTCAATCCAAAACTACACGCCGCGGTTTAAGTCGTAAGCGCACATACGACGCGATGGTTGACAGCGGTGCGGGAGCGCGGGCAACATCATCTCGCTTAAAAAGATACGTAAGAATTACCATCCACAACCAGTACCCCATAGAAACTCACATTCGAATGAAACGCGCGTTCACGATCGTCGTCGGCATTTGCCTAAGTATCATCGTCTATGTCGGTGTCTCCGCCAGTTACCCGTTCGATCCGGTCATGGACAACACCGACAAGTATAGCCGCCACTACCGGCTGACAACGTCACTTCCGTTTCTCACGTCGTACCTGCTGCTCGTGCCACCCGATTATGATCCGGCGCGGAAGTATCCTTTGGTGCTGGCGCTTCATGGCGGCTACAAACGGTCGGCGGGCGCCTACTTCGCGGCGCATGCGGATTTTCAGAAACGCCACCAGTCCTTTGTCCTGATGCCAATGGCTTTGCTCGGCGAACCGTGGGTGGAGTCCGACGAAACCGGCAAAGGGGGTGTCAGGCCGTCCGACTCTCTGCGCCTGGCGATGGATATCCTGCATGACGTCGTCGCCGATTACGCGATCGACGAGCACCGTCTGTACGTCACCGGCAGCTCCAACGGCGCGGTCGGTACCTTTGCCGCGGTGGCGCATTACAAGGATATATTCGCGGCGGGTATCCCGGTGAATGGGGGATGGCGGATCGCTGATGCGCGGGCGCTCGGCGCCGCTACGCTGGCGATCTACCACGGCGAGAGAGATCCGCGTAACCCGGTGGCGCGCATGCGAGAGTTGGTCGGCGCTATTCGCGCCGCCGGCGGTCGACCGAAGTTCGTTGAGATGCCGGGGGGTCGGGCATGATAGTTTCCCCGCCTACCAGAAAGCCGAGTTGTGGGGTTGGCTGTTCGCGCAAAGGCTGGATCGCTGACCCCACAAGACTCGGCCCATGCGGCGGCGCCGGCAGCGAAAAATAACGTTCGCAATATTGAGAAAATCGAAAGATTACTGGGCATATACAAGAGGCCGTCTTGGTATATTCCTTGCCTATCCGGTTTACACCCACACCCACTAGGGCTAGAATGGGCGCAAACCGGATATAGGGGAGCGCGCCATGGATGTTCTCGACCGCGCCGATCTCCCATTCCCGCATTCGCTACCCGAGTTCCAGCGACTT
>JAKZSU010000238.1:0-13879 GCA_047517485.1 Alphaproteobacteria bacterium
TAAGAGTATACTCACCCTGCGGTACGCGCGGCCAAGCGACCGCACTCCGTGTCCTCACGAAAGGCGCTCGATCCCATGACCTTTCCACATCGCGATCCGTCCACACCCATTCTCGCGGACCTCAGTCCGACAGGCTGCTAGAAGTGTTAGAGTCTTTCCGGGTTTAATTGAAGCAGATTGATGGGCCAAATTGGTTTTTCGAGGTGGCGCGGCGCGACGGGCGATGCGGCGCATCGGCCGAGCGTCGCCAGCTGCGCGAAAAGCCAATTTGGCCCACCGCAGGCCACACTCCCGCGGCCCCTGGCGTCGTTGCGCGGCTTCGCGTGCGCACCCACATCGCGCGGCACCGCGCGCCTGCCAGGGGCCGCGGGAGTGCGGTCAATCCGATTCAATTAAGCCCGGAAAGACTCTAAAGCGTCGATCCGGCGGCGACCCACCAGCCGGAATGGGCCGCGCTTAATTCGGCAGCGGCCCGCGATGCCACGTCGGCAGACGAAAATAAGCCGAAGCACGTGGCGCCGCTGCCCGACATCCGGGCGAGCAGGCAGTCGGACTGACCGGTCAGCGACGCCAGCGTTGCGTCGATCGCCGGCTCCAGGCGCCGCGCGATCGGCTCCAAATCGTTCTGTCGCGCGCTAAGGGCGGCCACCACGTCGCCGATCGAAGGCGAATGGAGATCAAGCGGCGGCGCCGCCGTGAACTCGCCGTCCCTGGCCGCGAAGACCGCCGCAGTCGAAAGCGCGCATCGCGGATTGACCAACACCAAATGCAGCTTCGGCCAGTTTGGCGGGGCCGGTTCGAGCCGGTCGCCGATACCACGCATGACCGCCGGATTGGTATCGAGGCAGACCGGCACATCGGCCCCGAGACCGAGCGCCACTGCGAACAGCCTGTCTCGATCGAGCGGCGCGGCCCACAGTTGCATCAGTGCGCGCAGGGTTGCCGCCGCGTCCGCCGATCCGCCGCCGATACCCGCGGCGACAGGCAAATGCTTGCCGAGTTCGACCGCGGCGCGCGCTTCGATGCCGATCTCGGCGGCCAGGGCACGGGCCGCACGCAGCACCAAGTTATTGTCATGATCGAGATCGAGGTCGGCTTTGAATGGCCCGGTAATCTCGAGCGACAGCCGGTCGGCGACCGATACCGATACGCGATCGCCGATATCGACGAACATCACCAAACTGTCGAGCACATGATAGCCGTCCGGGCGGCGCCCGGTTACCTGCAAATATAGGTTCACCTTGGCGGCAGCGAATTCCTCGAAAGTCACCGCTGGGGTCAGCGACGCGCGGCCTTACAAATCCTCGAGTTCGATTAAGCCATCTTCGGATTGGTCCGGCAGTCCGTTTTCCAGCTTCTCGCCGATTGTTACCGCTTGCTCTTCTTCGGGATGGAACGATAACGCGCGCTGCCACTGGAATCGCGCTTCGTCGCGACGGTCGACCCGCCATAATCCATCACCGAAATGGTCGAGAATAACCGGATCGCTGGGCCTCAACTCCGCGGCACGCTCGAGAAAACGCGCGGCTTCCTGGAATTCGCCCAGCCGGTACAACACCCATCCCAAACTGTCGACGATGTAGCCGTCGTTGGGACGCTGCTCGACCGCGGTTTCGATCATCGCCCGCGCGCGCGACAAATTCATCCCCATCTCGACCCAACTATAGCCGAGGTAATTGAGAACCAACGGCTGATCGGGCTCGAGTTCGAGCGCGCGCAGGAAATCGGTTTCGGCGCGATCCCATAATTTTGCCCGCTCCAGCGACATGCCGCGCGCGTAGAGCAAGGTCCAATGGCGTTTCTCGAGGGTCGGAATACGCGCGAACGCTTGATCATAGGCGTCGATCGCCTCGAGATAGCGCTCGTCGCGGCGAAACATGTCGGCCAGTGAAATCAGCGGATCGGCACGGCCCGGCCGCTCAAGCGCCATGAGCCGGAATTCTTCGGCCGCATCGTCGATCCGCTCGAGCTCGGCCAAGGCATTCGCGGTGCGCAACCGTACCGCCCATTTCAAGGCCGACTCGTCGTTCACTGACTGGTACGATTCCACCGCGTTGTCGAGGCGCGACTGTGAGGTCAGGATGTCCCCCAACAACATTTGCGCGACGTCGAAATCCGGACGCAACCCGAGCGCCATCTGCACATAAATCAGCGCCGGGCCGAACGCGTTCTCCTGATACAGCGAAATGGCCACGCCGTAGAAAGCTTCCGCCATGCCTTCGCCGCCATTGGCGACCAACGGCGGCGGCGGATCGCCGGCGTCGAGGCGTCGATACTGACTGTCGAGAAAAGTGGTGTCCGGGTTCTGATCGAGAAACCCGTCATAAATTGCCCGCGCCTCGTCGAGGCGGCCTTCCCGGTGATAGAAACCACCGGCGGCGGTCACCACGCGGTAGGAACCGCCACGCAGCGCGCTGAGCGCGCCGGCATAGCCGTTCTCGGCGGCCGACTGGCGCGCGAAGATCTCGGCTATCAAGCCGGCGTGATAATCTCCAGCGCTGGCAAAGGACGAGGTCTCGGACAACGGCTCCAAAGCCACGATCGCCGCGTCGTAATTACCCTGCGCGGTCTCCGCCCAGGCGGCGATCAAGGGAATCAGAAAGCGAAACAGACCGCTCGTTGCGTCACCGTCGTCCGCCAACGGCACATTGGCCCAGTCCGCGTTTCGCGCCGCGACGACGCTCAGGGTCAAGCGGCCGACCGGACTTTTCTCCTCAACCGCGATCAGCCGCGTGGCGAGACCGCCGGCGGTTTCCAAATCACGCTCCGAGAGCGCCGCCATCAAGGCATTGCCTAAAATCTCCGGATTCTCGGGATCGTCCTCCAGGGCCCGCGAATAATAGCGCAGCGCCGCCTCGGTATCGTTTTCCAGCCGCGCGTGGCGGGCCGCGAGATACCCGCCGGCGCTGGAATTGGGCTCCGGAATGCCCTCCAAATCGGCTTGCGCGATCACCATTGGTGCCGGACCGACCGTTGGGTTCGGACGGTCATCCGCTGTCGCGCCGCTACACGCGGCGACACTCACCCCGGTCAATACAATCAAGACGCGGCGAAATCGAGTCGCGGTGGAGCGAGAACCTGGCCGATCAACGGCTGCGAGGATATCTGTCATGTTGGCGCCAATGCTTGAGTTTGAGTCCTGATACGAACACCCCTGTAAAGGAGTTTAGACGTCTCGCCTTGCGATGCAATTGCTGTGACGATCTTTCTTCCCCTGGACGCAAGTGTGTTGACCTTTTTTCGCGCTTGCCGCAAAAGGTCGCTCCCAGTACCTGACGTGGCGAAGCCCCACGGCGCGGACACCATACGCGCGCTAATGGCCTAAGACGATATTTTGTCGTCGGGAGACAGTGAAAACATGACCAGCAAGAATAATCCGGCGCGGCGTGCCGGTCGATCGAACGAGAAAGAGTACGACGGCAAGAAGATCAAGCCGGTGCTCTATGTCGGCAGTTTCGTCGGCCACAGCAAATATGTCGCCGCCCAAGACGAGGGCGGGAAAATGATTGTCGACGCCGCCGGCAAGCCGATCCCGTTCAGCCAATTGTAACCGTCGATGGCCGGCGACGCACGCGAGGCGCTGCGCTGGCTGACCGATTGCGGCGTCGACGAAACCATAGACGAGACGCCGCGTAACCGGTTTACCGCGCCGACGGCGCCGGAGCAAAGCGAAACCCGCTCCCCCGAGTCGCCACCCATGCCGCCCGATCGCCGATCGGACGGCGGCGCCGCAAATCCGGTGTCGCTGGCCTCGACCGCGTTGCTGATCGCGCAGGCCAAGGCGTGCGCGGGAGCGGCATCGTCGGTCGAGGAACTCGCCAATGCGGTGGCGAGTTTCGAAGGGTGCGCGCTGCGCAAGACCGCAAAGAACACCGTGTTCGCCGACGGCAATCCCGCCGCCGACCTGATGCTCGTCGGCGAGGCGCCGGGCGCCGAGGAAGACCGCCGCGGATTGCCGTTTGTCGGTGCCGCCGGTCATCTCCTCGACCGCATGTTGGCGGCGATCGATCGCGACCGGACCTCGACCTACATCAGCAACCTTCTGTTTTGGCGCCCGCCCGGCAATCGCAATCCGACGCTCGAGGAGATCGCCCTCTGCCGGCCTTTCGTGGAACGCCATATCGCGCTGGTGGCGCCGCGCGTCCTGGTCTGCGTCGGCGGCGTTTCCGCCAAGACCCTGCTCGACCGGAGCGAGGGCATCACCCGGCTGCGCGGGCGCTGGTACGAGGTGCGACCGGAGGGAGCCGACCGGCCGATCACCACGACCGCGATCTATCACCCGGCGTATTTGCTCCGCCAACCGGCCCAGAAACGCCACGCCTGGCACGACCTGCGGGCCATCCGCGCCAAACTCGAGATCTCCTAAGACCGCGGCGCGCCATGGCCAAGGACAAGGCCCTGTAAAGTTTGTTTTTTACTTGAGAAAATCATATTAACTCGCTGATTCTACTAAGATCACCGATAGTACCGGGTTCGTAACGACTTGCGCTCGATTTTCCAAGGTTGCCTCAAAGCCCGGAATTTCGTATTTATGGTCCCCTATTTTATTATAATTTTAGACAATTTCGGGAATGTTCAACGTGCCCGTTGGTTACAAGAAACATATTACGGGGCTGATCGCGCTACTCGGTACGTTCTTGGTGGCCACTGTTGTGGTCGCGGTCGCGGCAAACGCGGCCGACCTATCCGGTTTCGCTGCTGAATTCCGTACATCGTACCAGCCCGGCGCGGCCCGCGTCGCCGCGGATCCTGGCGTGGACGGCGTTCGCGTGAACCCCGCGGCCCGAATTCCCGACGTGCTCAGCGTCGCCGATGCCGATCGTTATCGGCAAATCTTCGTCGCCCAGATCGCCGGTGACTGGGATGCCGCCCACGCGCTGATCGCCGCCCTGGACGATCGAATTCTCATCGGCCATGTGCTCAAGCAGCGTTACATGCACCCGACCGCGTATCGCTCGAGCTATGACGAATTGCATGCCTGGCTGGGCACCAATGGCGATCATCCGGGCGCCCTTCGGGTCTATCGATTGGCGCATAAGAAGCGGCCCGAGGGCGCGGCGGCGCCGAGTCGGCCGGAAACCGGTTTTTTGCGCGGCCGGGGTGAGTATGGTGTCGCCGTCGCGGCGCCGCATCCAGCGCTCAAATTGTCCAGCGAGCGGCGGCGGACGGTAAACCAGTTGTCCGCCAAGGTCCGTCGGCTGGTGACCAAGGGCAAGGCCGGACAAGCGCGCGACGTGCTGTCACGCCAGGACTTGCGGGACGGATTGAGCGCGGCTGAATATGATTCGATGCGGGCAATGGTGGCACGCGGCTATTTCGCCGCCGGCGACGACCAAGAAGCGTTGCGCCTGGCGGAACGCGCGGTCGGCCGGTCGGGCGTGAACGTGCCCGAGGGACTTTGGACGGCGGGGCTCGCGGCGTGGCGACTCGGTGAATTCGAGCGCGCGGCGGGCCATTTCAGCACCTTGGCGCGCTCGGGCTCGGTGGACCGAGATTTGGTTGCCGGTGGTGCGTATTGGGCCGCGCGCGCCTATGGCATGCTTCGCGAGCCGCTATTGATCAACGAGATGCTGCGCATCGCTGCCGCGCATCCGCGCAGTATTTACGGCTTACTGTCGCTGCGTTCGCTGTTCGACAAGCCGGACCTCGATTGGGCGCCGGCACCCCTGTCGACCAAGGCGTTGGCGACTTTGATCGCCGCGCCAGCGGTGCGGCGGGCCATCGCCTTGGCCCAGGTCGGCCAGCACGCGGTCGCCGAGGATGAACTGCGCAAACTGTACCCCCGCCTCGACCGTGACATGAGCGTCTCGTTGCTGGCGGTGGCCGAAAAACTGTCGCTCCCCAGTCTCGAGATCCGGCTCGGAAGCCAACTCGCCCTCGAGGGCGCGCGCGATAGCGCCCGTTCGCTCTACCCGGTGCCGGACTGGACGCCGCATGACAGTCTGGGCGTCGACCGGGCGCTTATTCTGGCGCTGGTGCGTCAGGAATCGGTATTCGAGGCCGAGGCCAAGAGCCCGTCCGGGGCGCGCGGCCTGATGCAATTGATGCCGCGCACGGCGACCTTCATCGACGGCAAGCGGCGCTATCGCGGCAGCGGCGCCGACGAACTCTATACCCCCGAGCTCAATTTGAAGCTCGGACTGAAATATGTCCGTTACCTGCTTGACCGTCCCAACGTCGAAGGCAACCTGGTGTTCATGATGGCCGCCTACAATGCCGGCCCGGGACGCCTTGGCGAATGGCTGAAGCGGATCGATCTGCGGCAAGACCCGCTGCTGTTCATCGAAAGCCTGCCGGCGCGCGAGACGCGCCGCTATATTCGCCGCGTGTTGAGCAATCTGTGGCTCTATCGCCTTCGGCTCGACCAACCGGTGCCGAGCCTCGAGCAGATCGCCGCCGGCCGTTGGCCGATCTATGTCGCGCTCGACAGCGACGGCGATCAGCTTGCAGAGGCGTCACTCGGACGCTAAATAGTCCGTCATGGCTGGTATCGACGAAAATCGAAAATTTCTACCGGTGAACATCGCCGTAATGACCGTGTCCGACAGCCGGACCGCGGCGGATGACAAATCGGGACAGATTCTGGCCGACCGGATCGTCGGCGCCGGACACGTGCTTGCCGGTCGAACAATCGTCGTCGACGACGTGCCGGCCATCGTCGCGCAACTCAAGACCTGGATCGAGGACCCGGAGATCGACGCGGTTATCGCCACCGGCGGAACCGGTGTCACCGGCCGCGACGTGACCCCCGAGGCCTTCGAATCGGTCTACGAGAAAAGCGTTCCCGGGTTCGGCGAGCTGTTCCGGATGATCTCGTTCCAGAAGATCAAGACGTCGACCATTCAGTCGCGCGCCACCGCGGGCGTCGCCGGCGGCACCTACTTGTTCGCGGTGCCTGGCTCGCCCGGCGCCTGCAAGGATGCCTGGGACGATATTCTCGTGTTCCAGCTCGATATCCGCCATATGCCGTGCAATTTCGTCGAACTGATGCCGCGGCTACGCGAACACGAAAACCAAAACTAGCCGGCGCGCCAAGCCCGCCACCCGGCGCCGTCATCGATATCATCGAGGGTCTCCAGCAGCGCCACGCGATAGCGCCGCGGCAGGTTGGCGCGGGTCTCGGCGAGCGCGCGGTCGGTTGACCAGGCGACGCCACGGAACGGATCTCTGGTCGCCGCCCGGGGCGCGAGGCCGACCAGCCAATAGCCGCCGTCGGATGCCGGACCGAAGACCGCATGGTGGCGGCCGAGCGCGCGATAAGCCGCGGCGATATGGCGACTGCGGAGATCCGGAATATCGCTGCCGACGATGACCACCGGTCCGGCCGCGAAGCGGCGCAGCGGCCGTGCCATCCGCGCGCCCAAATCTCCATTGCCTTGGCCGAGACGGCGAACTTTGGCGGGCCAAAACCGCCCCCGCGTTGCATGGCGGTCCGGGGTTACCGCCAACCAGCAGGTCCACCTTGGATCGCCGGCCAAGTCGCGCACCGTCCGCAGCGAGGTATCGCGATAGAACCGCCACGCCGCGCCGCGACCGATGGTTCTGGCGAGCCGGGTTTTCACCGCGCCGCGGATCGGCGCCTTCAAGAAAATCACCAAATTTCGATCGGGTCGCACGATCGCTCACCCGTACAATCGTGCGATGACACTGGGAGGCACGCCGACATAGTACAGGCCGAGACACGCCATGTTACGGGCGACCCGCGGCAGGATTCCGGACCGGCGATAGCGCTCTCCCGAAGTCACCGCGGTCGCCTCCAGCATGGTCAATCGATCGCGTCCCAAGCGCCGCACCAAATCGACATCCTCCATGATCGGCAGCGGCCTGACTCCGCCAACCCGGTCGAGCAGATCGCGCCCGATAAGCAGGCCCTGATCGCCGTACGGCAGCGCCATCACCCGGCTCCGCCAATTAACGGTTCGCTCAAGGCTGCGCGCCAAGCGGCCGGGAAGCTCGGTGGCGAAGCGAAACACCCCGGCGCGGTCGGCATTGCGCGGATCGGCGATGAACCGGCCGACGACATCGCGCCACCCCTCACCCGGCACCGTATCCGCATGCAGCAACAACAGCCATTCGCGGGACGCGGCGCGGACACCCGCCGCCAATTGCACGCCGCGCCCGCGCGCGCTGGCGATAACCCGGTGTCCAGCGGCCTCGACAAGCGCGACAGTCGAATCTGTCGACCCCCCATCGACGATGAAGATCTCGGCCTCGGTCCCACCCAGCGCAGCGAGCGTTGCCGGCAAGGATTTCGCCGCGTTCAGCGTCGGGATGACGATTGTGAGATTCTCGAGTTCCAATCAGGCGCGCCCAGGTTAGACGCCCAAATTATGACTGATACCGAGGGTCACCGACAATTTACAAATTTGTTCTTGTTTTGTTCCGACTTGCCAATACACTGTTCGCATGATGGGAGCACTGCCGAGAGAGGTTCGAAAAGGACGCGGCGCCGCAAGCAATCAAAGCAGGCGTTTCGAGCCCTTGGCACGCGCCGATATCGACGACGGTTGGGGATCGCTCGAGGCGCCCCGAGACAAGCTGCGTACCACGGTGACCGTCGATACCAGCCGCAGCGTCATCAGCCGCAATACTTCGCCCGATCTCGCATTCGACCGCTCGATCAACCCCTATCGCGGGTGCGAGCACGGCTGCGCTTATTGTTATGCGCGCCCGACCCATGCGTTTCTCGGGCTGTCGCCGGGCCAGGATTTCGAATCGCGGATATTCATCAAGCCCGAGGCCGCCACCTTGCTGCGCGGCGAACTCGCCAAACCGGGCTATCGCTGCCGGATGATCGCGCTCGGCACCAACACCGATCCCTATCAGCCGGTGGAGCGCGAGCATCGGATTACTCGAAGCATTCTCGAGGTGCTCGCCGAGCATGAGCATCCGGTGGGGATCGTCACCAAGTCGGCATTGGTGACCCGCGATATCGACATATTGGCGCCGATGGCGCGCAAGGGGCTGGCGAAAGTCGCGGTCTCGGTGACCACGCTCGACCGCAAGCTCGCCAATCGGCTCGAGCCGCGCGCGAGCACGCCGGAGCGCCGCCTGGCGACGATCCGCGAACTGGCGGGCGCGGGTGTGCCAACCGGTGTCATGGTGGCCCCCTTGATCCCCGGCCTCACCGATCCCGAGATCGAATCGATCCTCCTCGCCGCGTCGCAGGCGGGCGCGCGGGAGGCGGGGTATATCGTGCTTCGCCTGCCCCTGGAGGTCCGCCCGCTGTTCGAGGAATGGCTGGCGGTCCACGAACCGCTCAAGGCCAGCAAAATTATGAGCCTGGTCCGCGACATGCGCGGCGGCAAGGCCTACGATTCGCGCTTCGGCATCCGCCAGAAGGGGGTCGGGCCCTACGCCGCGCTGATCGAAAAGCGAGTCGCCGCGGCGACCAAACGCTACGGCCTGTCGACCGCGAAAGCAGAACTCGACACCAACCGGTTCCGCGTGCCGGGCAAACAATTGGCGCTTTTCTAGTCGCACTTATCTCGGCGCGATCTTCTATACTCGACGGATGAAAGCGTCCGCGCCGACACCAGATTATCACTTCGAAAAACTGTGCGATGGCCCGGTCTGCGGCATCGATGAGGCGGGCCGCGGGCCGCTTGCCGGACCGGTGGTCGCGGCGGCGGTGATTCTCGACCCGACGACGATGCCCGACGGCCTGGACGATTCGAAACGCCTCGCGGCGCGGCGACGCGAACAGCTGGCCGGCATTCTCGAGCGCGTGGCGTGCGTCGGAATCGGCTTGGCCACGGTCGACGAAATCGACCGCCTCAACATCCTCCACGCCACCATGCTGGCGATGCGCCGCGCCGCGGGCGCACTTGCCGTGGCGCCGCGCACCGCCTTGATCGACGGCAATCGCGCGCCCGATCTCGGGTGCGCGACACGGACCGTGATCAAGGGCGATCAGCGCAGTCTTTCGATCGCCGCGGCCTCGATTATCGCCAAGGTTCATCGCGACCGTCTGATGGCGAATCTGGACGCCGAATTTCCGGTCTTTGGCTGGGCGAAAAACGTGGGTTACCCAACGCCCGAGCACAGCGCAGCGCTCGCGCGCTTTGGGCCGTGCGCGCATCATCGCACAAGTTTTGCCCCGGTTCGCGCGGCAATGGCTCGCCATTCGAGTTTTCAAGACTAAGTAATCCCTATACGATTCAACAAGATACAACGACTCTCGCGAGTCGAATCTTGGACTTGAGGGATGTCGATGGGGAAGAAACGCAAAAATACCGGGACCGATTCGGCGGGCATAACGGCGTTTGACGATGCGCCATTCGGGCGCATTGTCGAGGGCGATTGTGTCGCCGCGATGAACGCCATGCCCGCCGCCTCGGCGGATCTGATTTTCGCCGATCCGCCGTATAATCTGCAGCTCGGCAAAGGCCTCCGACGCCCCGACCACAGCCTGGTCGATGGCGTCGACGACGCGTGGGACAAATTCGACGACCTGGCGGCCTACGACCGGTTCACCCATGCCTGGCTGAGCGCCGCCCGCCATGTCCTCGCCGACACCGGCACCCTGTGGGTGATCGGCAGCTATCACAATATTTTCCGCATCGGCACGGCGTTGCAGGATCTCGGGTTCTGGGTGCTCAACGACGTGATCTGGCGCAAGACCAATCCGATGCCAAACTTTCGCGGCCGCCGCTTCACCAACGCCCACGAGACGATGATCTGGTGCAAGAAGTCGGAGGATCAGGCGAGCTACACTTTCAATTACGACGCCATGAAAGCGCTCAACGACGATCTGCAAATGCGCTCGGACTGGCTACTGCCGATCTGCACCGGCCACGAGCGGTTGCGGCGTAACGGCAAGAAAGCGCATGCCACGCAAAAACCCGAGGCGTTGCTCCATCGCGTTCTGCTGGCATCGACCAATCCCGGCGACGTGGTGCTCGATCCGTTTTTCGGCTCGGGCACCACCGGCGCGGTGGCCAAGAAATTAGGCCGCGCCTACATCGGCATCGAGCGCGAGAAAGACTATGTCGCCCTCGCCGCCGAACGCTTGGCGGCGACCGGTGTCGGCGAGGAAATCGCGATTCGCACCACGCCGTCGCGGCGCGACCAGCCGCGCGTGCCCTTCGGATCATTGGTCGAGCGCGGCCTGCTTAATCCCGGCGCCGTGCTGTTCGACAATCGGCGACGCTATTCGGCAAAGGTTCGGGCCGACGGCAGCCTGATAGCCGGCGACGTGACCGGATCGATCCACAGTGTCGGCGCGGCGCTGCAAGGCGCGCCGGCGTGCAACGGCTGGTCATTCTGGATGTGCGAGATCAAGGGCAAACCGCTGCCCATCGATGTTTTGCGCCAGCAAGTCCGCGCCGAAATGGCGTCCGCTTAGCGCGCCAAAGCATGTTCGGCGACTTTGCGCATTACGCTTGGCAGCGCGTGCGCGGTCAGATCATCGGGTAGGACCCACAGGCCCGAATCGCTCGGCGCCTTCGCCTTGCCGCGCAGCACCACCAGCTCGAGGTCGAAATGCGTAAACGCGTGGCGCACCAGGCCGGGCACCCGGGATAGCCGCTTGGCGGCGACCGGGACCAACCGTTTGGCAACCGAGATACCGGGCTCCAATTCAGTCCATTCCGTCGACGGCACTTCGATCATGCCGCCGAGCAGCCCCTTGGGCGGGCGTTGGCGGAGCAGCACCGCGCCATCCTCGCGCTCGATCCAGAACACCACGCCATGGCGCGTCGGCTTGGCGGCGCGAACGCCGCGGCGCGGCAAGTCCTCGGCGGTGCCGTCGGCGCGCGCGACGCAGCGATCCGCCCACGGACAGCGCGCGCAGCGAGGGCGCTTGACCGTGCAGACCGTCGCGCCGAGATCCATCACCGCCTGGGCGTAATCGCCCGGCCGCTGGTTCGGGCTGAGACCGGCGGCCAGGGCGCGCAGCTCGGACTTGGCACGGGGAAGCGGAGTCTCGACCGCGAATACGCGCGCCATCACCCGCTCGACATTACCGTCGACGACCACCGCCGGACGATCGAAAGCGATCGCCGTGATCGCGGCGGCGGTATAGGCGCCGATTCCCGGGAGGTCGCGCAAGGCCGCCTCGGACTCGGGAAAACGCCCGGCATGCGAAGCGACAAGTTCGCGCGCGCAAGCATGGAGATTGCGCGCCCGAGCGTAATAGCCGAGACCGGCCCAGGCGGTGAGGATTTCGTCGAGATCGGCCGCGGCGAGCCCTTCGACCGTCGGCCACGACGCCAAAAATTGGGCGTAATACGGCTGCACCGCGGTCACCGTGGTCTGCTGCAACATGATTTCGCTGAGCCAGACCCGGTACGGATCGGGCCGGACTCCGGCGGCGGCCCGCCACGGCAGGTCGCGACGGTGGCGATCGTACCAGGCGAGGATCGCCTGGGCCGCGGATCGATCTTGGTCAACGCCGTCTGGCATGTGGCTCACGCTTCGGAGTATCTTGGGGCGACGACCGTATCCCGACCCCGCATTGAGGAAAAGCCTCGGCCATGCCGATCGACAAAGGGTCCAGTCGACAACGGCGCGGCGCGAGCCGCGCGCTGGCGAGCCTGGTCGGGCCGCTGACCCGCGCCGCCTTCGCCGAGCGCGGCTTTCATCACGCGGCGATTCTGACCGAGTGGCGGGCGATCGTCGGCGACCGCCTGGCCGACCGCTGCGCCGCCCTGTCGCTCGATCGCGACGGCACCTTGACGGTTCGCGCCGACGGCGCGGCGGCGCTCGAAATCCAACACGCCGAGCCCCAGATTCGCGAGCGGATCGCGACCTATTTCGGCTTCCACGCGGTCAAGCGCCTGGTGCTGCGCCAGGGCCCGGTCCCACCGCCCGACCAAGCGGCTCGCGAAGACGACCCGGTGTCGGGCCCCTTGACCGACACCGTGGTGGCCGCCCTCGCCGATGTCCCCGATGCGGATCTGCGCGCCGCCTTGTCGAGCCTCGCGACACGGATTTCCGGCACCACCGGCAAGGTCGAGCGGAATTGAAGGCTCCGATCCCGCGACGTCTTGAGCCCAGGCCCATTGCGGCCTATCTATGGTCAGCCCGCTCGCAATAGGAGATAGACACTCCATGATCCGACTTCGCATCGCCGCCCTCGGTTTTATCGCCCTATGTCTCGCAATCCCCGTCGCGAACGCCGCGGACGGCACCGCTATCGACGCTTCGGCCAAGGTGCTGGGCGATCCGAACGCGCCGGTCACGATTATCGAATATGCCTCGTTGAGCTGTCCCCATTGCGCCAAATTCCATGCCGAATCGCTGCCGTGGCTCAAGGAAACCTTCATCGACACCGGCCGCGCCAAACTCGAATTCCGCGATTTTCCCCTCAACGCCCCGGCCTTGATGGGCTCGATGCTTGCCCATTGCGCGGGGCCAAATCAATATTTCGCCTATCTCAATTTCCTGTTCAAAAAACAACCGCAATGGGCGTTCACCGAAGACCCGCAAGGCAATCTCAAGGTACTCGCCAAGCAGGCCGGCATGACCGGCGACAGGTTCGAGGCGTGCATGGCCGACGAATCGCTTCAGAACGCGATCATCGATTCGCGGCGCGTCGGCATCGAGGAGCACGACGTCCAATCGACCCCGAGTTTCGTCATCGACGGCGAAACAATCCCCGGCATTCCTACCGAACAGGACCTCACCGAGCGGATCGTGGCGGCGGGCGGCTGAGCCCGGCCTCCATGCAAGTTGTCGCCACTGTGAGGGACTCGTATACTCGCCACTCCTGCGGCCCCGCCGCCCCAGTGGATGAAATCTAACAGATGGACCCCATACGATCCGCATTCCCGGTTTCTCGATAGGAGAGCGCCCGCCGACGATGTGGGGGCATCGTCAAGGGCGCTTGACGCCGCGAGAAACCGGGAATGCGGATCGTATGGGGTCCATCTGTTAG
>JAKZSU010000239.1:0-36363 GCA_047517485.1 Alphaproteobacteria bacterium
CAACCTCATCGACCAACCATGGAAGATCATGTCCCTCGGCATGCCCAAATGGGCGCATGGGTTCTGATCAATGACCGTTGGTATAATTTGTCACCGCCGTTCTCAGTCCGGAGCCTCATACTGCTGCGGCAAGGGAGAATATCGAACCTTCACTTGTTTTGATCCCGCGACGGTGCCTGAGAATGGTTTGCTATTGGTCCGACAAGTCTTGGAGCACGAACTCATGCCATCGTTCGTAAGATCCTCACGATTACCGCGGCAATCAGGATCAACAGCGTGATGACGATGTATTTCTTTACCATTCGCATTTGCGTTAGCCCTGCCCGGTAAGCGCCAGCGGCCTTCGAATACGGATCGCTACCATTTCGTCTTACCCGTCTGCAAGTCGGGGTGAGAAACCAGGCAGTGCCAGACGATCGCCTGAAACGCTTCCGAATGCGGTGTCACCAGTGCTCCGTCGACGACCGGTATGACGACGACCGGATCACCGACCTGCGCGGTGAAGCCGCCATCGCGTCCGACAATGCCGAGGATCGTCGCGCCGCGGTCGCGCGCCAATTCGAGAGCATGGACGAGATTGGGGCTCACATTGCGCTCAAGGTCGCCGCCGCCTACGGAAAACACCAGCAGCGCATCCTTGTCGTTCAATTGACTGGTTCTTAGCCACGCTTCGAAGACGCTGGCCCACCCCTCGTCGTTGGTCCGCGCCGTCAGCTCAGAGACATTGTCAGTTGGCGCATAGGCCTCGATATTGCACAATTTACGAAAATCGTTCACCGCGTGAGCGGCATTGGCGGCACTCCCTCCCACGCCCAAAACGAAGAGCCTGCCACCGCGCTCGCGTAGTGCCCTCAACGCAGCCACCATTTCAGCTATTCGGTCCATGTCCAGGCGATCACAAATTTCCTTGACTTGGACCATATAGCTATCGACAAAACCCATGTTTTACTCCCCGTCGTCGGTTGATACTGGGTACTCCGTGTCTGGAGAGTCCGGCAAGACTTCTCGCATGCGTTCAAACTCCCGGCGAATCAATGGTTCATTGTCGTCGCCCCAGATCCAGCGTTGATACGCGGTCGAAAAGGGCGGCGATTGGTCTATTTCGAAACCGAGATCGCGCATGAATTCGGCAGTGGTTTGTGGCACGCCCTCGGTCAGAATCTTGAACATCAGGTAATGGCAGGTCTCGTTGAACATGCAAAGCAAATGGGGGCCGGTGTTTACCATCATATTCAGCCACGCGCACTCGTAGAGCGCCATGCGAAGATCGACGTCGAGCGCAACTTGCGGCATCCATACGAGCTCGTCGCCTGGCTCGGAAGATTTCGATAACGCTTGCTCTGTATCCGGCACCACGACCACGACGACGCCTTGGCGGGCGAGATCCCGTCCAAAACCCAGCCATGCCTCCACATTGCTGTTTCGCGCCGGCATATAATCGTACTCGCGCAAAGTGATGGTAACAATCGGCCGCTCCGCGGCGGACACTTTTAGCCACCTGGATATGGCTTGACTTGCCACCGGCGTACTGCGCAAAGGAAGCGGAATTTTTTCTCTGCGCCTCGCGGCTTCGAGCAAGTCATTCGGCCAGTGACGAATCGGCAAGGCCGGCCAATATCTCTCGGGATAGACGTTATTTCCGGCGATTATTCTCAGAAACGTCGCCTGAACCCGAGACGAACAATAGCTGAAGCCATTGCTCGAGGGCAGTAGACCAACCAGGGGGATCAGTATTTCGTGCAACCTTCTCCGCCGCGCGTCGGGCGTCACCACCGCTTCATAATCGGGTCGTTCCTCGCGCAGGCCGCCATGGGGGCCAGCGACGAACACCACATGGACCGAGTCGAGACCACGAAGCCGGCGCAGCCGCTCGGCACCGGCCAACGCCCAACAAATATCGTAGGTCACGGGCGAAACCGAGAGATCATAGAATAAGGTAAGCGACCGGCCACGAACAAACGGCCGAACACAGAACGCGGCAAATCCCGTCACAGCGAGGTAACTGAGCACCGATGCAACGCGCCAAGCTTTTCCCGGGATCGCATCGGGTTGTTTCAGTTCGGCCTGAACCGCTCTCCACATCCCCCGCACGCCGTCTTGGCGAACAAGATCCGCCATCACGTTAATTCGGCGAAACGTCGCGGCGTCCGGCCGTGGCGAATGACGTTCCCTCATCGCGCGGACGCCCGACTTTCCAATGCCGAAAATCTTCCGCGACAAGTAAACAACCAAATGGCAAAGGCATCGTAAGGGACCACGCGCTTGCCTAGCAAGACATCGCTTGGCGAAATGGCTTGCATCGCCCGTCCCTCGCCAAGCGTCAAATTACGCAAGCTGTCCCATCCCGGCCGGACAACGAAAAACTGCCGATATATTCTTCCTTGCCCGACTGCCGCCAAATCGAATTCAAAGCGCACGAAAGGCTCGGTCTCCGTCACGCGAAGTCCCAATTCCTCCATGAGTTCGCGCTTCAGTGCGGCTTGATCGTCCTCACCCAGCTCGACCCCGCCACCAAACAGTCCCCAATGGCCGGGATAAAATATCTCGCTCTTCACATCCCGCAATTGCAGGAGTAGATCTCCGTCCGGTTGAACAATCAGCGCCGCGACCGCATTTCCGGCGGCCATTGGAACGGCTGGATCAAGCAGATTTCTTCCATCGAAAAGCGGTAAAGAACCCTCCAAACATTTGTTCACGATGTTACCTCGATCTTTTCGATGATCACTTGAGAAACACGCTTTCCACTTTCGAGATCGCTTTCAACGTGTCTCTTATCTCCCGTTCGCCATATTTTTCGTTGACATAGAGATTGAACGATAGCCCGAGAAATTGTCTGGCGTTAGGGCAACCGAAGTCGTCGGCTAAGTAACGGCGCACCCACGGCCAGTCGCAAACCAAATATTTGTAATCCGGGTTGAGTCCGATGCCTTCCGCAGCCACCGCCTTGGCGAATTCGATCTTACGCTCGACGGAAAATTTTGCGTCGACGAGAATCGGATAATAGAACGGGGAATCGGCGTCGCTCCACCCATAGGGCCTGCATAATGCGGATTGATCGCCGAGCGCATCCAATCCTCGCAGGTATGCCAAGCGGGCCGCGATGGTGGCGGGCAGTCGCGCCAGCGAGGCCAGTCCCACCGCGCAGGACACCTCGTCGGTGTGCAGGTTGAGCGCCGGAAACAAATAGTCGGTGGGATCCCGGTCATCGAAATCATCCTGCCAGCGCGGCTTGCCGCGATCGGCATAAGCAAGCGCCTTGCGGTGAAGGTCGCGGTCACCACTGAAGACCACGCCGCCGCTGGCGCCGGTGATATGGGCTTTGCGATACATTGTCGAGAACGCCGCGATATCGCCAAAGGTTCCTACTTTTTTTGCTTTCCATTCCGCACCATGAGCCTGCGAACAATCCTCGATAACCCGAATGTCACGCGCGTGCGCCTCGGCGACGATCGCGTCTATCTCCGCCGCCCTTCCGGCCGCGTGAACAACCATAACTGCGACCGTGCGGGGCGATATCCTTTCGACAAACTGTTCGACGCCAAGATTGAGCGAGCCAGGTTCACTATCGGCCAAGCGCGGAACCAGGCGATTAAGGATAATCGCACTGATCGAGCCCGGGTCGGTGACCGACGAGACCACCACCTCGCCGCCATCTTTCAGCTCGAGAGCGGCTAGCGCGACGTAGAGCGCCGCGGTGCCCGTGGCGACCGCGTCAGCGTGGCCTTCTCCCATGAATTCGGCAAAGGCGCGGCAATAAAGATCCTCGAAATGTCCCTGATAACCCGGATCCGCGCCGGTCCGCCGATAAAAGGCAAAGACTTGATCGATTTCCGCCCGTTCCGCATCACCGAACGCGAAGCGCGGCGGCATCGGATCCCGGCGAACCGGCGTCCCACCATCCACCGCGAGCGTCGATTCTTCTGAAGTATCAATACCTCGTTGCCCCAACCCTTTCCCCCCTCACACTCGGTGATAGTCGCGGTACCAGGCAACGAACTTCGGCACGCCAACACTGATCGGGGTCGCCGGCGCGAAACCGGTGTCGCGTTGGATCGCCGAAATGTCGGCGGCGGATTCCGGCACATCGCCGGGCTGCAGCGGCAGCAGCTCTTTTTCCGCCGTCCGTCCCAGCGCCGTCTCGAGCACCGCGATGAAATCGAGCAAGGCTTCGGGCTGGTTGTTGCCAATATTATAAAGCCGGTGCGGCGCCTCGCCGTCGTCGCTTGGCGGCCGGGCCAAGACTCGGAGAACGCCGTCGACAATGTCGTCGATATAGGTGAAGTCGCGCCGCATATTGCCGTGATTGAAGACCTTGATCGGCCGGCCCGCGAGAATCGCTTGCGCGAACAAATACGCCGCCATGTCGGGTCGGCCCCACGGCCCGTAGACGGTAAAGAAGCGCAGGCCGGTGCACGGCAGGCGATAGAGATGCGCATAGGTGTGGGCGATCAGCTCGTCCGCGCGCTTGGTCGCGGCGTAGAGCGAGACCGGCGAATCGACCCGATCCTCGACCGCGAACGGCAGCTTGGTGTTGCCGCCATAAACCGAGCTCGAACTCGCGTAGACCAAATGTTCGAGCCCCGCCATATGCCGGCAGAGTTCAAGAATCGCGGTCTGGCCGACGACGTTGCTGCGAATATACGCCATCGGATTTTCCAGCGAATAGCGTACCCCGGCCTGGGCCGCGAGATGGACGACGGCGCGAAATGGGCCCGCGTCCGCCGCCATCGCATCGACCGCCGTCTGGTCGGCGATATCGACCAGGCGGAAGGTGAAGTTGGCCTGCGATTCAAGGCGGTCGAGCCGCGCCCGTTTGAGGCTCACGTCATAATAGTCATTGAGATTGTCGATGCCGACGACCGCCTCGCCACGCGCCAATAGCGCGGTCGCGACGTGATAGCCGATAAAGCCGGCGGCGCCGGTAACCAGAACCGTCATGGACACTCACGGAGTGAGAGAAAGTCTCGCCAAGATCGGCGACTTATGGCGCGAATGCAAGGTCGGGCGACGTCAGTCGGCATTCGTCAGCCGCTCGACAACCCTACCGGCTTCGGTCAAGGATCGCGCCGCGACGACCGCGAAGCCCTCGGTCGCCAAATCCCGGGCCTGCCTTCGTTCCTCGCCGATGGGATCGGTGCGGCCGGAAAGGTGAAGCCCGCCGGCCAAGCCCGCCGCGCGCGCCGCCGCCAAATCGGTCGCCCGATCGCCGATGATCCACGATCGCGCCAAGTCGATCGGCAGCGCTTCCGCCGCGGCGTGCAGCATGCCGGGATTGGGCTTACGCCAGGGATGATCGAGGTTCGCGAAATCACCGTCGGCCTCCGGGTGATAGGCGCAGGCCAGCACCATGTCGAGCCGCGCGCCCGCCGCGGCCGCGGCCAGCATCGCGGCGAGGCGCGCCTGCACGGCGCTGAAATCGGGCCAGCCATAATAGCCGCGGCCGATTCCCGATTGATTGGTCACTACCACCACCGGCACACCGGCGCGGTTGCACGCCGCGACCAGGGCCGCGATACCGGGGATCAGCACCGCCCCGGCGGGATCATGGAGATACCCGGTATCCTCGATCAGCACCCCGTCGCGGTCGAGAAACAGCGCCGGCCCAGGCGAAAACCGTCGCGTCGGATCGGGTCCCTCACGCCAAAGGCCGATCCCGTCCACCGGCGCGTTCAGCCCGCCGCCGCCCGCGCCGACCCGGCGACGTTCTCAAGGTACCAACGATAAGTGCTTACCAGGCCCGCCGCGAGCGGCGTGGCCGCCCGCCACCCGAGACCCGCGAGCTTGGATACGTCGGCCAGTTTACGCGGCGTGCCGTCGGGCTTGGCGGTATCGAAGGCGAACGATCCTTGATATCCGACGCACCCGGCCAAAGCTTCGGCGAGGCCGCGGATCGTCACCTCCTCGCCGGTGCCGATATTCACTTGCCCTTCGGCCGAATAGTGGCGCATGAGATACACCAACCCGTCCGCCAAATCATCGACATGGAGAAATTCGCGGCGTGGCTCACCGCTCCCCCACACCGTCACCGTCGCATCGCCGGACACGCTCGCTTCGTGGATACGACGCATCAGCGCCGGCAGCACGTGGCCGCTTTCGAGATCGAAATTGTCGTGCGGCCCATAGAGATTTGTCGGCTGCGCGGAAATGAAGTCGCAGCCGTGCTGGCGGCGATAGGCATCGCACATCTTGATGCCGGCGATCTTGGCCAACGCGTACCACTGGTTGGTCGGCTCGAGCGGCCCGGTCAACAGCGAGTCCTCGGGCATCGGCTGGGGCGCGAGACGCGGATAGATGCAGGTCGATCCGAGAAACAGCAGTTTCCCGACCTCGGCTTTTCGCGCGCCCTCGATGATATTGGTCTCGATCGCCAGATTGTCGTAGAGAAACTCCGCCGGCCGGCGGTCGTTGGCGAGAATCCCGCCGACGGTCGCGGCGGCGATAAACACCACTTCGGGACGCGCCGCGAGCATCCAGTCCTCGACCTCCGCCTGGCGTCTGAGATCGACCGCCTCGCGGCCGACGGTGAGGATCTCGCACGCCTCTTCGGCCAGCCGGCGCACCAGCGCGGCACCCACCATGCCGCGGTGCCCGGCCACCCAGACGCGCCGGCCGGCAAGTTCAAACATGGGATCAGAGGTCATAATGATAACTTCGCGGTCCGCTTTCCTACCGCGCCAGTCTATCGCATTTTCAGATTTCGATCACCGGGCCGCCGCGGTCCCGGCCGCCAGCTCTAGTCAGCCCAAAGCGACAGCCGCCGGCGACTCCGGCCAGACCGCTTCATTGGCGTCTTCGTAGCACCAATTGTCGGCATCGGCTAACACCGCCCGCAGCAGAGCGTTGTTCATCTCGTGCCCGGCGCGTGTCGCTTCGACACGGCCGATCAGGCGGCTCCCCGCCAAGTACAAATCACCCAAGCAATCCAACACTTTGTGACGCACGAACTCGTCAGTGAACCGCAACCCGTCTTCGTTGAGAACACCCTCGTCACCAACCACGATCGCGTTCTCCAGGCTGCCGCCCCGGGCCAGACCCGCGGCATGCATCGCCGCCACATCGGCCTCGAAGCCAAACGTCCTCGCCCGCGCCAAATCGTCGCGGAACGCACCATTGACCCCGACGAACTCGAGAGACTGATGTCCAATGACCGGATTGTCGAAAGCAATTTCGTAACACACCGTCGCCGCATCGTCCGGATACAGGGCGATTCGCTTGTCGCCGCGCTCGACCACAACCGGGCGCAAAATTCGAATTTCACGCCGTTTCGCGGCTAGCGTCTCGATACCGGCGCAATCGATGAGAAACACGAATGGCTCGGAACTGCCGTCCATCACCGGGACTTCGTCGCCGTCGAGTTCGACCACGATATTATCGATGCCACAGCCCCAAAGCGCCGCCATCAAATGTTCGACCGTCGCCACCCGCGCGCCATTGTCGGCGACCAAGGTGGTCCCCAGCCTGGTCTCGGCGACAAGGTCATAACGCGCGGGAACCCTCAGTCCGGCCAAATCTGTTCGCACGAAAGTAATCCCGCTATCGGCGGGCGCCGGAAGCAAGGTCATGTTGATCTCGGTGCCGCTATGCAAACCAATGCCGGCACATCCGATCGCTTCCCGAATGGTTGTTTGTCGAACGTCGCTCACTGCGCTACCGTGTCCCCTGATTCGAACCGCATAATCGGCTTTCGTTTTGTCGCCGATCAGCACCCCCACCATTCGACCCCGCAGCGAAATCCACACTTCGATGCAGCGGCCCGAGCCCCTCCATTTCGCCCGCAAGCGCGGTGATCGAGTGCTCCCGACAAACTTTTAACAAAGCTGTCGAGAACACTCAAATCACTAATTGTTGCAGAATGTTACGCCAATTACATCGCCCTCAGGTCGATTGCCGGCGCAAGAACGCGGGAATGTCGAGGAGCTCGTCTTCTCGACGTGGCGACGCACCCGGACCACCGGCCGGAACCGACGGTGCCAAGTCCGATGCCGCGGTCTCCAAGACAGGCTCTCGAGTGACCGGCTCGGTGACTTTCGGGGTCACCGTCGGAGTCACCCCGGCCGGCGGCTGAGCCGGCGTCTCGATCGTCGGCTCGACCCCCGCCGCCGGAACACGGCCGCTGCGCTTCATCCACTCGAACAGCCGTGGCCGAGCCGCGACTTCCGCCTCGGGTGTATCCGAAGCTGATTGCGAGGCGCATTGCGGCTCCCCCTCGGTTTCGATATCAGCCTGCTCGGCAACCGGCAAACGGTCCGATTCGCGACGGCCGCCAAGCACCGGCTGAACCGATGTTTGAATCGGCTCTACCGGAGCTTCCACGACACTCGCTTGGGGCTCCGCCGCCACCGCCATCGCGGGTTCGGGCGCCGGTTGGGCCACTTCGATTGATGTGCGGGCGGGATCCGGCGGAGTCAGCCCAAACAGTCGTTTCGCGGTCTGTGCCGGAGCGAAAATCGCCGCCGGCACCTCGTCCCTGACCGCGGTCGAGGACACCGCTTCGGTGATCACCCCCGACGGCGCCGCGCCACTCCCGGCAAGACGCTCGGCACCGGCCAAAGCGCCGGCCGACGATTCGGCGTAATCGATTCCGGTCGCCACGACGGAAACCCGAACCCGGCCCGCAAGCTCTTCGTCGAATGTCGAGCCGAAAATAATGTTGGCCTCGACATCGACTTGATCACGAATGTGATTACACGCCTCGTCGACCTCGAACAGGGTCATGTCTGGACCACCGGTGATGTTAACCAGGACGCCGCGCGCGCCCTTCAAGGACACATCGTCGAGCAACGGATTGTTGATCGCCGCCTCGGCGGCATCGAGCGAGCGCTTCTCGCCCTCGGCCTCGCCGGTCCCCATCATCGCCTTGCCCATCTCCATCATCACCGAGCGAACGTCGGCGAAATCGAGATTGATCAGGCCCGGCATGACCATCAAGTCGGTGACCCCACGCACGCCCGAATACAGCACGTCGTCGGCCATCTTGAAGGCATCCGCGAACGTCGTCTTCTCGTTGGCGACGCGGAACAGGTTTTGGTTGGGGATGACGATCAAGGTGTCGACGACCTGCTGGAGTTCGTCGATCCCGGCCTCGGCAATCCGCATCCGGTGTTTGCCCTCGAAATGAAACGGCTTGGTGACCACGCCCACCGTCAGGATGTCGGCATCGCGCGCCGCCTGGGCGAGGATCGGCGCCGCGCCGGTGCCAGTTCCGCCGCCCATGCCGCAGGTGATGAACACCATGTTGGCGCCCTGCAAATGGTCCTGGATCGATTCGAGTGCCTCCTCGGCGGCCTGACGGCCGACATCCGGTCGAGCGCCGGCTCCAAGTCCCTGGGTAAGCATGGTCCCCAGCTGAATGTGCCGTTCGGTCAGCGATTGCGCCAGGGCCTGGGCATCGGTATTGGCGACCACGAACTCGACGCCCTCGAGATGAGACGTGATCATGTTGTTGACGGCATTGCCCCCGGCACCCCCGACACCGAACACGCTAATCTTCGGCTTGAGTTCATGTGTTGCCGGTACGTTCAAGTTGATGGTCATAAGGCCCTCCATTGCCTCCGGTGCGGTGCTGCAAGTGATGTGATTGCGTCGGTGCCCCGCGTCACCGCCGCAATCGATCTCAGAAGTTCTCTCTCAGCCATTGTCCGATCCGGCCGAAACTCGGAGCCGGTTCCCTCGTGGACGGTCGTCTGGGAGCGATCGGGTCGAGATCGCGATCAAAATTGTGGGCCAACAGGCCCGCGGCCACGGCAAACGCCGGACCGCTCGTCGACTCGGCAAGGCCGCGGATCGGGCGCGGACGCCCCAGCCGAATCGGTCTGTCGAGAATCTGTGTTGCCAGGTCGCGCATGCCGGTGAGCTGACTGGCGCCGCCGGTCAGCACCACCCGTCGCCCGCCGACCTCGTCGACCCCGCCTTGGCTGAGGCGATCGCGAACGAGTTCGAGGGTCTCCTCGACACGCGGCCGGATGATTTCGATCAGGCGCGCGCGCGAAACATGATTGGGACCCGGATCGTCGGTCTCGCCGATTTCCGGCACATCAATCATGTGGCGATGGTCGGATCCGCCGGCGATCGCCGATCCGTGCAAGGTCTTCAGCCGCTCGGCGTCGGCCGGCGGGGTTGAAAGACCGTAGGCGATATCGTTGGTGATGTGGGCGCCGCCGACAGGAATACTGTCGGCAAACACCAGGGCGCCGTCCGCGAAAGCGCCGATCGAGGTGGTTCCTGCACCCATGTCGACGCAAACTGATCCGAGTGACATTTCGTCGTCGACCAAGACCGCGCGCCCGGCGACTTCCGCCGACAGCGCCAGATCACCGATGTCGAGATGACAATGTCCGGCACACGCCGACAGGTTGCGCACCGCGCCACGGGTGACGCTGACGACATGCATGATCACCCCGAGCTGATCGCCGAACAGGCCGCGTGGATCCTGAATCCCGACCACGCCGTCGACGGTGTAGGAAATCGGGTGGATATGGACCGCGGTTCGGTCGTCGGGGACCGGCAACCGATAGCCTTCGTCGAGGACGCGGCGCACATCGGCATCGGCGGCTTCCTGGCCGTCGAGCACGACCTCGACGGCGAACCGTTGCGACAGCGGGCGGCCGCAGGAAAGATTGATCGTCACCGACCGAATGGTTTCTCCCGCCATGGTCTCGGCGGCATGGACCGCGCTGCGGATCGACTCCTCGGCGGCTTCCATGTCGACGATCGAGCCACCGCGAATGCCGCGCGATGGCTTATGACCGACGCCGAGAATCCGCAGCACGCCATCGCCTTCGTCTTCCGCCACCAGGCAGCAGATTTTCGCCGTGCCCACATCGAGCGCCGCAATCGGTTTTCCGTCGTTACTGCTCATCGCGGATCGATGTCTTTCCTAAAGTGGGTCATGCGTCCGAGCCTCCGGACGGGGTCCCGTCGTTTTCCTGTTTGTGGTCTTGCGCCCCCGGAGACAGCCGGATTGTCGCCCGATCCGCTTGCCTCAGATCGAGCGATATGATGTCGCTGTCGAGGACCGCTTCGAGACGCTGCAGGGTTCCCAGACGATCCAACGACGGCCCCACCGGGCCTTCGGGGAGCGACACCTTGACGCGATCGTCGAAGTGCAGGGTCCAACGTCGCTCACCGACCCAGTTCGCGGCCGACAACCGGCGCGCCAATGCCGGCTGGTTGGCCAACGCGCGCAGCAGAATCGGCAACCGGGCGGGCGCGCCTTCACCGACGATATGGGGCAAATGGGAGAAGTGCGCGATGTCGCCGCCGTCGATCACCGCGCCGGACGTATCGACCAGCTTGTGCACGCGCTCGGATTGCCACACCGCCAGCGGGCGGCGTTCGCGCAGGCGCACATAGATGGTATCGGGTAGGTGCCGCTCGACCACCGCGGTGGCGACCCAGCCGAGGTTCTCGAGGCGCGCCTTCGCTGCGGCGGGATCAACGAGGAGGATGGGATCGCCGCGTGCAATACCGAGCGCCGTCAGCAAGGCTTCGGATGGCGCCTCGCTTCGACCTTCGACGAAAATCTCCTGCACGGTCAGTCCCGCGCGCATGCTCGCGGCGACAAGTACTTGCTGGGTTTCGCCAAACAGCACCGCCGCTTGCCCCGAAACCCAGTAATAGCCGCCCCCGAAGCCGGTCGAAAGAATGAAAACCAGCACCGCGACGATTTTCCACGGCACCGCCTGAAGGCGGGAATATAGCGCGCCGCGCCGGCCGCGCGAAGTCTTCCTCGGCTTCGCCTTGCGGCGGGGCGTTGCGACCGTTTTCGACGGTCTTGTCCGCCGTTTCGACGGCGCCACCCGATCGACGCCACGCGCGGTTAGTCGCGACATCGCGCGTCCTCCACTATCCACTCGACCAATTGTGGAAAATCGAAGCCTGCGTGCGCGGCGATTTCCGGGACCAGCGACAGCGGCGTCATGCCGGGTTGGGTATTGATCTCGAGCAGCCGCAGACCAAGACCGCCATCGCTATCGTCATAGCGCAAATCGGCCCGCGTCACGCCGCTGCATCCAAGCGCGTCATGGGCCTGTTTCGCGATCGCGAGCGAGTACTGGTAATCGCCGTCCGGCATCGGCGCCGGCATCAGATGTTCGGCGCGTCCCGCGACGTATTTCGCCTCATAATCGTAGAAGCCTTCGCGGGGACGGATTTCCAGCGCGCCGAGCGCCCGATCGCCCATCACCGCCACCGCGATCTCGTGCCCGGGCACATAGGCCTCGACCAGGACCTCGTCGCCATAGACCCATTGCTGTTGATCGAACGGGCTCGCGGGATCGCCCTCTTGGACGATGCGGACGCCGACGCTCGAGCCCTCGTTGAGCGGCTTGATAACGTAGGGACGCGGCATCGGGTCGCCGGCCATGATCTCGGTGCGGCCGACCACCTTGCCGTCGGCGACCGGCAGGCCGGCATCGACAAACAGGCGCTTGGCCATCGGCTTATCCATCGCCAGCGACGACGCGAGGATTCCGGAATGGGTGTACGCCAGCCCGAGCAACTCGCAGAGACCTTGGACGCTGCCGTCTTCGCCGTAACGCCCGTGCAGCGCGTTGAACACGACGTCCGTATAGGGCCGCATCTCGGTTAGCTTACTCGCGATATCGCGACCGACATCGACCGGCGTCGGGTGATACCCTAGCCCGCTCAATGCGTCCGAGATCGCCGCGCCGCTGACCAGCGACACTTCGCGCTCGGAAGACCAGCCGCCCAGCAGAACCGCCACCCGCCGAGTCATTGGTCGGCCTCCGGGCGTGGCGTGGCGCGGCCGAGCCGACGAATTTCCCATTCCAACCGCACACCCGTGGTCTCGAGCACCCGCCGCCGCACGTCCTCGCCAAGGTCTTCGAGATCGGCCGCTGTGGCGGTGCTGGTGTTGATCAGGAAATTGCAATGCTTCTCGGACACCATCGCACCGCCTCGGGCAAGGCCGCGGCACCCGGCTCGGTCGATGAGCTCCCAAGCCTTTGCCTCACCCGGCGGATTGGCGAAGGTGCTGCCGCCGGTGCGGGTGCGGATCGGTTGGCTCGCCTCGCGCGCGGTGGCGATTTCGGTCATCCGCCGCGCGACGATATCGGCACGCTCGACGACGCCGCGGAGCTTCGCGCCAGTGCAGATCCAGGTCTCGGGCAAGGCACTTTGGCGATACCCGAAGTCGAGTTGATCGGGAGCCAAGGTATGCACGCTACCGGTCTCGTCGATCGCGCCGATCGACAGGATCACCTCGCCGATTTCGCGGCCGTAGGCGCCCGCGTTCATCCGCACCGCGCCGCCAATCGTGCCGGGGACTCCGCTGAGAAATTCAAGGCCGCCGATCCCCGCCTCGCAGGCGACCCGCGCGACATTGAGATCGAGTGCCGAGCCGCCCGCCACGACGTCCACGCCGTCGGCGTCGATTCCGGCGAACGCGCGGCCAAGTCGAATGACCACGCCGTCGATCCCGCCGTCGCGGATCAGCACGTTCGAGCTCACGCCGAGTACGGTGACCGGAACGTCCGCCGGCTTGGCGGCGAGAAAACCACAAAGATCCTCGAGATCGGCCGGCGTAAACAGCACTTCCGCCGGGCCGCCGACCCTGAACCAACTGACGCGATCGAGCGCCGCGCCGGCACGGATACGGCCACGGACATCGGGCAAACGGTCGAGCAACGTGCGCTCACCGGCGGCCATCATTGGGCGCCTCCCGCCGCCGTCGGCGCGTCGCCGAGCGCGATCAAGGCGCCCGGGAGATCGTTCGCCCACTGGGTGATATTCCCGGCCCCGAGGCACACCACCAGGTCGCCCGGCCGGGCGATCTCAAAAACCATTGGCGCCAGCATGTCGGGCGCGTCGAGCGGGATCACCGCGCGATGGCCGCGCGCGATCAGCCCATCGACCAGGGCATCGCGATCGATGCCTTCGATCGGCGCCTCGCCGGCCGCGTAGACATCGGCGACGATCACCGCGTCGGCATCGTTGAAACAGGTGCAGAAATCCTCGAACAGGTTGGCCAACCGGCTGTAGCGGTGCGGTTGAACCACGGCGACCAGCCGCCCATCCGCGCCTTCCGCGTCGAGGCCTTCGCGCGCGGCGCGCAGCACCGCCGCGATTTCCACCGGGTGATGGCCATAATCGTCGACCACGCTTACCCCGTGGGCTTCGCCGACCCGGGTGAAGCGGCGCTTGACACCGGCGAAATCACCCAAGGCCTGGCGAATGGTATCCTCGGCAATGTCCATCTCGGTGGCAATCGCGATCATCGCCAACGCGTTCTGGACATTGTGCGCGCCCGGCATGCGCAACACCAGATTGGCCATCGTCCGCTCGCTCGGCTGGTCACCCTTGGCCGCCGAGGCGCGCGCGCTGACCACCACGTCGAAACGCGTGCCATCGCGGTCGGGGCGCACATTGATCGCGCGGATGTCGGCTTGCGGGCTCATGCCGTAAGTGACGATGCGGCGGTCCGAGATGCGGCCGATCATCGCCTGCACTTCGGGGTGATCGAGACACAGGGCGGCGAAGCCATAGAACGGGATGTTCTCGACGAAGCTCTGGAACGCGGTCCGCAGCGCATCGAAGTCACCGTAGAATTCGAGATGCTCGGGATCGATGTTGGTGACCACCGCGATGGTCGCCGGCAGGCGAATGAACGTGCCGTCGGATTCGTCCGCCTCGACCACCATCCAATCGCTCGACCCGAGGCGGGCATTGGTCCCATAGGCGTTGATGATGCCGCCATTGATTACCGTCGGATCGAGCCCCGCGGCATCGAGCAGGGCGGCGATGATCGAGGTGGTGGTGGTCTTGCCGTGGGTGCCGCCGATCGCGATCGACCATTTGAGGCGCATCAGCTCGGCGAGCATCTCGGCACGCCTGACCACCGGGACATGGCGCTTGCGCGCGGCGACGATCTCGACATTGTCGGACTTCACCGCGCTCGAGACCACGACCACCGAGGCGTCGGCGATATTCTCCGCCGCATGACCAGTATGGACGGTCATGCCGAGCGCCCTGAGGCGCCGGACGTTGGCGTTCTCGGCGAGATCGCTCCCTTGGATCTGATATCCCAAATTGCGCATCACCTCGGCGATGCCGCTCATGCCGATACCGCCGATGCCGACGAAGTGTAGCGTGCCAATGTCGAGGGGAAGCGTGGTCATGCCGCCTCCTCCGCCGCCACCAGCTCGCGTGCCACCGTGACCAGGCGCGCGACCGCGTCCGGCCGCCCGAATCCGCGCGCGTGTGCGGCGGCATCGGTCAATGCGGACGGATCGGTCAGTCGATCGGCGATCACGGTGCCGAGCGAGGCCGGTGTCATCTCGCGCTCGATCATCACCCAGGCGGCGCCGGCCGCGGCCAGGGCCTTGGCATTGGCCTCTTGATGATTGTCCGTCGCATGGGGATAGGGGATCAGGATCGCCGGGCGTCCGACCGCTGTGAGTTCCGCCACCGTCGAGGCACCGGCGCGCGCGATCACCAAATGCGCCGCCGCGAGTCGGTCCGCCATGTCGTCGATGAAGGGCGCCAGCCGGGCGTCGATCCCGGCCTCGCGATAGATCGTTTGCGCCGCCGCGAGATCGTCCTCGCGGCACTGTTGGACCAGGCGCAAGCGGGCGCGCAGGTTTTCCGGCAACGTGGCCAGCGCGATGGGAAGAACCGTCCCCAAGACGCGCGCGCCCTGGCTGCCGCCGACCGCGAGCAGATCGATCGGGCCGTCGGCGGACGGCGCCGTGTAGGGGCAGTCGCGCTGTGCGACGAAACTTTCGCGAACCGGGTTGCCGACCTGAATCAGACGGGCCTCGTCACGCGGCCGGACCTTGACGGTCTCGGGAAATGCCGTGGCAATCGCCTTGGCGCGCGGTGCCAGCAGCCGGTTGGCGCGACCGAGCACGGCGTTGGCCTCGTGAACCAAAGTGGGAATGCCCAGGCTCCAGGCCGCGAGCAACGGCGGCACCGCCGCGTAACCGCCGAAACCGACCGCCAGAGTGGGCGTGAGTCGGCGCAGCAGCGAGCGCGCCTGCAGCACGCCGAGGACAAGTTCGGCGAGACCGCGCACGGTGCCGAGCAAGCCCCGACCGGCGAGCGCGCCGGCGCGGACCGTGTGGCACGGCACGTCGGCGAACTCGGTGCCGAACGAGCCGCCACGGTGATCGGTGACGAAGTGGGTCGCCTGGCCGTCGTGCATCAGACCGCGTGCCAAGGCGAGCGCCGGAAACACATGACCGCCGGTGCCGCCCGCCGCGATCACGATCGGACCGCTCATCGCCAACTCCCCGGCCCCGGTCGCCACCGGGTAAGCGCCAGCACCATCCCCATGCCGATCGCCAACGCGATCATCGACGAGCCGCCGTAGGAGACGAACGGCAAGGTCATGCCCTTGGTCGGCACCAGGCGCAGGGTCACCGCGATGTTGATCAGCGCCTGCAAGCCGAACTGGGTCAGCAGGCCGGCGGCGGCGAGCAGCGAGAACAGATCGTCCTCCTGGGTCAAACGGACTAGGCCGCGCAGCACCACGAAGGCGAAAATGCCGACCACCAGGAAACACGCGATGAGTCCGAATTCCTCGCCGAGCACCGCGAACACGAAATCGGCGTGGGCATCGGGAAGCTGGGTCTTGACCACGCCCTCGCCGGGCCCGCGACCGAACAGGCCGCCGTTGGAGAACGCGCGCAACGAGGTCTCGACCTGATAATTGTCGCCCGCCGCGGGATCGAGGAAGCGATCGATGCGGCTGCGGACATGGTCGAAGGTGAGATAGCCAAGCACCGTGCCGCCGACCCCACAGCCGATCAACGCCCCGACCCAGACTAGCGACAAGCCGGCCAAATAATATTGCGCGAACCAGACCGCGGCGACGGTCAGCGCCATGCCGAAATCCGGTTGCATGACAAGGACCAGAATCACCGCGGCGACCAGCGACATCGCGATCGCATCGCCCGGGATACCCTGGTACTGGCGTTGCGCGGTCAGCATCCAGGCGACGACGACGGCGAGCGCGGGTTTGATAAACTCGGTGGGCTGCACCGAAAGCCCGGCGAAGGCGATCCAGCGCCGCGCGCCCTTGACCTCGAGGCCGACGAATATCGTCGCCACCGCGAGCAGAAACGCGAAGGCGAGCACGATCACCGCGACGCGGCGGACGCCGACCGGCGACAGCAGCGAGACCGCGATCATCGTCGCGATGGTCGGCAGCAACAGAATCAGGTGACGGCGAACGAAATAGTAGCTGTCGAGATCGAGCCGCTCGGCCACCGGCGGGCTCGCGCCGAGCACCATCAGCGCGCCGATAAAGATCAGCGCCAGGAGCGAAAACAGCAGCCAGCGATCGACGGTCCACCACCAGCGGCCGATCAGGCTGATATCGGTTCTGGCGAGACCGCTCATTCATCGGCCTCGTCCGCGATTGCCGTGACCAGGGCGCGGAAGCGATCGCCGCGGGCTTCGAAATCGTCAAACTGATCGAACGAGGCGCAGGCCGGCGACAACAGAACCACCGCGTTCGCGTCGCCGCGCGCCATCGCCGCGGCGGCGGGAACCGCGGCCTCGAGGGTGCGGGCAACGGTCACCGGCACCCGATCCGCCAGGACGCGCGCGAACGCCGCCGCCGCCTCGCCGATCAGGAAGGCGTGGCGGACACGATCGAGCAGCGGCAGGATCGGCGCCAGATCGTCGTCCTTGGCGCGGCCGCCGGCGATCCAATATATAGTGTCGTAGCTGCGCAGCGCCTGGACCGCGGCGGTGACGTTGGTCGCCTTGCTGTCATTGACGAAGCGGGCGCCGGCGATCTCGGCGACCGGCTCCATGCGGTGCGGCAGGCCGGGATAACTCGCCAGACCGCGCGCCGCTTGCTCGGACTCCAATCCGAGCGACCGCGCGACGGCGTAGGCGACCGCGGCGTTTTGACTGTTGTGCTCGCCGAGCAGTACGGCAACACCGGATAGGGTGGCGACGCGGCGCGGCGGACCATCGAGGCCGTCGAAAAGCACGCCGTCGGCGACAAAGATTCCATCCGCGAGGCGGCGATGGATGGAGACCGGAACGACGCGCTGCGGCGCGGTGGCTGCGAGGCCGTCGAAGACCGCCGCGGTAATCGTGTCGTCGACCGCGATCACCGCCGTGCACGACGCGGTCTGACGAGCGAAAATCCTTTTCTTTGCAGCGACATAGCCGGCCATCCCGCCGTGCCGATCGAGGTGGTCCGGGGTGACATTGAGCAGCGCCGCGACATCGAACACGGCGCTCGACGTGAGATCGAGTTGATACGACGACATCTCGAGCACGTAGACACCGGTGGCCGAGACCGGCTCGAGCGCCAATGCCGCGGTGCCGAGATTGCCACCCACCGCGACCTCCAGGCCGGCTTCCGCCAACAGATGGCCAAGCAACGCGGTGGTGGTCGACTTTCCGTTGGTTCCGGTGATGCCGACCAGGCGCGGACCGGGGCCCGGCCGCACTTCGCCCGCCAGGAGATCGACCTCGCCGAGAATCTCGGTGCCGGCCGCGCGCGCCTTTTGGACGACCGGGTGCGGCACGGGATGGGTGAGCGGCACCCCCGGGCTCAACACCAGGGCGGCGATATCGGCCCAGTCGCCAGCGCTGAGATCGTAAGCCGTTCCGCCGGCCGCCTCACCATCGTAACGACGCGCCGGCGCATCATCATCGACCAGCACCTCGGCGCCGCCGGTGCTAAGCGCGCGCACCGCGGCGAGACCGGCGCGACCGAGCCCGAACACCGCCACCTTGGATCCGCGATAGGAGGAGACCGGAATCATCGCCTCACCGCAGCTTCAAGGTTGCCAGGCCGATCAAGGCCAGGATCGACGCGATGATCCAGAAACGGATGACGATGGTGGGCTCTTTCCACCCCTTCTGCTCGAAATGATGATGCAAGGGCGCCATGCGAAACACCCGCCGCCCGGTGAGCTTGAACGAGCCGACCTGGACGATCACCGAGACCGCCTCGAGCACGAACAGCCCGCCAATGATCGCCAGCACCAGCTCATGCTTGGTGATCACGCTGACCGCGCCGAGCGCCCCGCCGGCGGAGAGTGAGCCGGTATCGCCCATGAACACCATCGCGGGCGGCGCGTTGAACCAGAGAAATCCGAGGCTGGCGCCGACCAGCGCGCCGCACAGGACCGCGAGTTCGCCGGTTCCGGGCACGCCATGGATCTGCAGATACTCGGCGAACACGGTGTTGCCAACGAGATACGAGATGAACCCGAAGCAGGCGGCGGCGATCATGATCGGCACGATCGCCAAGCCGTCGAGACCATCGGTCAAGTTGACCGCGTTCGACGCGCCGACGATCACCACCATGGCGAAGGGGATGAAGAACCAACCGAGCTGCAGCAGCACGTCCTTGAAGAAGGGCACCGCGAGCGTGGTCGCGAACTGCTCGGGCACCAGGGTGGAAATCCAAGCGGTCGCGACCAGGGCAATGCCGAACTGCGCCGCCAGTTTGACCCGGCCCGGCAGGCCGCGATGATCGCGCCGGGTGATCTTGAGATAATCGTCGACGAACCCGACCGCGCCGAAGCCGAAAGTGACCATCAATACCACCCAGACGAAGCGATTGCTGAGGTCGGCCCAGAGAACGGTGCCGATGACCAAGGCGAGCAGGATGAGAAACCCGCCCATGGTCGGTGTTCCCTGCTTGGTCTCGAGATGGCTCTGCGGTCCGTCATCGCGGATCGGTTGGCCCTCGGCCTGGCTGGCGCGCAACCAGCGAATTACCGCGGGACCGAAGACAAAACTAACAATGAGCGCAGTAATCACCGCGCCACCGGTGCGGAAGGTGAGATAACGAAACAGATTAAGGACAGCGAAATCGTCGGCAAAGGGGACCAGAATGTTGTAAAGCACGCGCCCGCCCCCGCTCAGCAATCGCCATTGGCGGCGCGCGGCCAATCTTCGGCGGACGCGTCTCGGCTGGCAAAATAGCGCAACGCGGAGATGACGCGATGCATGGCGCTTCCATGGGAGCCTTTGACCAGCACCACGTCGCCGGCGCGGAGCGATTCGACGAGCGGCTGAATCAGCGAGTCGGCGCTGCCGGCATGCTGTCCCCGCACCGGCGCCGGCAGCGCCTCGAACAGAGCCGCCATGAGCGGCCCCGCGGTAAACACTTGATCAATGCCGAGACGCGCGATATCGGGCGCCAGATCGGCGTGAAGGCGAGCCGCCTCGGGCCCGAGTTCGAGCATGTCGCCGAGGACGGCGATGCGCCGCCCGCCAGGGTCTGGTTTTGCATCGGCCAACACCGCGAACCCGGCGCGCATGGATACCGGCCCGGCGTTGTAGCTATCGTCGATCACGTCGATGGGCCCGGACGCGAGTTCGAAGCGTGTCCGGGCGCCGCGCCCCTCCGACGCCGTCATACCGGCCATGGCGATCGCCGCCGCCGGCACATCGCCGCCAAGCACCTGAATCACCGCCAGGACCGCGAGGCTGTTGATCGCCCAATGTCGGCCGTCGATCGCGAGATCGTATGAAATGGTCGTACCGCCGAGCGAGGCGGTCACGCGATTGCGCCCAGCCCGGGCCGCGAAATCGATCAGCCGGACGTCGCACTCCTCGCTTTCGCCGAAGCCGGATAGCTGCCCGATCCCAAGCGCCTGGGCCGCCGTCGCCAACTGTTGATAAGACGCGTTGTCGCGATTCAGAATTGCCGCGCCGCCATTGGTCACGCCTTCGAATATTTCGGCCTTCGCCGCGGCGATCGCGGCGACGTCGGTGAAGAATTCGAGGTGCACGGCTTCAACCGTAGTCACCACGGCGATATCGGGACGCGCGATGCGGGTCAGCGCCCGCAGCTCGCCGGCATGGTTCATCCCCATCTCGACCACCGCGAAATCGGCGTCGGGCGCCAGCCGCGCGAGGGTCAACGGCAAGCCGAAGTGATTATTGAAGCTGCCGGTGCTGGCATGGACCGTGCCGAGCGCGGCCAAGGCACGGGCGGTCAAATCCTTGGTCCCGGTTTTGCCGACGCTGCCGGTAATGCCGATCACTCTGGCGCGGGCGCGTTCGCGTCCGGCGACACCGAGCGCGGTCAAAGCCGCGAAGGTGTCGTCGACAGCCACCATCCCCCGGTGGCGTCCGGATTCCCTTTGTTGGGACATCAAGGCTCCCGCCGCACCACGATCGAAGGCGTCTTGCACGAACGCGTGACCATCGAAATTGGGTCCCGACAAGGCGATAAAGAGGTCGCCCCTCGCCACGGTCCGACTGTCGATGGAAACGCCGGTGACGACAAAATCACCGCGCGCCTTGCCACCTGTCGCTTGGGCTATTTCGGCGGCGGTCCACAGAATGGGAGCGTTCATGAGCGCTCCCTTTTGTCGATATCGAGTTCGGCGACCGCGGTGCGTGCGTGGTCCGCGTCATCGAAGGGGATCGTTTGGCCGCCAATAATCTGGCCGGTCTCATGGCCCTTGCCGGCGATCAGCAAGATGTCTCCGGTACCGAGATCGGCGATCGCGGTGCTGATCGCCTCGCCGCGGTCGGCGATCTCCACCGCGCCGGCGCAGCGCGCAATGATGGCGGCGCGAATGGCCGACGGATCCTCGCCGCGCGGATTGTCGTCGGTGACGATGATGCGGTCGGCACCGGCCGCCGCGATGGCGCCCATCCGAGGCCGTTTTCCACGGTCGCGATCACCGCCGCAGCCGAAGAGAACGTGCAGCCGGCCCGCGACCGATGGCCGCAACGCGGCAAGCGCCGCCGCGAGCGCGTCGGGGGTATGGGCGTAATCGACGAAGATCGCGGCGTCGTTGGCGCGCCGAGCAACGCGTTCGAGCCGGCCCGGCACGCCGTGCACAGTGGCAAGGGTGGCGATCGCGATCTCGGCGTCGGCGCCGCACGCGATGACCAGCGCCAGGGCGCAAAGCAGGTTCGAGACTTGAAAATCGCCGACCAAGGCGATGTCGACGTCGCGGCGGCGATCACCGATCGCGATCGTCAGCAGCTGCCCGTCACCGCTCGGTTGCGCCGACACCAGAGCGATGTCGCGGGCCCGATCGGCGTCGTACGCGCCGAATGAGACGACTCTCTGACCACGGCGATGGGCGATATCGACGAGCCGATCGAACATCGGCGAATCGGCGTTTAGGACCGCCGCGCCCTCGCTCGGCAACAGGTCTTCGAACAGCCGCGCCTTGGCCTGAAAATAGCTTTCTTCGTCACCGTGATAATCGAGATGGTCGCGAGTCAGATTGGTAAAGGCCGCCGCGGTAAGGCGTACCCCATCGATACGCGATTGCGCCAGGCCATGGCTCGAGGCCTCGATCGCCAGATGATCGATACCGGCGTCGGCAAGATCGGCCAAGGTGCGATGCAAATCGCCGGAGTCCGGTGTCGTCAATCCGGCGCCGCCGTCAAAACCGGGCGCCGAGACCCCCAAGGTTCCGATGCTGGCGCCACGATTCCCCAACGCACCCCAGATTTGCCGGGCAAAACTCACCACCGACGTCTTGCCGTTGGTACCGGTCACCGCGGCGACGATGTTTGGTTGGCGCTGATAAAAACGCGCCGCCAAGAGTGCGTAGCGGCGGCGCGGATTTTCGTCCTCGATAAGCGGGAGATTGGCGTCGCGCGCCAAGGACGCGGTCCCCGGCGGTCCGAGCAAGGCAGCGGCCCCGTTGCCCGCCGCGTCGGCGATGAACCGCGCCCCATCGGTCGAGGATCCGGGAAGCGCAGCGAACAGAAATCCGGGCTCGACAGCGCGGCTGTCGCACGTCAAACCCGCAATCTCGATATCGTATTCGGCGCGCGCCGTTGCCATGGTTTCGCCGACCAAGTCAGAAAGACGCAAGGCGAATCTCGACCCCATCCGGGGTGACGAGAAGAGGTTCGTTACCGGCGACATCCCGGGGCGGTGTCAGGGTCACGGGTGCAAGGCCCGCCATCGGGCCGATACGGCTTACGACACGCCCGACGACCGGTGCCGCGGTCCACCCCCCGGTGGCATAGCCTTTGGTCTCCTTCGTGCCTTTAGGCTCGTCGATCGCGGCGAAGACGACGTAACGAGGATCATTGATCGGAAACGCGCCGACAAACGACGACAGCAAACGATTGCTGTCATACCCGTTCTCGTTGCTTTTCTCGGCGGTGCCGGTCTTGCCGCCGACGGGATAGCCGGGGACATCGGCGCGGCGCCCGCTGCCCTGTTCGACCACGAGCCGGAACAATTGCCGCATGCGGTAGGAAATCTTGGTCGAGATCACCCGCGACGAAGCCGGACGAGCGTTCACGTTCGAGGCCGAGGGATCGCGCCGGACCAAAGTCGGGTGATGCAGGGTGCCGCCATTGACCAGCGCGGCCGTGGCCGAGGCAAGCTGAAGCGGGGAGACCGCGATGCCATGGCCAAACCCGATGGTCGCGACATTCACGTCGCGCCAGCGGCTGGGGAACATCGGCGCGCCCACTTCCGGCAACTCGATGGTCGCGGGGGCAAGAAGTCCGAGGCGGGTTAAGAATATCTGTTGACCTTCGGCGCCGACGTCGAGCGCCATCTTGGCGGCGCCGATATTGGACGAATGCATGAATATCTCGGGCACCGAAAGCCAGCGGTTCTGAGCGTGGAAATCCCGGATGGTGAAACGCGCCAGGCGCAATGGCTTCGAGGCGTCGTAGCCATCGGTGATGCCGACGGTGCCGGCGTCGAGCGCCATCGCGATGGTGAACGCCTTGAAGGTCGAGCCCATCTCATAGACGCCGTGGGCGGCGCGGTTGAAGCGCGCATTGTCGTCACTTGGCCGCAGCGATCGATTCGGATCGAAATCGGGTAGGCTCACCATCGCAACCACTTCGCCGTTAGCGACGTCGATGATGACACCCGCCGCGCCGAGCGCATTGAAGGTGTCGACCGCCGCCGCCAACTCCTCGTGCAAGACGTGCTGGAAGCGGATATCGAGGGTCAAGGCGAGCGGCGTCGTCGGGCGAGCGCGCAACGTGTCGTCGAACCGATTCTCGATTCCCGAGATGCCACGATTATCGATATCGGTCTGACCCACGACATGCGCGGCGAGCGACCCGGCGGGATAGGTTCGGCGCTGCTCGGGAACGAACGACAATCCGGGAATACCGAGGCTGTTGATCGCGTAGACCTGGCGCGGCGCGAGACCGCGTTTGATCCAAACGAAACCGCGTCCGCTCGAGAGCTTGGCCTCGAGCGCCGATGGCTCGATCCCGGTTAGCGTTTGGGCGAGCTTGGCCGCGACCGCTTTCGCATCCTCGATGAGTCGTGCGTCGGCAAACAGCGAGTGAACGTCGAGATTGGTCGCGAGTACGACGCCGTTGCGGTCGACGATATCGGCACGCTGCACCAGCGGCGCCGACTGCGCGGCAATCCGCGCTTGGGGTTGCCCGTCACCAACGTCGAACAGGCCGACCGAGACCAGACGAATGGCCAAACCAAGAAAAGCGAGCGCGAACAGTCCGGCGCCCACGACCAGCCGGGTACGGCAGACTTCGAGCGCCTGCTTGCCGGCGCCATCGATCCGCACATGCGCCATTTCACGATCGGCGACAGGCCCTGGAGCATAGTCGGACATTACCGGTCGGCTCCGTCGTCCGGCGCCGCGGCGCCCGACCCGGCCTCGGCGATTTGGCGTTGCTCGGCGGCGCGGCGCAGAATTGCGTCCAAGGGAATGATCTGATCGGCGGCCAGCGGCACCAGGTCCAAGTGGCGCTCGGCGAGTGCCGCCAATCGTTCCGGTTTGTTGAGGTAGGCCCACTCGGCCTTCAGCACATGCAGCGCCTGACGCTCGCTGTCGAGCAACGCTGTCAATGTTTGGGCCCTCTCCTCGAGCGCCGCCACGTCGTACTTCAATTGGTAAAGACCGGTGGCCGCCGAGCCCAACACGAGAATGGTGACGATCGAAGTCCGACTGATCATGCGGCCTCCCGCCACGCCGCGGCGTCGGTGCGTTCGGCGGCGCGCAGCCGTGCCGAGCGCGCCCTGGGATTGCCCGCGATCTCGTCTTCGCCGGGTTTTACCGCACGGCGTTGCATCAGGCGGAACGACGGTGCCGGGGGCGGGCCGGTGTCGAGATCCGGGCTATGGCGAGACGGCCTTGGCATCGGCTTGGCACGACGACCGAGGAACCGCTTGACGATCCGGTCCTCAAGCGAATGGAACGAAACCACCACCAACCGCGCGCCGGCGAGCATCAGTCGCTCGGCGGCCGCCAACACCCGTTCGAGTTCGCCGAGCTCGTCATTCACATGGATGCGCAAGGCTTGAAAACTGCGTGTCGCCGGATCGATCCCCTTGGCGGTGCGCGGCACGACGGAGCGCACCACGGACGCGAGTTGACCGGTGCTGGTGAAGGGACGCTCCGCGCGGGCGGCGACAATCGCCGCCGCCACCCGGCGTGCCCGCCGCTCCTCACCGTAGCGGTAAATGATATCCGCGAGCTCACGCTCGCTGGCCTGGTTGACGACATCGGCCGCGGTCGGCCCATCGCGTCCCATGCGCATGTCGAGCGGCCCGTCTTCGCGGAAACTGAATCCGCGCGCCGGATCGTCGATGTGATAGGAGGACATGCCGAGATCAAAGACCAAACCGCCATCGACTTCGCTCACACCGTGGGCGCGGAGCAAGTTTTCGAGGTCGCCGAAGCGGCCTTCGATAATGTTAAAGCGGTCGCCATGGCCGGCGGTTAGGTCCGCCGCGCGGGCCACGGCGGCGGCGTCGCGGTCGAGGGCCCAGACCGTGCAGTCGGCGGCGCCGACAATGGCGCGGCTATAGCCGCCGGCGCCGAAAGTGCCGTCGACGTAGAGCGCGCCGTCGCGGGGCGCCAGGAACTCGAGAACCTCGTTCAACAAAACGGGCACGTGCCCGGAACGATGGGAGGGAGGCGTTCCGGTCACGTGCCGCTCTCCACAGGCCGGGAAGGGTCTGGCTTGGCCTGGGGGCGCCGACGCAGAGCCTGACGATCGGCTAGAGCACGGTCTTGAACCTGTTTCTCGTAAGTGTCGTGCTGTTCAGGTTCCCAAAGTTGGAAAGACTTGCCCAAGCCGACGAAAACCACCCGTTCGGTAATGCCCGCGTGTCGGCACAGCGCGTCGGGCAGAACGACGCGCCCCTCCTTATCTGGCGTCAAAGGATGGCTCTTGCCGAAGATGGCACCGGACAGGTGATCCTGTTCGTCCGAAAAAGGATCCAAATTCTCGATTTGATTGCTGAGGTCTTCCATATACGCATCGGTGCGGCATTCGACGCCGCGGTGCGAGAAAGACGGGAAGGCGTAAAATGTGGCTTGCTTGCCCAGCGTGTCGCGGAACAGCGCCGGCACCGATACCCGGCCCTTGCGGTCCACTTTCTGTTCATGCCTGCCGACAAATATCGCCACGTGCGTCCCCCAGATCGGAATAACCCGATTGGTCCATCATCGACCGATGCTCCCCCGAGCCATGGTCTAGTCGCATCAGACCTTTGACGGATCGACTTGGGATCAAATGGGATAACATGGGAATATATGGTCGTCAATGGGAAAGGCCAACTAAGGCATGGGTTTATCATGGCGAACTCTGGTATTCGGCGCACGATTGAGACCGCGGTCGTAATGTTCGCCACAAAGTTTGGTAGTGAAGTCGAAGCAGGGACCCTAGAGGTAGATTGTGGCGCGCATGTGTTCTATGAACGTTCTTTTTAAGAATACGTCCCAGGACGAATATTATGACATGAACATTATAAATAATGCCGCTTTATCAAAGTGTAATGAGTGGTTGTTGTGATGATAAGTTATCAATAGTAGCGCGCCAGACGGCCTATAAGCCGGGTTCTGTACCCGCGAGCGGGCGATGACCATTCATCTGGGACGCCCGTCACCGGACGCCTCACGCGACCTACCCGGACGGCGGCCGCGGAAGCGCGACCTACGATGCCACGCCGAGCGCGGTACCGCGCGCCGTCCCTACTTGGTCTTGCTCCCGGTGGGGTTTACCGTGCCGTCACCGTTGCCGGTCACGCGGTGCGCTCTTACCGCACCCTTTCACCCTTACCCGGGAGCCGAAGCGCGCGGGCGGTTTGCTTTCTGTGGCACTTTCCCTGGGGTCGCCCCCGCCGGGCGTTACCCGGCACCGTACTTCCGTGGAGCCCGGACTTTCCTCCCCGCGCGAACGCGGAGCGGCCATCCGGCCGTCTGGCGCATAGCCTTGCTACTGATCAGCGGCATCGCCGTCAAGCGCGGCGCCCGCGCGCAACGCCTCGTCCCGCTCGGCGAGGGCGAGCCAGCGTTCCTCGGCGGTGGCGAGAGCGGCCCGCGCCGCCGACAATTCGGCGCCGATGGCATCGAACGCCGCGCGATCGCGGGTGTAGAAGTCGGGGTCGGCCAAGTCCGCTTCGTGGGCGGCGATGACCGCCGCGAAATCGGCGATCTGCGCCGGCAGTGACTCGAGCTCGCGCTGGTCTTTGTAGCCGAGTTTTTGCCGGGCCGATTTGGGCTTGGCCGGTTTCGCCTTGGCGGCGCGGGTCGCCGATATCGCCGCCACCGGCGTGCCGCGGGTGCGCGCCATATCGGTCCAGCCGCCGACATGGATATCGGCCGTCCCGTCGCCCGCCATCCAAATCGTCGTGGTCGCCAAGCGATCGATGAAGTCGCGATCGTGGCTCACCATCAAAACGGTGCCGTCATAGTCGGACAGCACTTCCTGCAGCAGATCGAGAGTTTCCAGGTCGAGATCGTTGGTCGGCTCGTCGAGGACCAGAAGGTTGCTCGGCCGGGCGAACAGCATAGCGAGGAGAAGGCGCGCCTTCTCGCCGCCGGACAGGCTGGAGACCGGGCTTTTGGCTTGCGATTCGGCGAACAGAAAATCACTGAGGAACCCCACCACATGCTTTGGCCGGCCGTGCACGGTGACCGTGTCGCCGCCGGCCGGGCACAGGGTCTCCCACAAGGTCGCCGCCGGATCGAGCGCCGACCGCCCTTGATCGAAGGTCACCACCTGCAGCCCGGTACCGAGCCCGAGGGTTCCGCCGTCGGCTGCGAGCTCACCAGTGAGCAGACGCAATGCGGTGGTCTTGCCGGCGCCGTTGGGACCGGTAAAGGCCACCCGATCGCCGCGCATGATGCGGATCGACAGCGCATCGACGACGGCGCGCCCGTCGTAGGCCTTGGCCAGCGAGTCGGCGTCGATCACCACCCGACCGCCGGTCTCGGCGGCGCCAAGCGAAAGCTTTACCGTGCCGGTCGGGGTCCGTGCCGCCCGGCGTTCGGCGCGCAACGCCTGAAGCGCGCGCAGCCGCCCCTGATTGCGCCGCCGCCGGGCGGTGACGCCCTTGTGCAGCCAGGCCTGCTCGACCGCCAATTTCTGATCGAGGCGCGCGCGGGTGCGGGCCTCGTCGTCGGCGACCTCGGCGCGCCAATCCTCGAATCCCTCGAAACCGCGCTCGGCGACGCGGAGGATGCCGCGATCGAGCCACGCGGTGCGCCGCGCGATGCGCGCCAGCAGCGCGCGATCATGGCTGATCATCACCACCGCACCGCGAAACGCCGCGAGGCGCGCCTCGAGCCATTCGATGGCGGGCAGGTCGAGATCGTTGGTCGGCTCGTCGAGGAGCAACAATTCGGGCTCGCCGACCAGCGCGGCCGCGAGCCCGGCGCGGCGCGCCTCGCCCCCCGACAGGGTGTCCAAGCGCCGCTCCGGCGCCAGGCCGAGCGGCGCCAAGGCAGCCTCGACCTGGTGCGGCGGTGCCGGGATCGCGCCGCCGGCGACATAGGCGGCGACGGTCGAAAAATCTCCGAAGTCAACCGCCTGCGCGAGGTGACCGATGCGCAAGCCCGGCCGCGCCCAGCGTTCACCATGGTCGGGGTCGCCATCGCCGGCGATCAACCCGAGCAAGGTCGATTTGCCGCCACCGTTGCGGCCGACCAGACACAGTCGATCGTCGGGCCCAAGGGTGAGATCGACGCCGGAAAACAGTGGCTCGGCGCCAAAGCGCACGGAAATATCGCGAAGGGAAAATATGGGTGGCGGCATGGCCGGGGTCATAACACAAAAAAAGCGGGCCGCGTCATCGGACGCGACCCGCTCGTAGCAGTTGGGTGGTGGAGGCTTGGCTTTAGAAGCCCATGCCGCCGCCCATGCCGCCCATGCCACCCATGTCGGGCATGCCGCCGCCGCCGCCACCGCCGGCGCCGCCATCCTTGGGCTCGGGCCGCTCGGCGACCATCGCCTCGGTGGTGATCAGCAGTCCGGCGACCGAAGCCGCGTCCTGGAGTGCCGCGCGCACCACCAAAGCGGGATCGACGATGCCCGCCTTGAACATGTCGACATAGACTTCGTTCTGCGCGTCGAAGCCGATGTTGGGCTTCTTGCTCTCGAGCAGTTTGCCGACCACCACGGAGCCGTCGACGCCGGCATTCTCGGCGATTTGGCGAACCGGCGACTGCAGCGCCTTGCGGACGATTTCGACGCCGACCTGCTGGTCGGAGTTCTCGGGAATAACCTTTTTGAGCGCCTTGGCGGCGACCAGCAAAGCCACGCCGCCGCCCATCACGATGCCTTCCTCGACCGCCGCGCGGGTCGAATGCAGCGCATCGTCGACACGATCCTTGCGCTCCTTGACCTCGATCTCGGTGGCGCCGCCGACCTTGATCACCGCGACACCGCCGGCCAATTTGGCGAGGCGCTCTTGCAGCTTCTCACGGTCGTAATCGGAACTGGTCTCTTCGATCTGCTGACGGATCTGGGTGCACCGACCCTCGATGTCGGCGCGCTTGCCGCCGCCGTCGATGATCGTCGTGTCGTCCTTGTTGATCGAGACCTTCTTGGCGGTACCCAGCATGTCGAGACCGACGTTCTCGAGCTTGATGCCGAGATCCTCGGAGATCACCTGACCGCCGGTGAGGATCGCCATGTCCTCGAGCATCGCCTTGCGACGATCGCCGAATCCGGGCGCCTTGACGGCGGCGATCTTGAGACCGCCACGCAGCTTGTTGACCACCAGGGTGGCCAGCGCCTCGCCCTCGACATCCTCGGCGAGGATGAGCAGCGGCCGGCTCGACTGCACCACTGCCTCGAGCAGCGGCAGCATCGCCTGCAGGTTGGAGAGCTTCTTCTCGTGCAGCAGGATGTAGGCGTCTTCGAGTTCGACGGTCATCTTCTCGGCATTGGTCACGAAATACGGCGACAGATAGCCGCGATCGAACTGCATGCCCTCGACCACCTCGAGCTCGGTCTCGAGGCCCTTGGCCTCCTCGACCGTGATCACGCCCTCGTTGCCGACTTTCTCCATCGCGCTGGAGATAAAGCCACCGACCTCGACATCGCCATTGGCGGAAATCGTGCCGACCTGGGCGATTTCCTGGTTCGACTTGACGGTCTTGGCTTGCCGGCGAAGATCCTTGACCACCGCGGTAACCGCGAGATCGACGCCACGCTTGAGATCCATCGGGTTCATGCCGGCGGCCACCGACTTGAGGCCCTCGCGGAAAATCGACTGCGCGAGAACGGTCGCGGTGGTGGTGCCGTCGCCGCAGACGTCGTTGGTCTTGGAGGCGACTTCGCGCACCATCTGGGCGCCCATGTTCTCGAACTTGTCGGCGAGCTCGATCTCCTTGGCCACCGTCACCCCGTCCTTGGTGATCCGCGGCGAGCCGAACGATTTATCGAGCACGACGTTGCGGCCCTTGGGCCCGAGGGTCACGCGGACCGCATCGGCCAGGATATCGACGCCCCGCGCCATGCGGGCGCGGCCGTCCATACCGAATTTGACTTCCTTGGATGCCATTTTAGGACACTCCTCTTTTGGTTAAGCGGCTTTGCGCTTGCTTTTGGATTTCGCCGCGCCCTCGAGGACGCCCATGATGTCGGACTCTTTCATGATCATCAGGTCTTCGCCGTTGATCGTGACTTCGGTACCCGACCACTTGCCGAACAGAATACGGTCGCCGACCGCGACGTCCGGGTTTACCAACTCGCCGCGCTCGTCGCGCGCGCCGGGTCCGACCGACAGGATTTCACCCTGGCTCGGCTTCTCTTTCGCTGTGTCCGGAATGATGATGCCACCGGCGGAGCGCTCGTCTTCGTCGAGCCGCCGCACCAACACCCGGTCATGCAAAGGACGGAATTTCATAATGTTATGTCCCTTATTGCTGCCTGTGGATCGCTGTTGCCGATCCCTGTGAACGAATTTGTCAGCACTCACACGAGGAGAGTGCTGACAAATGCGGCTCGGTATTTGGGCAATTCCGCGCCCGCTGTCAAGGGCGTTCCTGGGTTAATTTATCAGCAGTCGCGGGACTCCGCTGCTAAATATCTGTTTTTTAAACATTTTTTTACCAAATAAGACTTTTCATCATGGCCTCTAGATGACACTTTTTTAACCGGAGAAACCGGAGATACCAGAGACCTCGGCCACGGCGATTGAAATGAAGTGGAGCCACCGATGTCACAACGCCGCCGCATGGTTACCGAGCTCGAGTTGCAAGGATACCGGCTGACCACCGCCGAAATCCTCTACCGCCTGCCCGATCACCACTCTTTGCTGCAGACCTATGTCTGGCAAAACTACGATCTCGCGCCGCGCTATCCGGTGCTCGAACGATTCCTCGCCTATTGGCGGCGCGAATTGGACGGCCCGTTGCACTCGGTACGGATCGCGTCGGCGCCGGTGTTCCAGCCGCGTAGCGTCCGCCACGCCCGCCACCTTCTTACTATCCAATAACCCGGGGGCCAATAACCCGGGCGCCAATAACCCGGGCCGGTCGGTCATCGCCAATCCAGACGCGCCTTGCTATTAATCTGACCCCTCGTTGGTTCGGATTACGGAGTGGGCGCGATGGACGAGCAAATTCAACAAACCACCGAACTGGTCATGGCGTTGATCGCCGCCTTTGGGCTGCACGTGATCGGCGCCATCCTGATACTCGTGCTCGGCTGGATCGCCGCCGGATGGGCGAAGAAAGCGATCATTCGGGTGCTGTCGCGCACCGACCGGGTCGACCCGATGCTGCGCGGCTTTATCGCCAGCTTCGCGCGCTACGGCATCATCGCCTTTACCCGTCTCGCGGTGCTGTCGAAATTCGGCATCCAGACCGCGAGTCTGATCGCGGTGATGGGGGCGCTCGGCCTCGCCATCGGCCTCGCCCTACAAGGCACGCTCGGACACATCGCCGCTGGGGTGATGATCCTGATCTTCCGCCCTTTCAAGGTCGGCGATTACGTCGAGGTCGGCGGCCACGGCGGCACCGTCAAAATGGTCACCCTGTTCACCACCGAACTCGCCACCCCCGACAATGTGCGGATCCTCGTGCCCAATGGGCAAATCTGGGAGTCGGCGGTGCGCAACTACAGCTATTACGACACCCGCCGCCCCGATATGGCGCTCGGCATCGCCTATGAGGCCGATATCGACCGCGCGATCGCCGCGGTCAATGCCCTCATCGCCGCCGACCCTCGGGCGATGGCCGAGCCCGAACCGCTGGTGGTGGTCGGCGAGCTCGGCGCCAGCTCGGTCGACCTGACGAATCGTATCTGGTGCGCGCGCGGCGATTATTGGGGGCTTCGCTTCGACCTCACCAAGGCGCTCAAGGAACGCATGGATGCCGAGGGCATTTCAATTCCGTATCCCCAACGCGACGTCCATATGATCCCCGCCGCAGGCGACTAGGCGCCATGTCGGTTAATCAGATTGGCGATCTCACGGTAACCCGGGTGATCGAGACCGAGGGCCCCGAGTTCGACCCGACGACGTTCTATCCCGATTGCACCTGGGAGAATCTGGCGCCGCTTCGCGACTGGCTCGAGCCGCGCTTTCTCGACCCGGCAACCGGCAAACTCAACATGGCGATGCAGAGTTATGTCATTCGCACCGCGCATCACACGGTGCTGGTCGACAGTTGCGTCGGCGAACACAAGCCACGCCGCTTCGGCGCCGATTGGAACATGCGCACGAACACCAAATATTTGGCCAATCTGGCGACGGCGGGCTTTCGGCCCGGCGACATCGACGTGGTGATGTGCACCCACCTGCACCCCGATCATGTCGGCTGGAACACCCGTCTTGTCGATGGCCGATGGGTCCCGACGTTTCCCAACGCCCGCTATCTGTTCGCCCGCGATGAATTTGCTTTCTGGCAGGCCAAGAGCGCCAAGGATCCACGCAAGTACGACGACGGTGCGTTCGCCGACAGCGTGCTGCCGATCGTCGAGGCGGGCCGCGAGCTGCTCGTCGATCACGATCACGCGGTCGACGACACGCTGTGGCTCGAACCATCGCCGGGTCACACCCCGGGGCACGTCAGCGTGCGCCTGGCATCGGGCGGCGCGGACGCGGTAATGTCGGGCGACCTGATGCATACGGTGCTGCAAATCGCCCTCCCCGACTGGTCGTCGGGCGCGTGTTTTGACAAAGACCTGTCGCGCGCCACCCGCCACGCCTTTCTCGACCGCTATTGCGAGTCGGGAACCGTGGTGATGCCGGCGCACTTCCCCTCGCCCTCGTTCGGCCACGTCGTGCGCGACGGCGATGGCTATGGCTGGTGCTATATCGGCGAAGAGTGAGGCGGCGATTACGGGTCGGCGGACTCCTGTCAAAATCGCGTCGGCGTACGCGCGATGAAAGAAATCGCAACGTCAGCTTATCGGCACCTTCCGTCCGCTTTCGAAGATAGTGCGGACCCGACGGAGTCGTCCGGAAATTGGCCGCTGTTTACCCAATGTATGGACCGGCTGCGTTTCGCCAGAGAGAGTTTTGCAGGATATCGGAAGTCGCTGATATGTATCCGGCCTGTTCGATCGGCACGCGGGCCGTGGCCATGATGGGAATACGCACGCGCCATTGGTCTCATTAGGAGACAGGTTGACGAGCAACCATTTGGGTAATCAGACTTTGGGTGCGTTTCTTGGTCCGTTCCATGCATTCATCTCAATCGCGAACTTAAGCGAGGGTCTCGCGGATTAGACCGCGGTCACCTCGATACGGTTGGTGTCGAATGCCTTGCCGTGCCTCAGGACACTCCAGGCGATACGCGCGAGCTTGTTGGCCAAGGCAGCGGCCAACTTGTTCTTGTGCATGCGTTGCGAGGCCTGCTCGAGCCACGGCCCGAAGCTGAATTTCTGCCAATTCTTGGGGCGCATCAGGATGACGTGAGCGGCCTGCACGAACAGGGTGCGCAGAGTGCGGCTGCCGCCAAAGTGACCACCGTTTCGGACTCCAACAAGGGAGATGGCATCTGAGGCACGTCGGCAAATTTGGAGAGATCGATAGCCCGTTAATTGATGAGGATCATGAAGATAACTCGGTGCGGACGTTCCCAGGCTCGAGCGACGATATTTAGCTGCGGCTCACTGTGACTCTGGAGCGATGTTTCGAAATGGCTTGGAATCCGGGATACTTCGAACTAGCAGTCTGTCGGACTTTGGGTTGGATTTCCCTTAGAATCGCAGGATGAGCAACTTCGTGGACTGTGATCGGGACCAGGCGTTTCTGCTTCCTCCCGATCTGCGGGACTGGATCCCGTCGGATGATTTGGCGCATTTCGTGATCGAGGCGGTCGAGCGCGTCGATCTGGGCGCCTTCAAGGTGAACCATCGCGGCACCGGCTCGGCGCAGTATCACCCGCGGATGATGCTGGCGCTGCTGATCTACTGCTACGCCAACGGGATCTTTTCCAGCCGTCGGATCGAGCGGGCGACGCACCGCGATATCGGGGTTTGCTTCGTTGCGGCGAACCGTCACCCCGACCACGATACGATCGCGCGCTTCCGGCGGGAGAACTTCGCGGCGGTGTCGGAGAGCTTCTTGCAGGTTCTGCTTTTGGCCAAGGAGTTGAAGCTGTTGCGCGTGGGCTTGGTGAGCGTTGACGGCTCCAAGTTCAAGGCCAACGCCAGCAAGCATCGTTCGGTGACGTATGAGCGCGCGGGCGCGTTGATCGCCCAACTGGAAGGCGAGATCGCGGCGTTGCTGAGCCGGGCGGAGGCGGCGGACGTGGCTGGCGAGGAGGATCCCCAGGCCTTGCCGCAGGAGATTGCCCGCCGTGAGGCCTTGCGCGACAAGCTCGATGCGGCCCGTCGCCATCTGGAGGCGCAGGCTGAGGCGCGGGCGGCAGCGGAGCGCGAGGCCCACGAGGCCAAGGTGGCGGCGCGGGAGAAGCGCCGGGGTCGTGCCAAGGGCAAGCATCCGAAGCCGCCGGCCGAGACGCCGGCTGCGGACGCGCAAAGCAATCTGAGCGACCCGGACAGCCGGCTGATGCGCAAGAGCAAGCAGCATGAGTATCGCCAGGCCTACAACGCGCAGGCGGCGGTGGATGCCGGCGGCAGTCAGTTGATCGTGAGCGCGCGGGTCAGCCAATGCGCCAGCGACCGCAACGACCTGGTGGCGGACATCGCGGCGATCCCGGCGGTGCTGGGCCGGCCGGAGACGGTGCTCGCGGACAACGGCTATGCCAACGGGGCGGAGGTGGCGGCGCTCGAGGCGAGCGGCATCGAGGTCCTGGTGTCGACCGCGGCGGAAGGCCGCCGCCGAACCCACGACTTCCGCCCGGTGAAGGCTCTGCCGGCGGCAAAGGAGCCCAAGGCCGACTGGTTGAAGGCGATGGCCGAGAAGCTCGCGAGCGAACAGGGCCGTGCCCTCTACAAGCTGCGCCGGCAGACCGTCGAGCCGGTCTTCGGCGTCATCAAGGCGGTGCTCGGCTTCGCCGGGTTCTCGCTGCGCGGCCTCGATAAGGTCGAGGGCGAGTGGACCCTGGTGGCTCTCGCTTACAACTGCAAGCGCTTGCACAAGCTGAGCCTGGCGACATGAGGCGCCTCGGCGGAGCAGGTCGTGACAGAGCAAGCGCCCCCACGCCGCGATCCGCCGTAGAACCGGCAAACCGCCTCTATCGGGGAGGAACCAGCGCCACCTCAGCCCAACGCCAAAACCACCGGCGACAAATCCATACTCATTCGATGACCCAAAGTCCGACAGACTGCTAGCCCGCGCGACAGAAATAGCCCTCGATCAGGCTACTGCGCTTTCAAGACGAACATACTCCAGCTTGTAGGGCACGTCGGCGATCGCGCCGGCGTCGAACTCGCGGGCGAAGCGGTGGCCTTCGTAAACGGCATGCTGGATCGTCGAGGCGGCCACGCAATCGCCGATCCGTTCGAGCCTCTTGATGCCGGCCTTCTCCAATTTCTCCGGCGCCGCCGCGAGCTCCCTATAGAGAGCGTCGTTCGGCAACCGCGAGGTAGCGAGAACGAGAGATTGATAGCTGAGGTGCTGCCGCGTTTCATCGTGATAAACATTATAGATCTCGATGCTGTTGTCGCCGATCTGGGCGATATTGTGATCGGTGATCAACTCAATCCCCATGGAGAGGACCTGGCTCATGATCTTCTCCAGCTCCAGGGTGTTTTCGGTCCAGCGCGCGAGCTCCCTCAGCGGCGTGACGATGG
>JAKZSU010000240.1:0-6543 GCA_047517485.1 Alphaproteobacteria bacterium
TATCGGCGGCGGCGATCGAACGAGCCGCCAAAGCGCGTCACCGCTCGATCTAAAACCACCCTCGGTAGCGCGGGAACGCCCATTAATACAACCGGCCTGCGCGGCTCGCGCAGGCCGGCAAGCGCGACCGCGCGCCCGAGCTTATGCGAGGCAAGCCTGCGTGGCGCCTGAACGCCCTTATAAATCAACCGGACTGCGCGCCGCGCAGGCCGGCAAGCGCGACCGCGCGCCCGAGCTTATGCGAGGCAAGCCTGCGTGGCGCTTGAACGCCCTTATAAATCAACCGGACTGCGCGACGCGCAGGCCGGCAAGCGCGACCGCGCGCCCGAGCTTATGCGAGGCCAGCCTGCGTGGCGCTTGAACGCCCTTTAAACGCACGCCCTTTAAAAAGCGCGCCCTGCAAAAATATCAGCTATCGATCAGGCGGACCGCGACAAATTGCAGGTCGCCATCGCGATCGAGCAGCAGCAGCACGGTATTCTTGTCTTGATCGCGGTGCTCCTTGATGCGCGCCGAAACGTCGCCCGGACTGGTCACTTCCTGTTGCCCGACCTCGACGATGAGATCGCCCGGTCGCACGCCTTTTTCCGCCGCCGCGCTTTCCGCCTCGACGTGCACCACCATGACACCCTTGGCATCGTCGCCGAGCTCGAATTTCTGGCGAATTTCGCCAGTGATCCGCGACAGGGTCAGGCCGAGTTCGGGGATGTCCTCGGTGACCGGTTCGCTCGGCTCGCGCGTTGCCGACGCGACTTGCGGCTGCTGTGACTCGTCGAGTTGGCCGACGGTCACCCCCACCATCACCCGCTGGCCGTCACGCCAAAGTTCGACTTCGACCTCGCTACCGATCTGGGTCTCGGCGACGATGCGCGGCAGGCGGCGCATGCTATCGACCGACTTGCCGTCGAACTTCAAGATCACATCGCCGACCATTAGTCCCGCCGCATCCGCCGGACTTTCGTCCGAAACGCTGGCCACCAAGGCGCCCTCGGTCGAGTCGAGGCCGAGGCTCATCGCCAAGTCCTCGGTCACCGTCTGGATGCGGACGCCCAGCCAGCCGCGCCGGGTCTCGCCGAACTCGCGCAATTGATGAACCACGTTCTGCGCCAGGTTCGCCGGGATCGCGAAGCCGATGCCGACGCTGCCGCCGGACGGCGAATAGATCGCCGTATTGATGCCGATCACCTCGCCGTCCATGTTGAACAGCGGGCCGCCGGAATTGCCGCGGTTGATCGACGCATCGGTCTGCAAAAAGTCGTCGAACGGCCCGGCGTTGATATCGCGCGCGCGCGCCGAAATGATGCCCGCCGTGACACTGTTGCCGAGGCCGAACGGATTGCCGATCGCGACCACCCAGTTGCCCACCTTGGCGCTGTCGGAATCGCCCCACGGCACCGCCGTTAGCGGCGCTTCGGGCTCGACCTTGAGCAGCGCGACATCGGTCTTCGGATCGCGGCCGACGAGAGTGGCCTCCAGCGTGGAATCGTCGGCGAAGATGATGGTGATTTCCGCCGCGTCGGCGATCACATGGTTGTTGGTGACGATATAGCCGCTGGCATCGACCACGAAACCGGAGCCCAACGAGGTCGTGCGCGGCGCCGGCGTCGAGTCCGGTTGCTCGCCGCGGCGGCGATCGAAAAAGTCACGAAAAAATTCCTCGAACGGCGATCCCGGCGGAAACTGCGGGACCTGCTGGCCGCCGCCCGGTTGCTGGACCTCTTGGGTGGTCGAGATATTGACCACCGCCGGTACCAGCCCCTCGGCGAGCTCGGAAAAATCTTTCGGACCGTCCCCGGCGGCGGCGAACGACGGCGCCAATACCGTGGCGGCCATGCCCAGCGCGGCGACCGCGTGCCCGAAAGTCCGTCCGCGCATCGGCGCTGAAGCCCGCTTGCGCGACGCACGCAGTTCCGACTTGACGCTACTGATCACGACAATCAATCCTCCAAATACCGCCACAACGGGGCCGACAGCCCCAGCCCGGCTAACCTAGAGCTTGGCCCCTAGCAATTCAAGCGAGGGAGCCGATCAACCCCTGATCAACCAAACGCCGAACAGGCCCAAGACGGCGATGCCCAAGCCGATCAGGCGGCGCACCGGCGGCGGAACTTCGCGAAGTCGCGCCGCGATTTCGTCGAGACGATCGGCCATCGCCGCCAGCATCAATCCCTCGATCACCAGCATCAAGGCGATCGCCGTCAACAGGTCCGCCACCGCGACGCGCCCTCGCCCGTGAGCCGCGGTGGACCGCTACTGCGCGTCCTCCGTTTGTTTAAGCGAGCCGAAATAGCGGAAGAATTCGCTATCGGGCGACAACACCATCGTCGTGTCGTCACCGCCGAGCGCTTCCTTATAAGCCTGCATCGAGCGGTAGAAGGCGAAAAATTCGGGGTCGCGGCCGAACGACGTCGCGAAGATCCGGTTCATTTCACCCTCGCCCTCACCACGCAGAATCTGCGAGTCTTTTTCGGCCTCGGCGACGATCACCACTTTCTCGCGGTCGGCCTCGGCACGAATCCGCCGCGCCTGCTGATCGCCGAGCGCGCGCAGTTCCGCCGCTTCCTGCTGCCGCTCGGTCTGCATGCGACGGAAAACCGCCTCCGAGTTGGCTTGCGGCAAGTCGGCGCGTTTGATGCGCACATCCTCGACCAGAATGCCAAAGGCCTTGGCCTCGCGTTGGACGTCGGCGGCAATCGTCCGCATCAATTGGGCGCGATCTTCCGACACCACCGCTTCAAGCGGCACCGTACCCAGGACCTTTCTCAAGTTCGAATTGATGATCGATCCCAAGCGCGGTCGCAGCACCGCTTCGGTGCGCACGGTCTGATGAAACAGCAAGGGATTGTCGATCCGGTAGCGGGCGAAAGCATCGACCACCAGACGCTTCTGATCCGAGGCGATCATCTCCTCGGCGGGGGCGTCATAGTCGAGCAAACGCTTGTCGAAATAGACCACGTCCTGGACGAACGGAATTTTGATATTGAGACCGGGCTCTTCAACGACTTTTATCGGCTCGCCGAATTGCAGGACCAGCGCCATTTCGCGCTGCTCGACGGTATACATCGATCCCAAGGCGGCGATCGCGGCGACCACCACCACGACGCCGCCAATGACGATTGCGAACCGGTTCATCGCACTGTCTCCGCGCCGCGTGCCGCGTTGGCGCGTTTTTGAATTTCCGGCAACGGCAAATACGGCACCACTCCGGTCCCGCCGCCCGAACTGTCGATGATGACCTTGTTCATATCGCGCATCACACTTTCCATTGTCTCGAGATATATCCGCTGACGGGTGACGTCCTTGGCCAGGCGGTACTGTTCGTAGACCGCTTCGAAGCGACTCGCCGCGCCTTCGGCGCGGGCGACGACTTGCTCCTTATACGCCTGCGCCTGGTTGCGAATCTGCGAGGCCTGGCCGCGGGATTGCGGCACGATGCTGTTGCGATAGGCTTGCGCCTCGTTGATCAGCCGTTCCTGATCGGCGCGTGCGCGCTGGACGTCGCGATAATCGTCGATCACCGCTTGCGGCGGATCTGCGCGCTGCAACAGCAGCTCGGTGACGACGATCCCGGTCTCGTATTCGTCCATGATATTTTGCAACAGGGTACGCGCCGAGGAAGCGACCTCTTGCCGGCCCTCGGAGAGCGCCGAGGCGATCGGCGTTTGCCCGATAACTTCGCGCATCGCGCTTTCCGCCGCCGCTTTTACCGTGGCGTCGGGATTGCGTATGTTGAAGGCGAATTTCTGCGCGTCGCTGACTTGCCATTGCACCACGAAACTGACGTCGATGATGTTCTCGTCGCCGGTCAGCATCAGACTTTCGTCGTTGACGGCTTGGTTGCCGCGGTCACCGATCTCGACCCGGCGCACCGTGAGCACCGGTACCTTGATCACTTTCTCGATCGGGAACGGCAGGTGATATCTCAGCCCGGGGTCCACCGCGCGAACATATTGGCCGAAGCGCAACACCACGCCTTGCTCTTCGGGCTCGACGGTGAAGAAACCGCTGAACATCCACAACACGGCGACGACCAGCGCGCCGAGGATAACCCCCTTGCCGCCAAACCCGCCGGGCAGCATGCCGCGCACCCGGTCCTGACCGCGCCGCAGGAGTTCCTCGAGGTCGGGGCCTTGCGGGCCGCCGCCCCGGCCACCCCATTGGCCACCGCCATTTCCACCACCGTTGTTACCGCCGCCGCGCGGTCCCCATGGACCGCCGCCGCCCTGATTGCTCCAAGGCATGAATCCTGTTCCCTCTCGACCCGTGAACCCGTCGCCAGGCACCGCCGCTCTCGCTCGGTGATGGCGCGGTTTGCCGCTGCCGCTCGCAAGGTCTATATGTTGCCAGCCGCGACCGCCCGGCGGACGATCGGAGCTGTTGCGCAGCATATTGTCGAACCGAGGGGATTTACAAGCATGGCCGCGCTTACCGAGGAGCAAATTCGTACCGCGCTGGCGGCGATCGCGGTGCCGACACGCGACGGCGACATCATTTCCCTAGGCATGATCGCCGGAATCGTCATCAAGGACGGCAATGTTGGATTCTCGATCGAAATCCAGCCCGGCGAGCAAGACGCCCTCGAAGTGACCCGGCGCAAGTGCGAAGACTTGGTACGCGCGCTGCCCGGCGTGGTCTCGGCGACCGCGGTCCTGACCGCCGAAAAAGCGCCGGCCGCCGCGCCGCAAGCCGCTCAATCCGGCCCGCCGCCGGCCACCGGCATCCCCGGGGTGGACTCGATCATCGCGATTGCCAGCGGCAAGGGCGGGGTCGGCAAATCCACCGTGGCGGTCAACCTGGCGCTCGGGTTGGCGGCGCGCGGCCTGCGAATCGGCCTGCTCGACGCCGACATATACGGCCCCTCGCAACCCCGCATGCTGGGGCTCGGCGGCAGACCCCATTCGCCCGACGGCAAGGTGATCGACCCGATGGAGGGCTACGGCATCAAATGCATGTCGATGGGGTTCCTGGTCGAAGAGGATTCGCCGATGATCTGGCGCGGCCCGATGGTCCAGGGCGCGCTCGAGCAAATGATGCGCGATGTGCGCTGGGGCACCCTCGACGTAATGGTCGTCGACATGCCGCCGGGGACCGGCGACGCGCAACTGACCATGGCCCAGCGGGTCCCCCTCGCCGGCGCGGTCATCGTCTCGACACCGCAGGACATCGCTCTTCTGGATGCGCGAAAAGGCCTCAACATGTTCCGCAAGGTCGATGTCCCGGTGCTCGGGATCGTCGAAAACATGAGTTATTACGTATGTCCGAACTGCGGCGACCGGGCGGAAATTTTCGGCCACGGCGGCGCTCGCGATACCGCTCAGCGCATGGGTGTCGATTTTCTCGGCGAGATTCCGCTCGATTTGGCGATCCGCGAAACCTCGGACCAGGGCCGGCCGATCGTGGTCTCGCAACCGGACAGCCCGCAAGCCAAGGCGTTCACCGATATAGCGGCAAAAGTCGCGGAGAAGTTAACCGACGCGGCGCCGGCCGCCCCCCGCATCATCGTCGAATAGCGCCCCATCGCCTCGATCCACACCGCACACCGTGCGGTGTGGCAAGCGCGACCGCGCGCCCGAGCTTATGCGAGGCAGCCTGCGTGGCGCTTGAACGCCTTTTAAAGGCGATTGTATACTTGACACCACCAGACAGGATGATTATATATATCTCACAAGGAGATAGTGATGAGCGTTCTGTCAGACCCGATCTTCCACGATGAGCAAGCCGCAATCGCTTATGTCGAGAGCATCCTGTGGCCGCACGGTCCCGTTTGCCCGAAATGCGGCGTCATCGACAACGCTTATCAGTTGAAGGGCAAGCGAGCGCGGCCAGGGCTACGCCGTTGCAAAGATTGTAAGAAGGATTTCACCGTCAAGGTCGGAACGATCTTTGAGGCAAGCCATGTGACCATGTGCCATTGGCTTCAGGCGTTGTATTTACTAACCGCTAGTAAGAAGGGTTTCAGCGCCCATCAGCTACATCGAACGCTGGGCGTGACTTACAAGACAGCGTGGTTCATGTTCCACCGTCTACGCGAAGCCATGCGGAACGATGGCAGCGTAGATTTCGGTGCGGGTGGCGGCGTGGTCGAAGTAGATGAGACCTTCATCGGGAATGATCGCACGATCAAGCCCAAGCATTCCAAGAAGGGCCGTGGCTACGCCCACAAGCACAAGGTGCTGTCGCTGGTTGATCGCAGCACGGGCCGCGCCAAGTCTATGGTGGTGAACGACCTAAGGGCCAAAACGCTAGTGCCCATCTTGAAAGAGAACATCTCCAAGGAAGCCATGGTCTACACCGATGAGGCCGGCCAGTATTTCAATCTAGGTAGCGAGTTTGCAAACCACGATTTTGTCCGCCACGGCCAAGGCGAATATGTCCGAGGCGAGGTTTACACCAACACAATTGAACCGACATTCCCCATATACCATCCAAATTCGTGGAAATCGTACCACTTTCCCACCGCCAAGGGAACTGTATCCCCTATGCAGCCATCCGATGGCATGATTTTGGTAATCGGCCCGCGCTTGGAAGGCCACTCGGTCATTT
>JAKZSU010000241.1:0-4476 GCA_047517485.1 Alphaproteobacteria bacterium
GCCGCTCGATACGGCAAATGCGGTTGAATCAACGCAAACTGTTGGTCTGACAGCCAGAAATTCCCGATCATCGCTCGAATCCTCCAAAACCAAGGTTCAAGCCATTGAATCTCAATATGGTTAATGAGTTATGACCCTAGATGATTTTACTTACTTAATCCGAATCGCCGATAGCGCTCTTGTTCCACACGGTGTCGACATGGCCATCATTTGGTTACCAGCTTCGACGCGCACGGTCGGCCATGTCGCATGACGCGGTTTGATTCGCTGCATGAGGACTTTCAGACCGCACACGCCACGTTATGTATTTTGGATTGCCACCAAACCCGCCTCTACCCTAGCAATATTGCTCCGGCAAAATAATATTTCTCCGCTCTGGGCGGTAAATAATTGTAATCGGCGTTCTTTCGGACCTTTCAACGCTATCCGTTCATTGAATGCTTTTTCTCACGAATTTACAGTTTTGTGGCGCACTAAATTTATGCGATCTCGTAAATTAAGTATTGTGACTAAGTTTTTCTCTCAAACGCTGTGTTTCTTGGGCGAATTATCCGCGAAATCGCGGCTCGCAGGTATGTCCAAGGCCTGCCCGATCCGAGTAACGTCGGCGCGATTTCCCTGACGACCGCCCTCAAATTCACCTGTTTTGAGATCCCAGATGACCCTGATCCACGGGCTGCGATTCGACAATCTGCGCGGCGATATCTATGGCGGGCTGACCGCCGCGGTGGTGGCGCTGCCGCTCGCGCTCGCGTTCGGCGTCGCCTCCCGGCGCCGGGCCCGTCGCGGGTTTGTACGGCGCGATATTTGTCGGATTCCACGCCGCGCTGTTCGGCGGCACGCCGTCCCAAGTCTCCGGCCCGACCGGACCGATGACCGTGGTGATGGCTGGCGTCATCACCCAATACAGTCACGAGCCGACGATGGCGTTTACCGTGGTCATGCTCGCCGGTGTGTTCCAGATCTTGTTCGGGCTACTTAAACTCGGCCGCTACATCAGCCTAGTGCCGTTTCCGGTGATATCCGGATTCATGAGCGGAATCGGCTGCATCATTATTATCCTACAAATTGGCCCTCTGATTGGTCACGCGACGCCCAGCGGGGGCACTTTGGTGGTGATCGCGAAGCTTCCCGATTTGCTGACGTCGCCGGGGCGTGACGCGATGATCGTCGGCTTGCTCGCGCTTGGGCTGGTTTATCTCATACCGGTTCGGATCAGCCGCATCGTGCCAGCGCCGTTGGTCGCCTTGGTATTGGGGACCGTGGCGGTGCTGTTTCTCCTCCCCGACGCGCCGGTGCTCGGCGAGATCCCCACCGACTGGCCGGCGCCGCGATTGCCGGTGTTGACGCTGGAAGCGGTACCCGGCATCGTCCAATCGGCGCTGGTGCTGGCATTGCTTGGCTCGATCGACAGCCTGTTGACGTCGCTGATCGCCGACAATGTGACGCAGACCTACCACGATTCCGATCGCGAGCTGATCGGCCAGGGAATCGGCAACACTCTCGCCAGCGCGTTTGGCGGCATTCCCGGCGCCGGGGCGACCATGCGCACGGTGATCAATGTACGGACCGGCGGGCGGACGCCGATCTCGGGCGCGCTCCATGCCCTGGTTCTGCTCGCCGTCGTGCTCGGGCTCGGTGGCTTGGCACAGCACATCCCGCATGCGGTGCTCGCCGGAATCCTGATCAAGGTCGGTATCGATATTATCGATTGGCCCTACTTGAAGCGTATCCGCCAAGCGCCCAGGGCGGGTGTTTTCTTCATGCTCGTGGTGCTGCTGCTGACCGTGCTTGTCGACCTGATTACCGCCGTCGCGGTCGGCATCGTCTTGGCCAGCCTGTTGTTCGTCAAACGCATGTCCGATCTGCAACTCGCCAACATCAAGGCGATCACCGGCGGCGACGACGAACCCGGTTTGACCGAAGCCGAAATATCAGCGCTCGCCGCCGGCGACGGACGCATCATTCTCTATCATTTGAGCGGTCCGTTCAGCTTCGGCGCGGCGAAAGGCATGGCCCGGCTGCTTGCCGCCAGCGACGATTACGACGCCCTGGTACTCGACCTGAGCGATGTGCCGTTCCTCGATTCGAGCGCTTCGCTCGTTCTCGAGGCCGCGATCATTCGCGGCACTGATTTCATCGAACAGGGTTGCGTCGGCCACAATCAGCTCTGGTTCTATCGACTAGCCATCGATGCTTGCCTTCGCCTCGAAGACTGGAACGAGGCAGAGAAATTTGCCGACAAACTCGATACTTTCACCGCCGGCGAGGCCATGCCGTGGAGTCGGTTCTTTTGTGCTCGCGCCAGGGGACTCGCCATGTGGGGACGAAACGATCGCTCGACTGCGATAAGGCAGACGCTTGAAGAGCTAAGCGTCGAAGCCCATGAACTCGGATTTAACGCGGCGGTTCTGGCGATCGATGCCGCGTTGCAGAGCGAAAGCTAGTTCGCCAAGAACCCCCTCACCTCCTCGAAAAAGCGGTCCATCGCCGGCTCGTTCTCGAGTATGAGGTGGTTGCGCCCCTCGAGGGCGACGAATTGCGCGCCCGGTATCATTGCCGCCATCCGACGTCCCTCCTCGAACGGCACCATGCCGTCGTCGCGACAATGCAGCACCAGGGTCGGCACCGTCACCTTGGCGAGATCATGTACAACGTCGAAATTCTCCACCGCGTCGCGAATACGAACCGCGACCGCGGGTGATGTCGTGATGCGCTGTAGCTCGTTGAACGACTCGACTTGTTCGGGCGTCGCGTCGGGGACGAACAGCGAGGTAAAGATCTGCCGAAATGCCGGATTGTCCTTGCCCCAGTTCGCCTCGATCAAGGTCCGCATCGCCTGCGCCTGATCGATCGCCGCCTGCGAGCCACGCTTGCGGATGCCCCGCGCGAAACCGCCATAGAGCACCAAATGACTGACGCGCTCGGGATGGCGCACGGCGTAGGCAATCGCCACCGCGCTGCCCTGCGATATGCCGAGCAAGGCAAAGCGGTCGATGCCGGTGGCATCGGCGACGGTTTCCATGTCCTTCACATAGGTCTCGAAACTGATTTCCTCGACATCCCAATCGGACAGCCCGTTTCCCCGGCCGTCATAACGAACGAGTTGGTGGTCCTGGGCGAAGCCACGCAAAAGATGGCTCCAGACCGGACTTTCCCAATCATATTCGAGGTGATTGAGCCAGTTGCCCGCCTTTAACAGCGGCGGCCCCTGTCCGGCGATGGCGTATGCGATCTGGGCGCCGTCATCGGTTACACAAAAGCGGATTTCCTGGTGCATCGCCTTGGCGCCACCGGATCGAACTTCGTCGCGTCGCCCCGCCCGCACGCTATAGACGCGTATCGGCTTGGCGATATTCTTGACCGCGTGTTCGCCGATATCGTCGAAGCGGGCGCCGAGTTTTCCGTCGACCTGTCGGAACGCGTCTTCGGATATGCATACCGTTCCCGGTTCCGCAAGCGCTTCGAGACGCGCCGCGATATTGACGCCGTCGCCATAGATGGTGCCATCGCCCTGGACGATGACGTCGCCCAGATTGACGCCGATACGGAACCGCATCCGGCTGTCGTCGGGCTGGTCCGGGTCGAGGTCGGCGAGTTCGTTTTGGATATCGAGACCGCATTGTACCGCCTCGACGACACTGTCGAAGACCGCCAGCACGCTGTCGCCCGCGGTATCCACCACCCGCCCGTCATGCGTGGCAATGTGGGCTCTAAAGACCGCCCGGCAGGCGTTGAGCGCGGCCACCGTCGCCGCCTCGTCGCGACCCATGAGTCGCGAATAGCCGGCCACATCGGCGGCCATAATGGCGGCTAATTTTCGCCTGTCCTCGCGCATGCCTCCCGACCTCCGCTATACACGGGGTGGCTAATAATGACCCATTCGATGACCCGAGGCGGATGTCCTGGCAGGCGCGGCGCGGCGCCGCACTTTTGCCAAGGCACCGCTCAAAATGGACACCGTCATTCCGCCCGACCCCGTCGCCCCAGATCTCTCGCAAATTACCCGATGGGTCCGCGAGCTTGGTATGTTCGACAGAATAAAGCGCGCCGCGAAAACCGCGGTCAGCAATTATCCGGTGAATTTTGGAGACCGTCGTAGCTTCCGTCCGAATTGGGTTTCTCGAACCAAACCACCGAGCCGTCGGGCGCGCAACTGCCGGTCCCGTCAAACCGATAATCCGCGCAACTGGTGAGCGCCGCCGCGAGGGCGACAACATCGATAAACCGGAGTGTCATGGCTGTGCTTCTCCCTGTTCCGCCGAGCCGCCGAGGTACCGACTTGCACTATCGGCCCGGGCGGAAGCAGCTGTTAGACCCCTCCCCGCAACTCGAACTGAGTCGGACCCGATTTCCTTGGACACAGAATTGGCTTAATCGAAGTGTCCAAGGAGGACCGGAACATGACCGATAATTTTGAGAAGAAAGTTGCTGTTGATGGGCCTGTGGTAAATGCGGGCGAGCTTGGCTCGTCCA
>JAKZSU010000242.1:0-6070 GCA_047517485.1 Alphaproteobacteria bacterium
CTTCGACGCGACCGACCGGCGCCCTGTGGACAAGTGGACAGCCGCTCCGCGCCCGACCACTTCCCCACAGGGCCAGCAACCGCAACAGAAGCGGTCAACTCATATGGTACATAAACCGGTCAACTCAGAATGTTCTCGACATACGATTCAGTGTCTTAAGAGCGATATTTGTCTTATTTAGCGACTTTTTGCTCTATCTCCGCGTTGATAAAGGTCACAATCGGTGTAGACCCTCAAAATCGGCGATGGCTCGCCGGAGGTGATAGAGTGCCGAAATCGACGCCAAAAACGGGGAAAATCTTGTCTGACGGCAGGACACGACGCGGTCATTGATGAAAGCGATTCGGGCAATCCGTTGGCTGAGGACCACGCCGCGATGGGGCGGGGTTCTGTTGGCTCTGATATTCGCGGCCGAAGACACCGCGGCCGGTGCGATCGAAGCCGAGGGGCGTGATCGGGTGTGCCGCCCCAACAGTTTTGCCGCATGGAGCACCACGGTCACCCGGTGGAACGAACGGGCGCTCGAGGCGATATGCCTCGGCCGCCCGATGCCGACCATCGTCTCGCGCGAGTTGTTTTTGCTGCATACCGCCATGTATGACGCCTGGACAGCCTATGAAGATGTGGCGCTGCCGGTCTATTGGCGTGCCATGACACGGCGGCCGGCGGCCGAGCGTACCGCGGCGGCCAAGCGCGAAGCGATCGGGTTCGCGGCTCTCGAGGTGCTGACCGAATTCTATCCGGCACGAATTCCCGAGTTTTTCGATCAACTGAATCGCGAGGGCTTTGCGTCGGATCGCTTTGTCGATCCGCCGCGAGGCAGCCTGGCATGGGTTGGCATCCAGGCCGCCGACGCGGCGCTCGATCACCGCCAAGACGATGGCGCCAACGCGACGTATCATTACCGTGACATCAGTAATTACCAGCCGATAAACTCGCCCGACGCCGCGCCCGACGCGATCGATCCCAATCGCTGGCAACCTTTGATCGTCACCAATTTCGACGCCGCGTTGCGACCCGCCGATTTCATTCTCAACCCACCCTTTTTCGATCCACTGGCGTATGGACATTTCGCGCCGCAAATGTTCATCACGCCGCATTGGCCCTGGGTCGAGCCGTTCGCGCTCGCGGCGGGCAATGCGCTCAGGCCGCCACCGCCACCGCGCTACGGCGATGAGTCCGCCTACACCGATGCGCGGGGAAACGAGACCACGTCGCATCAGGCCTATATCGACCAGTTCACCGAGGTTGTTGAAATTCAAGCCGCGCTCACCGAGAAACAACGGGTGATCGCGCAAGTGTGGTCGCACGACGGGCCCTATTTCGCGACCCCAGCGGGGCATTGGAACCATTTCGCCCAGCAGGTGTCGCGGCGCGACGGGCATGGTCTCGACCAGGACGTGAAACTTTTCCTGGTGCTCAACGGCGCGCTTCTCGATGCCGGGATCGTCGCGTGGGACGCCAAGGTTGCCTATGATTCGGTGCGCCCGATCACCGCGATTCGAATGTTATTTGCCGGTCAAACCATCCGCGGTTGGCGGGGACGCGACCAGGGCTTCGGGCCGGTCCGCGGCGACGACTGGATCCCCTACCAATGGACCGCGAACATAACCCCGGCATTCGCCGAATATGTCTCGGGTCATTCGGCCTTCGCCGCGGCCGGGGCCGAGGTATTGCGGCGGTTCTCCGGCGGTGATCGCTTTTTCGACCCGACGGTCAAGGTCGGCGATTTGAACCGCGATCATATTCGCGAAGCGGTCGGGACCTATGTCGTCAGGCGCGGCCAGGGCGCGTTCGAGCGAGCGACGCCGCAGGATACGGTCACCTTGCGCTGGGATACTTTCACCGCGGTCGCCGAGCAGTGCGGTATGGCGCGGCTTTACGGCGGGGTCCACATCATGGACGCCAATCTGCGCGGTTTAGAGATGGGCCGCGAGGCGGCGGAAATCGCTTACCGCCGGGCGACCGGGTTATGGGCGGGAGAGACCGTGGCCGCGGTTCAATGAAAAACCTTCTGCAGTAGCGCCGTGGTGCGCGCCGCCGGGTCGCGGCGGATCGCTGCCTCTTCCAGCGCCAGCTTGTAGAACAGGCCGTCGAGCGTCTTGCCCACCGCATAGTCGCTGAGTTCGCCTTTCACGTCGGGCAACAAGGGAATGCTGTCGTAGGAGCTCATCATATTGTCATAAGCGCGGACCGCGCCGACCTCGGCCATCGCGGCGGTGATGATCGGCCGCAACCGTTCGATCGATCCGGGTGTCATGGTGCGCTGGAAATACCGCGTCGCGGCATCGTCGGGTCCATCGTAAATCGCCCGCGCGTCGTCGAGGGTCATTTGGCTGATCGAATCGACGAACACCTCACGGGCCTCGGGCGCCGCCGCCTCGGCGGCGCGATTGAGCCGCAGTTCGAGATCCTTGCCATGCCGCCGGCACCGACCAGGTCGAGCGCCCCTTGCACGTCGCGAAGATAGTCCGGCAAGGGAATATGAATTTCCGGATCCGCGTTGAAGCCGTCGGCTTGGCCCACGGCCTCGACAACCCGGCTGGTGCCGACGCGGAGCGCCTCGAGCAGGCCGTCGGTGATGTCACGGTTGCTCAAGCCGGTGACGCTTGCCGCCGGCGCCGACTCCCCGATCGACTTTAGCGCGTCAAACGCATCGTCGAGCAGATTTCGATCTTGCGCCGCGGCGGGAATATTAATTGCCAATGAGGCCAACGCGATGGCAGCGGCCGCGGCGCGGTTCGGCGCAATTAATTTCAGCGGTGTCATAGCGCGTTACTCCCGGTTTGGAATTTCGCTGCCCCCGCCCTCCGTTATCATCTCTTCAGCGCCGGCGCCAAGACGCTGGCTGGCCTGCATGTCCGCCAGAACTTTTTCTTCAAGAACCGTATTCTTTAGGTACAGGGCGTAGCGTCCGGCGACCACGCTACTCGCACGGAGGCCCAGTTGTACATGCGTATCGGCGGCGGTGAACTCGCTGAAATGCCACGCCTGTCCCATCTGCAGGGCCCCCAGCACAAAGTCCTGGTTCTTTCTCTCCGTGGTGTTGTAATGGAACGATTCTCCGGGTCCGTAAACCTCGGCCAATTGCCCGCGGATTTCATCGTAGCGGGCGATCAGGGCTTTTGCGGATCCGGTTTGATCCCTTTGGCCGAGGCCCATGATCGCGATCCGCCAAAGCCGGTCGTCAAAGCCAAAATACAGGATCACTTGCCTGATATCGTGGAGGATAGGCGGATAGGCGCTGGCGTTATAGGGCTGCCCGTTCTCTTCCATCTCCATGATCTGCAGGGTGAAGTAGTCGAGATCGAGCACCTGATCCGACGACAGGCCCCATTCGAGCCCAAACATGTCGATGACGTCGGACATGGCGGCACCCGGCGGGTCCGACGACTCCTGGGCCAAGACGGTGGTTGGTGACACAGCGGCAAAAAATATCGTCAACGCGGCGACCGCACCGACGACTTTGGCGACACGCCGCCAGTGGGCGATGAAATTTGGATGCATGACCATGCATCACATATAGGGGCGCGTTCGGGTTATGGAATGACCGCGTGAGAATCGCGAAAAATGTCGCCTTCGCTTGACATTCATCGGCGGGGCGGGGATATCGCTCGCTCCCGGCGCGCGGCGTCGGCGACCATCAAGGAAAGTGTAAGAGTCATGACCACGAGCGCCGAACAGCACGCCGCACCGAAATCCGATCTCGATATCGCACAAGCGGCGATCATGCGGCCGATCGTCGATGTCGCGCGCGACAAGCTCGGGCTGCCCGCCGAAGCGCTGGAAAATTACGGGCCCTACAAGGCCAAGGTGTCGCTCGACCATATTGCCGGTCTCGACGAGCGCCGCGACGGCAAGCTCATCTTGGTCACCGCGATTACCCCGACCCCGGCCGGCGAGGGCAAGACCACCACCACCGTCGGCCTTGGCGACGCGCTCAACGCGATTGGCATACAGGCGGCAATTTGCCTGCGCGAGCCTAGCCTAGGGCCGTGCTTCGGCATGAAAGGCGGCGCCGCCGGCGGCGGGTTCGCCCAAGTGGTGCCGATGGAGGACATCAATCTCCATTTCACCGGTGACTTTCACGCCATCGGCGTCGCCAATAATCTGCTCGCGGCGTTGGTCGACAATCACATTTACTGGGGCAACGCTCTCGGCATCGATATTCGCCGCATCGGTTGGCGCCGTGTCGTCGATATGAACGACCGCGCGCTGCGCTCGATCACCGCTTCGTTGGGCGGCGTCGCCAACGGCTTTCCGCGCGAAGACGGTTTCGACATCACCGTCGCCAGCGAGGTCATGGCAATATTTTGCCTGGCGAAGGATCTCGCCGATCTGCAGACCCGGCTCGGAAATATCGTTGTCGGCTACACCCGAGAGCGCGAACCGGTGCGCGCGAGCCAGCTCAACGGGCAGGGGCCGATGACCGCGCTGCTCAAGGATGCCTTGAAGCCGAATTTGGTGCAGACGCTCGAAGGCAACGCGGCGTTTGTCCATGGCGGCCCGTTCGCCAATATCGCGCACGGCTGCAATTCTGTGATTGCCACCCGAGCGGCGCTGAAACTTGCGGACTACGTGGTGACCGAGGCCGGTTTCGGCGCCGATCTCGGGGCCGAAAAATTCTTCGATATCAAATGTCGCAAGGCCGGGCTCGCCCCCGAAGGCGCGGTTTTGGTGGCGACCATTCGCGCCCTCAAGATGCATGGCGGGGTCGCCAAGGAGGATCTCAAATTGGAGAATGTCGAGGCGCTGCAGAAAGGCATTCTCAACCTCGCGCGTCATGTCGAGAATGTGCGCCGTTTCGGGGTTCCCGTGGTCATCGCGATCAATCAGTTTTCCGCCGACACTGGGGCCGAGATCGACGCGCTCAAGCAGGGCTGCGCGGAACTCGAAGTCGAGGCGGTGCTCGCCGATCACTGGGCGTTGGGCGGGGCCGGCGCGACCGACCTCGCCAAAGCGGTCGTCGCGATGGTCGAAGGGGCGCCGGCGGACGGCGGCTTTCGCCCGCTTTACGATGACGACATGCCGCTTTGGGACAAGGTCCGGACGGTGGCGCAGAATATCTATGGCGCGCAAGGCATTATCGCCGATAAGCGGGTGCGCAACCGGTTCGCTGAATTGCAGTATGGTGGTTTCGGAACGTTTCCGGTTTGTATCGCCAAAACCCAATACAGTTTTTCGACCGATCCCAATCTCAAGGGAGCGCCTGGCAATCATGTCGTCCCGATCCGCGAAGTGCGGCTCGCCGCCGGCGCCGAGTTCATCGTCGTGGTCTGCGGCGATATCATGACGATGCCCGGCTTGCCGCGCCGTCCGGCGGCGGATTCGATCAGTGTCGATGCGTCGGGGCGAATCACCGGCCTGTTCTAACAGCCTGGGATAACTTGTCGACGGGCTGTGGATAAGCCTGTGGATTGGACCAATATACCCGTGTTCATATCGTGAACGAGTGTAACATTATGGCCAATGGAGAAAATGTGAATACTATTCGCATAGTCCTCGGGACCGCCAATTTACATGGATTCTACCCGAATTTCGCCAATTCGGATCCGCGACCACATAGCATAAAATTAGGCGAAAATTTTGATTTAATTGTACTAATAGATTTGGCGTTCATTTCATGAACATAATTAATTTAAGTGTCTCAAATGCTTGCCGATGCTCGATATGAGTGAATCGAACCCGAGCGCCAGTGATACCCCAATTCATCGCGGATCGTGAGAGTTATTCACAGGCGACTGTGTACATTTGAACATCGAAGTCAGACCGCCGGATACGCTATGATAGAGGTCGCGCGCTCAGCCATGCAGTTACGGGCGCCGCCCCCTTAGCTGGCGCAGGGCTGGCGACATTGCCAAATAGGTCAGTGAACGTTACCTAATAAGGATGACTACGACGACGGTATTATAGACAGCGGCGCTACGCCCGGGTGTAGCGCACCCGGTTCCTTGGACACAAGTTTGTCTCACGCGGCGGGCCTGATTGAGATCGCGGCGTGCCACGCCTGACGAGCTTGAGCGGGGCTCAGGTAGCCGTTCTTTTCGACGATCCACTGGGCATTGTAGAG
>JAKZSU010000243.1:0-12614 GCA_047517485.1 Alphaproteobacteria bacterium
GGGAGGCCGAAGCCAAAGGGCACTATGATGAAGCATCCGGCCCAACCGCCGGAAACGACTTCGGAGACAACCGTGTACCCGGCAAAGGACAAAAAGCAGGTTCAGGAGGGCTTGACCGAGAGACCGGAATTAGACAACCAATCCGCGATGAGCAAGACTCATCGCGGATTGGTGTGCATTCAAGCGCCGGCCGAGTTGGCCTCGCATAAGCTCGGGCGCGCGGTCGCGCTTGCCGGCCGGCAATGAGTTTCACTCAATGCAGGGCAGTATGAGGTAATTATTCGAGATTATGACTAAATAGAAGGATACTATTTAGTTTTCGATTTTCTCGACCTCGCTGGGTTGGTCGATCAGAGACGAGAGATCGAAGTCATCATCGACCGTCAGTTCGGGTTCTTCCAGTTCGCCGGCGGGCGCGGGTGCCGCGACGACGGAGTCGATGACCTCGGCGGCTTCAGCGGTATCCGGATCCGCTTCCTCCACCTCGATTTCAGCCCTTTCCGAGTCGGCCTCGGGGGCGGGCACGGCCCGCGGGTGCTCGGCGTCGTGCTTCATCAGCACGCTGGTCGCGAACGCGGGCTCGCCGAACACATAGCCCTGACCAAATTCCACGCCGTTTTCGGCGAGGAATGCCGCCGCCTCGTTGCTTTCGACCGATTTTGCGATGGTGGTGATGCCGAGATCGCTGCACAGGCCGGTGACCGCCTTGAGAAAACTGGTCGCGCGCGGCGTCTCGCGTACCTGTTCGATATACGTCCCCTCGATCTTGATGAAATTCACATCGAGCTGGCGGAGAACATCGACATCGGCGCCGGCGACACCGAAATCATCGAGGCCCACCGCCACGCCCCACTCGGACATGGTTTGCAGCGCATGATTGACCGGCACCAGATCGACAAGATCGCAGCTGTCGGTCACTTCGAAGCCGAGCAACGGCACGATATGCGGATAGCGATCAAACAGGGCGGCCAGCGATTTCATGAACAGTTCGTTGAGTAACGAACGGGCGGACAGGTTGACCGAGATCGGCGGCAAGCCGTCGGGGTTGTCGAACGAATCGAGCAATTCGACGACCTGGCACGCCATCGCATAATCGAATTCGGGAATCAGCCCCACGTCCTCGGCGAACCGCAGATGCTCGGCCGGCGAGTCGCCGTCGGTGAATGCCTCGAACCGGGCCAGGGCCTCGTAGTGATCAAGCGTGTTGTCGGATAAATCGACGATCGGCTGCAGCGCGACAGCGAGGCTGCCAGACAGAACCGTGGATCGGAAGGCGGTAACCCGCGCCGCTTCGTCATCGAGAAGAACGCTGTGCCCGTCGGCCAAGGTGGCGATCTCGGGGACCCCATCGTTCTCGCGGAATGTCTCGAGGACGTTCATCACCGCGGCGAGCGCATCGGCGTCGATCATGTCGCCGGTATCGAGGCTGATCGAGCGATGGCGCACGGTCAGGCCCTTATTGTCGGGATCGGCCTCACGCGCCTCCCGATCGAGCCATTTTAGAACCGCGTCCAATATGGTTCCCGGATCATGGATGACACAAAGCTTGCCCGGCGCAATCAATCCGACGGCCGCGCCATCGACCGAACGCGCCCGGGCGCGATCGACCAGCGCCTTCATCAAGGTGGCGCCGCGATCGCCGCCGAGGCGCTGTTCGAAACGCTCGAAGTTCGCGAGATCGATCAGCGACAGTCGGCACGGGTTGTCGAACTCGCGCCCGGCCCGCAATTTTTCGGCGACGACCACGAAGAAGCTCTCCGGGGTCAGCGCGCCGGTCACGCGGTCGCGCGCCGCGAGCCGCGCCAACTCGCCGCCGATACTGGCTTCGGCGCGAGTCAGGGTAACGAAGTAATGGCCATCGAAATCGCCAAGACGACAACACGAAGCGACGAACGGCACGACGTCGCCGGCGCCGGTCCGCAATCGCAGCAGCTTCATCTGCGCGCGCCCTTCGGGTTCGGCGCTCGAGAAGAACTGGGCCGCGTAGGGACGGTCGTCGAAATCAACGAATTCAGATATCGCGACGCCTGTCGCATCGCTCTCGGTGGTATCGAGCATGCCGAGCGCGCCAGTGGCGAAAATGATTACCCCTTCGGCGTCGAGCTCGAGCAGAATGTCAGAGCCGGCGAAGGCAAACGCGACATAGCGATCGCGATCGATGCGCAGCTTGGCGGCGACGCATTCATAGTCGATGGTGTCGGCATCGCCGGTCATGGGGCGCTGGTTCTCTGCTCGAATGAAGCGGGGCGTGGTCCTCACAGGATGAAATTCGTTCGCGAAGCGGAAATTTCCAGCATTTTTATGACGAATTGTGCGCTTCCGTGATCACCGTATCTGAGTTACCAGCAACCGAATTTTATACCGAACCGCGATGAGCAAGACTCATCGCGGTTTGTAGTGCGTTCAAGCGCCGGCCAAGCTTGCCTCGCATAAGCTCGGGCGCGCGGTCGCGCTTGCCGCCCTGCAATGAGTTGCACTCAATGCAGGGCGGTATCAAGCGGCGAGCGGAAACGCGCGTGCGCGCAACGCATCGAGAAGTAACGTCGCCTGCCGCTGATCGAGATCGAGCAGCGGCGGACGGACCGCGGCCCACGCCGGATCGGCGCGATACGAGGCGATCACCGCCTTGAGCGCGGGGATCATCGGATAAGCCTGAATGGTCTCGCGCAGCGCGGTGATGTCGGCTTGCAAGGCATCGGCGTCGGCGTCTTGCCAGCGGTCGAACAGAGCGCGGATCGCGGCGAGATTGACGTTGCCGGTAGCGGTAATACTGCCGACCCCGCCGCCGCGTAAATTGGCGAGCAGAAACACCTCCGAGCCCGAAAACGTGGCGAATCCGGGGAACGCTTTCAGCAAAGCCTCGGTGTTCGACCAATCTCCGGAACTGTCCTTGAGACCGACGACGATGCCGGGGTAGGCCTCGATCAAGCGACCGACAATTTCGAGACTGAAGCCGACCTGGGCGACCGGCGGGATGTGATAGAGGTAGACCCGCAGGCGATCGTCACCGACCCGATCGATGACCTCGGCAATGCTGCGGAAGACGGCGTCGTCGCTCAGACCCTTGTAGAAGAAGGGCGGGAGCAGCAGGACACCGCCGCATCCGGCGGCAACCGCGCGTCCGGTCATCCGCACACTGTCGCTGAGCGCACAACATCCGGTCCCGGGCATCAGCAGCGCGGGCCGAATTCCGGCCTCGACGATGGCATCGAGAAGCGCCAGGCGCTCGTCAACCGACAGCGAGTTCGCTTCGCCGGTGGTGCCAAACGGGGCCAGCCCGGTGGCACCTTGGTCGAGCAACCACTGGCAGTGCGCGACAAAGCGCTCTTTATCCGGTGCCAGATCCGCCGTGAACGGCGTCATAACCGGCGGAATGACACCGGAAAAAGTCGCAACCTGCGTCATACGCGGCCTCCCGTAATTTTATCCCAAGATTGATTTTTACCCTACCGGGCGGCAAGGTTCGCGGCTACACGAATCAGGTTAATGTCAGGCCATGACCGTGCATTTGCTCAAAATGTGTGTCGGGATCGACAGCATCGACCATCTTCGCCACCGCCAAGCGGAGCGGCTGGAGGCACAGCGGGCCGCCGGCCAGACTGCCAAATTGCGCCACTGGACACGCAACATGCCGCGCCGCGCCGCCGAGATCGAAGGCGAAGGATCGATCTACTGGATCATCCGTGGCCGCATTCGCGCCCGCCAACTCATCGTGTCGCTCGAACGCGACGACGGCGCGAACGCGATCAAGCGCTGTGCGGTTGTGCTCGATCCGGAGGTCGTCGAAACCGAGCCACGGCGCGCCCGACCGATGCAAGGGTGGCGCTATCTCGAGGCGAACGACGCGCCGGCGGACTTGGGCCGCCCGGTTATCGACCACGAGTATGAGATGCCGACACAAATGATCGCCGAGCTGCGCGAACTCGGGCTGCTTTGATCCGTAGCCCGCCGGGGGTTCGCCGATTTGTGATTTGCCCGCGATGATTGGCGGCTTTAGCTTGCCTCGGTCGCAATTAATCCAAAACAAGGTTTCGAGGGAGGTCTCAGATGAAACTGAATACTTTTGCGGTTGCCGCGGTGGGCGCGGCGATGAGCGTCGCGCTGAGTTCGGGCGCCCAGGCGCTCGACCAGAAGCCGATATTGACGCTCGACATGGCGAACCAGATCATCGCCACCTGCGTCGCCAAGGCGACCAGCGAAGGCTGGCGGCCGGTGAACGTCGCGGTGTTCGACGACGGCGGCAATCTGAAAGCATTCCAACGCATGGAAAATGCCTTCCTCGGCAGTATCCAGGTGTCGCAAATGAAGGGGCACAGCTCGGCGATGTTCCCGTTCCCGACCCGGCTGTTTGCCGAACTCGCCTATGGCAAGGACGGCGAACCGGGCCCGTTGCCGGGGATAGCTGAGATCCCCGGTGTGGCCTCATTCGCCGGCGGCCTGCCGATCATGACCGCCGATGGTCACCAGATCGGCGGAGTCGGCGTCAGCGGCGCGTCGGCCGACGAGGACGAGCAATGCGCCCAGGCCGGCATCGACGCGATCTCGAGCATGCTGCAATAGAGCGATCCCGACCACCGTGCCGATGAAGACGCGGTGGTCGGGCTTTCGATCTAGAGCAGTTCAGGCTTAGTTCGAAGCGGTTTGACCGCATTCCCGCGGCCAGGGGCCGCGGGAATGCGGCCTTCGGTGGGCCAAATTGGCTTTTCGGTTGCATTGCGACGCTCGGCCGATGCACCCACATCGCCCGTCGCGTCGCGCCTACCCAAAAAACCAATTTGGCCCATCAAACTGCTTCGAACTAAGCCTGAACTGCGCTAGACGTCAGGATTTGGCGTTCTGATCGACGTCGAACATCTGAATGTCGCGATCGACGACGAGGTCGGCGATGCCGTCGCGGAAGGCCTGGAGGTGCGGCATTGCCAAATGGGTATCGAAGGCCGCGCGGTCGTCGTAGATTTCGTAGAGCGCGACTTTTCCGGGGTTTTCGTGCGCGCACAAGACGTCAAACCTTTGACAACCCGCCTCGTTCGCGACCGATGCGCGCGCATCGACGAGGGCGATTTCGACGAATTGGTCCCGGGTCCCCGGCTTGAGTTCGAATTGTGCGATGACGACATAGCCCGCCATGACGTGTCCTCCCCTTGGATGCGCGCTGGCTCAATGAGCCATCCGATTAGTTTCGCGGACCCTCATAGCACGAGGCGTTAAAAAAAACGCCCGCGGCAAGGCACGAGCGTAATGGACGGTGATGTGAAATCTCGGTCTAGAGCCTTTCCGGACCTAAATGAATCGATTTGACCGCGCTCCCTCGTGTCGCGGCTAGGCGCGCGTCGCCGCGCGATGTGTGTGCATCGGGCAAGGCGCGCAACGACGCCGCGGCACAAGGGAGCGCGGCCTTCGGTGGGCCAACTTGGCTTTTCGCGTGCGTTGCGCCGCTCGGACGATGCCCCACATCGCCCGTCGCGCCGCGCCTACTCGAAAAGCCAATTTGGCCCATCAAACCGGTTCATTTAGGTCCGGAAAGGCTCTAAGCGGCAACCGGTACCCGCAATTTATCCCGAGCGATGGCGTCGGCGACCTCGTGGGTCGGTCGCCCTTCGCAGGCCGCGCGCTCGAACAACGCGGACAAGGTTCCATCGATTTTGGCGACTTCCGCCAAGGCCGCTTCGCGGTCATAGGGTTGATCGCGGTGGAGCACATCCCACGACACGTTGATCAAGCCGCCGGCATTGATCACATAGTCGGGGGCGTAGAGGACGCCACGGCGAAACAGCGACAGACCATCGACCGATTCCGCGAGTTGATTGTTGGCGGCGCCGGCGACGATGCCGACCCGCAGGCGGGGAACGGTATCCGAATTGATCGAGGCGCCGAGAGCGCAGGGCGCGAATACTTCCGCCGCCGCGTCGTAGATCGCGCCCGGCGACACGGCGCGCGCGCCGAATTCGATAACCGCGCGCTCGAGCGCGCGGTCGGAAATGTCGCTGACGATGAGTTCGGCGCCGGCGGCGTGCAGCATGCGGCACAGGTGATAGCCGACATGGCCGGCGCCTTGCACCGCGACTCGCAAGCCTTGCAAATCCTCGCCGCCGAAGCGGTGGTGGACCGCCGCCTTGAGACCGTGATAAACGCCGGCGGCGGTAATCGGTGAAGGATCACCACTGCCGGCGGCGATGCCCGCAACGTGTTCGGTTTCCCGGTGTACCATCTCCATGTCGGCAACCGAGGTGCCAACATCCTCGCCGGTCACGTAACGCCCGCCGAGGCGTTCGACCATGCGGCCGAAAGCACGGAACATTTCCGGCGATTTGTCACGCCGCGGGTCGCCGATGATCACCGCCTTGCCACCGCCGAGCGGCAGCCCCGCGACCGCCGCCTTGTAGGTCATGCCGCGCGCCAGGCGAAGCGCATCGTCGAGCGCCGCGCGCTCGGACTCGTAGTGCCATAGCCGGCACCCGCCGAGCGCCGGACCGAGGTCGGTATTGTGGATGGCGATGATCGCGCGAAAGCCGATTTCCGCATCCTCGCACGACAGGATGTGTTCGTATTCGGCGATCGTCCGGGTTCGGTAAGTCGCCATTTTTCAGTCTCCTTGGGCGCCACTCTGCCGTTTTTGTTCTGCCGCAGTAGATCGACCCGCTCCTGAGAAAAATATGGGTTGGGTGGCGACCGCTGCCAGAGGGAAAGCGGCAAAGTCACGGTGCTGTGAGATATTTTTAACGCAGTGGATGAATTGCGGACCGGCCGATTTGTCGATCCTAAATCGGTCTAAATAACGTAATATCAATAAGTTATATAATTATTCTCCGGCTATATCAGAGAAAATTAAGAGGCTAGCCGGCGCTACAGAATGATCAACTTGGCAAGCCCAAGAAAGGCAAAGAAACCAACGACATCGGTGACAGTGGTGAGAAAAATTCCAGCGCTAATCGCGGGGTCGACGCCGGCCCGTGACAGGCCCAGCGGAATCAACATCCCGGCGGCGCCGGCGACCAGCAAATTGATGATCATCGCGAGACCGATAACCAGGCCGATGACCGGACTGGCGAACCACAGCGAGGCCACCAACGCGGCGAGCACCGCGAAGATCAACCCGTTGGTGCCGCCGACGATGCATTCCTTCCACAGGATGCGCCCTGCGTTGGCCGCGGTGAGTTCATGGGTCGCCAGCGCGCGCACCGCGACGGTCAGGGTCTGGGTTCCCGCATTGCCGCCCATCGAGGCGACGATCGGCATCAAAATAGCGAGCGCGATGATCTGTTCGATGGTATCGGCGAACACCGCGATGGTCAGCGAGGCGATGACCGCGGTGATCAGATTGACCAACAGCCAGACCCATCGGCGGCGCACGGTCTGCAGCGGCGGCAGATGGAGATCGCCTTCCGCGGTGACGCCGCCGAGGCGATGGATATCCTCCTCCGCCTCTTCGCGCATGACGTCGACGACATCGTCGACGGTGATCTGGCCGAGCAGCCGCCCGTCGGGACCGACTACCGGGGCCGACGCGAGATCATATTGGTCGAATTGGTAGGCGACGTCTTCCTGATCCATCTCGACCGCGATCGAATGGAGCTCGACCTGCATGATGTCGGCAACGCCGACGGTGCGTCGGGTCCGCATGGCACGATGGAGCGGCACGGTCCCGATCGGCCGATGGCGCGGGTCGACGACAAAAATCTCATAGAATTCGTCGGGCAGATCGTCGCTTTCGCGCAACCAATCGATGACCTGGCCAACGGTCCAGTAGGCCGGCACCGCGACATAGTCGCGCTGCATCAGGCGGCCGGCGCTATTGTCGGGATAGGCGAGCGCGGCTTCGACGAGCTCTCGATCGGCGGCCGGCATCGCCGCAAGTACCTGGCGCTGGGAGACGGCGTCGAGATCCTCGATCAGATAAGTTGCGTCGTCGGTGTCGAGTTCGGCCGCCGCGGCGGCGATGGCGGCCGGATCGATATCCTCGAGGACACGATCGCGCACATGCTCGTCGAGATCGGCCAAGACCTCGGGGTCGAGCGACGAGCCGAGCGCGACGATCAAGTCATGGCGATCATCGGCCCTGAGTGCCTCGAGCATGTCGGCGAGATCCGCGGCATGCAGATGCGCGACAAGCATCAGCGCGTCGTCGGTCCGGCTTTCGCCGAGCGCGTCTTTAACCGCGCGGACGAAGTCCGGCGTCACCGCCATCGGGTCGACGGCGAGATCGGTTTCCACGGTGTCGAGGGGGTCACTCATCGCTCAAACCCGGACCATGCCGCCGCCGGATGCCAATCATGGTCATGCCTCCAAACCGGCTGGTAAAAAGCCGCGGCAACGGAGCGTTCCGTCCGGGTTCAGCGGCTCTCGCTCTCGGCGATATATAATTGGTGCGGTCGAGAAGACTCGAACTTCCACGGGATTGCTCCCACAGCGACCTCAACGCTGCGCGTCTACCAGTTCCGCCACGACCGCACGGTGCCCACCGAGGGCACGAGTGGCGGGATAGCAAATCTGCCGCGAACGCGCAACACGTGATAGGATTCAGGCCATGGATTCCGTCGAATGGAAAACAACCGACGAGCTGGTCGACTACGCCAGCGCGGTGAGCGCGATGGAAGCGCGGGTGGCGGCAATTCGCGCCGGCGCGGCGCGCGAACTCGCTTGGCTGGTCGAACATCCGCCGCTTTATACCCGCGGCACCAGCGCCGATACGTCGGAATTGGTCGAGCCGGCGCGCTTTCCGGTGCACGAGACCGGCCGCGGCGGACGTTACACCTATCATGGCCCGGGCCAGCGCGTGGCCTACGTGATGCTCAATCTGCGCGGCACGGGCCGCCAGCCCGACCTCAGACGCTTCGTCCGTGATCTCGAGGACTGGCTGATCGATACCGTCGCCGATTTCGGCATCACCGCGTTTCGCCGCGACGGCCGGATTGGGGTGTGGGTCGAGCACCCGAGCCGTGGCGAGGCCAAGATCGGCGCGCTTGGGGTGCGGGTACGCCATTGGGTGACCTATCACGGCGTCTCGCTCAACATCGAACCCGATCTCGCGCATTACGGCGGCATCGTGCCGTGCGGCATTCCGGATTACGCGGTAACGTCGCTGGTCGATCTCGGCTTGCCGGTCACCATGGCCGAGGTGGATGCGCGCCTGTGGGTCCATTTCGAGGCCCGGTTCGGCGCGACGGTAGCGGCGCCGGGCGCTGACGGCGCCGAGATATCCTCGCAGTTGGTCGGGCATGACGCTTGAAATGCGCCCGACATGCGAGCGCTGCGAGGCGGCGCTGCCGGCGATGGGCGAAGCGTATATTTGTTCCTACGAATGTACCTTTTGTGCGAGCTGCACCCACGCCATGAAGGCGACCTGTCCCAATTGCGGCGGTGAGTTGATGCGGCGCCCACGACGGCGGCCGACGCCGGCGGATTGACGCGACGTTTTGTATGAGGCCCTACACGGTTGGTTTCTGAACGAAGCCGGTGCCGACCATGCCCTGGGCGGCCTCGATTTCGACAGTATCGACGCGCGCCGCCGGCGGTCCTTCACCACACAAAGCAAGCATGGCATCGACGCGATCCGCGGCGCCGACGAACAGCGCCTCGACCGAACCGTCATGACGGTTGCGCACCCAGCCGGCAAGGTCGAGGCGCCTCGCCTGATCGACGGTCCAGCCGCGAAACCACACGCCCTGGACCCGCCCGCCTATGCGAACCCGCACCGCCTTTTGATCGTCCGTCAACGCCATTGCCATCTCTTCCGTGCCGACCGATGATGATGCCAGCCCTGTCGCCCCTGGCAAGAGAGTGCGCACAATGGATTTCGCCGATCTGACCAAACGCTTTTGCACCGCCGCCTGCACCGGCGGCGCCGAACTCGCCGCGGTATTCACCGAGTTCGGCACCTATCATGACGGATTCTACGGCGAGTTCATGGGGCGCGACGCGATCGCCGATATGATCGACAATTACTTCCGCCGCGACGCCGAGGACTTCGTCTGGGAGATGTACGAGCAAGCGCACGGCGGCGACATCGGCTATGCGCGCTATCGCTTCGGCTATACCTCGAAACTCGACGGCCACGCCGGCACCCGGGTGGTGTTCACCGGGATCAGCCGGTTCCGCCTCGAGGGCGATCTGATCGCGCATTACACGGAAATCTTCGACCCCGGCGTCAGCATGACGCAACTCGGATTCTCCGCCGAGCGCATCGCCAAGCGCGCGCGGCGATCGGCGCAGGCGCTGAGGGGCGAGCCGGAAATGGAAAAGTTTCTCGCCGGCGCCGACGTGACGTTGTCAAGATAACGCGCCGCTGTTCGGCTTCGGACGGAAGGCGCAAGACCGCCCCGAATAAGCGACAATATTCGGTGTGTGGCGATCGCCGGTCAATCAGCGCCGCCAACGGACTTCCGCGCCCCTCGGTATGGCGTGGGCGAATAATTTCGACTCTTTATACAATTTATGATAGTTTTAATTAAATTCTTACCATTTAAACGTGCTAAACCAGAGTTGATTAGGAGCTATGGGCGATGTCTGCAGCTTTGATGATACGCGATGGTGAGCCAAGTTGGTGGAATAGTCCTGACATATGGGTCGTGTCCGGCGAGGATCCGAACGGCACACCGGGTACGCCGATCGCCGGCCGGACAGCCTATGTTTGGGCGCGGGTGCACAATATCGAGGGCGAAAACGTCACCAATGCCCAGGTAAATTATTGGTGGTCGAACCCGGCCGCCGGAGTCATGCGCAGCACCTCGACACTGATCGGGACCTCCTCGGTCTCGCTCAATGCCGGCGACGTCAAGGAGGTGTTGTGTGTCGTCCCCTGGGTGCCGGTGATTGTCAATAACGGCCACGAGTGCCTGGTCGCGGAAGTCATCCATCCCGCCGATCCGCTGCCGCAACCGCTGCCGGACGCGTTCTCGCCGGCGACGTATCGTCAAATTGCGCAGCGCAATATCAACGTGCTCGTGATGTCTCAGTCGATGAGCCGCGTCATCCAGCTAACCGCGCCGCCGCGAAAGGCCGTGCGATACCTGGTCTCATTCGAACGGGGCGCCGAGGTAACGCCCGAGCTCCTGAAGTCCTTGGGTCATCCCAAACTGAAACCAGCCGACAAGGCGGTGATAAAGGCCGGCTTCACCGCCGACCCCGGATGCCCGGACCCCGATGACAAGACTCTCGAACTAGAAATCGCATTGGACCTCGAAGCCGGCGAGGTCGGCGCCGTGCATTTTCACATGTGGCCACCTGAAATCGCATACGGCACCTATGTTCCGATCGATGTCACGGCGCGCACCGAGGATGGTCCGGTTGGAGGTTTGACCTTCGTCGCCACACCGGCACGCTAGAGCATGTCTTTCCTGGATGGAAGCTGTTTGATGGGACAGATTGGCTTTTCGAGTAGGCGCGGCACGACGGGCGATGCGGCGCATCGGCCGAGGGTCGCAACGCACACGAAAAGCCAATATGGCCCACCGAAGGCCGCGATCCCGCATCCCGTGGCGTCGTTGCGCGGCTTGCCCGATGGACACACATCGCGCGGCACCGCGCGCCTAGCCACGGGATGCGGGATCGCGGTCAAACCGATTCCATCCAGGAAAGCCATGCTCTAAGGGAGTAGGATTATGCCAGCGACCCCGATGGATATCCGATTACGCCCCTATTCGGTGGAACCCTTCACAAAAGTCATGCTGCCCGACGGCATTTTCGACACCGCCCTGTTCAGTCAGGAAATCACCTGCCATTACACCAACGAATCCGCTGCGACACTGCACAACGTTACGATTTATCTCGAAGGCGTGGGGGACCCGGGCATCGTCCCGGTGCCACGAACGCATACTTTCGGCGAGATCCCCGCGGGCGCTTCGGTTCGCGTTGCCTGGCTGGCCGATTTCCGCAACGCGACACCTGGCAAAAAAATAGTTAGCGTGATAGCGGAAGCGAACGGCCACGACCTTAAACGCGCACTCAAAAAATCTTTGTTTCGAGCACGGTGCGGGATACGACGACCGGCGACTTCCACTGCACGATACCCGAGGGCACGTTCATCGTTTCCCGACTGGAAGTGATCGGGCCGCGCAACAAATGGCGGCCGTGCAGCGATAGGGACGAAAAATGTGTGCCGAGTTCGGGCCCGTGGGTCCCGGCCCGGCTGACCATCACCTTCGTGCCGAACCCCGGTTACGCCGGCATCCACGGCGACCTGCCGTTCTCCGACCCGTGGTGGAAGATTCTGGCGTGGATCATTTTCGCGATCGCCACGATCGTCGCGATCGTCGCCGCCGCCCATGGCGAAGGCACGGCGGGCACCGCGGTCTCCGGTGAATTCGACGAGACCACCGGCGATGTCGATTGCTGCGAACCGGATCCGGGCGGCATTCCCGGCGACTCGACCACCGTCGCCGGCGTTGCCTCGATCATCGCGACGACGGCATTGGCGGTCGGCTTGTCGGATGACGCCGATCCGTGGTGGCGGGGCCAGGAAGCGACGCCGCCGGCGAACGGTCTTTTGACCGTGTCTGAAAGCGTGGATGTCAAGTTTGCCTATCCGGCGGGCGCACCGCAAGCGGGCGAGGCGTATCCGGTGGACGTGGATTGGACCTATGTTCGACACTTGAGCAATGGATCGACGCTCACCCATA
>JAKZSU010000244.1:0-11330 GCA_047517485.1 Alphaproteobacteria bacterium
ACCCGAAGGCACCCCGGTTTCGATTCACCCATCGGGTGTGCCATATCCGCCGCTCCATGTATGCTACAACTTCATGATTCTTATAGCAGAATCGCCTTCTCGCCGCACTGAATATCGACGATACTTGGGAAATGCGGGTTATTAGTCAACGTCATTGTGTCGGACCGCGGTCATGTGGCGGGTTTGCTGATCAATATTCTTAAAGGTGAAGACGGCGCGGCGGCGGTCGTAGACGCCTTGGCGCATACCGATCAGATGATCGCCGACGTCAAAGCGTCGCACCCCGATATCGACATTTATATCTCCGGCGGTATCGCCGCCGCCTTCGGCAGCGCGGCGCTGAACGAGTTCACCACGCTCTGGCCCATTCTCTACGGCATCGTGCTTTTGGTATTGATCATCACCTTGCGGGCGTTTTTCGGCACCCTCGCCACTCTGGTGGTGATTTTCATGACCTCGTTGGTGTCGATCGGCGCTTGCGGCTGGCTCAACGTGCCGCTCAATCCGACCACCATCAAGGCGCCGATCCTGCTGCTCACCCTCTCGGTGGCGCATTGCGTTCATATCCTGGTCACCCTGTATCAGGAAATGCGCGCCGGGCGGACCAAGCACCAGGCGGTGATCGAGACCCTGCGCATCAACATGCAGCCGGTATTCGTGACCAGCGCCACCACCGCGATCGGCTTCCTGGTGCTCAATTTCAGCGACACACCACCGTTCCAGATACTTGGCAATATGGTCGGTTTCGGCATGATGATGGCGTTCGTCTTTGCGGTCACCTTCCTGCCCGCGGTGATGGCGATCCTGCCGGTTCGGGTCAAGGTGAAAGCCGGCGCCACTCGCGCGCCGATGATGGAGCGCCTGGCCGATTTCGTGATCGGCAAGCGCCGGATGCTGTTTTACGGCACCTTGGTGGTCATCGTAGCGCTGTCTTCCGGCATCACCCGCATCGACCTAGACGACAACTTCGTCGAATATTTCGATCACCGCTACGACTACCGCGTTCATGCCGATTTCGTGATGGAAAATCTCACCGGGTTGCAGGTGATCGAATATTCGATCTCGGCGGGCGAGGACGGCGGCATCGCCGATCCGGAGTTTCTCGACCGATTGGATGCCTTTGTCGGCTGGTATCGCGCCCAACCCAGCGTGGTCAACGTCATTGCGCTGACCGATACATTCAAGCGTCTCAACAAGAACATGCACGGCGACGACGAGGCCTATTACCGCATACCCGAACAACGGGACTTGGCGGCGTAATATTTATTGTTATACGAACTATCATTGCCCTATGGGCTCGATCTCAACACCACCATCGATGTTGGCAAGCGGAACACGCGGATGGTTGTCACCATGCGCAATCAGACCTCGATGGGCCTCAAGGCGATGGATGCGCGGGCGCAAGAATGGCTGCAAGCCAACGCGCCAGAAATTGCCTCGCCGGGAAGCGGTATCTCGATGGTCGTCGCCAACCTGTCGTGGCGCAATATTACCTCTATGCTGGGCGGCAGCATTCTCGCCCTGGTGTTGATCTCTTTCATTCTGATCATCGCCTTGCGCAGCATACGCATCGGCCTGATCAGTCTGGTTCCCAACCTGTTCCCGGTGGCAATCGCGTTTGGAATTTGGGGTTACACCGTGCAACAAGTCGGCTTGGCGATCGCCACCGTAGTGGCGATGACGCTCGGTATCGTGGTCGACGATACGGTGCATTTTCTCAGCAAGTATCTCCGGGCGCGGCGCGAACGCGGCATGGATCCGCCCGCCGCGGTGCGCTACTCGTTCAACACCGTCGGCTCCGCGCTGGTGATCACCACCGTGGTCTTGGTGCTCGGCTTTCTGGTGCTCGGCACGTCGGGCTATCGGCCAAGCTCGCATATCGGCTGGTTGAGTTCGATTACGCTTGTCGTGGCGTTGCTCGCCGATTTCCTGTTCCTGCCGACACTTCTCCTCATGCTCGATAAGAAGGAGCGCTAAGCCATGCGCGCATTTATCTCATTAGCCATCATCGCCGGCCTTGGATTGCCCGTGACGGCGTTGGCCGAGACCGCCGAGGAGAAGGGGCTGCGCATCGCGTTGGAGGCCGATGCGTACAATGCCGGCTACGGCGATCAGGTCTCCGCGCTCGAAATGTTGTTGCGCAATCGCTATGGCGACGAGTCCAAGCGCTATTTCCGCAGCAAGGTCCTCGAATACGCCGCCGACGGTGACAAGAGCATCTCGATATTCGACCGCCTCGCCGACATCAAGGGCACCGCGATCCTCACCTTCACCCACAAGTCCGGCCCCGACGATCAGTGGCTCTATCTGCCGGCGCTCAAACGGGTCAAGCGGATCAGCTCGGCGAACAAGTCGGGCTCGTTCGTCGGCTCGGAATTCTCCTACGAGGATCTATCGAGCCAAGAGGTCGAGAAATACACCTACAAATGGATCGAGGACGCGCCGTGCGGCGACGGCGCGCAATGTTGGATGTTCGAGCGCTACCCGGTCGATAAATATTCCGGCTATACGCGGCAGGTGATCTGGATGGAGTTCGAAAATTTCCGCGTCCACAAGATCGATTATTACGATCGCAAGAACGCGTTCCTCAAGACCCTGACGTTCAGCGATTATCGCCAATATCTCGATCATTACTGGCGGGCGCGACTGCTCTCGATGGTCAATCACCAAACCGGGAAAAGCACCGAACTGACCTCGCAAGGGATCGAGTTCAGAACCGGTTTGAGCGATCGCGATTTCGACGCCGCGTCATTGAAACGCGCGCGCTAGTCTTCCGAGCCCCACTTTTCGTCGAAGGCCCAGACTTTCTCGAAACCGACCACCCGGTTGAAGGCTTCGAAATCGGTGAGCGGGGTCTCGACCGCGCCGCTCGAGCCGGTTTGCTTGAGCGTGCCGTAGATCGAGGCCAGCGCCGCGCCGGCGGCGAGAAAGCCGGTCGCCGGATAGATCGCGATGCGATAGCCGATTTCGCGCAGTCGTTCCGCCGGTAACGCCGGTGTCCTGCCGCCCTCGACGATATTGGCGAGCAGCGGCCGGTCGGTGCTGCGCCCGATGCGTTCCATTTCGGCTTCGCTTTCCGGCGACTCGACGAACAAGACATCGGCGCCGGCGGCCTCGAACGCCTCGGCGCGGCGCAGCGCTTCGTCTAGCCCTAAGCAGGTGCGCGCATCGGTACGCGCGACGATCAGCAGGTTGGGATCGTCGCGGCTGTCGACCGCGACCTTGATCTTGGTCACCATGTCGGCGAGCGGAATCACTTTTCGCCCCAGGGTGTGGCCGCATTTCTTGGGAAATTCCTGGTCCTCGATCTGCACCGCCGCGACCCCCGCCGCCTCATACGACCGGATCGTGTGCTGCACATTGAGCGGGCCGCCATAGCCGGTGTCGGCGTCGGCGATCAGTGGGGTCTCGGTGCCCTCGGCGATGCGCCGCGCGCACGCCGCCATGTCGGTCAAGGTGGCGAAGCCGGCGTCCGGCAAACCCAGGTATGAGGCGGAGATTCCGTACCCGGTCATGTACAGCGCGTCGAAGCCCTGGCCATCGGCGATGCGTGCCGAAATCATGTCGAAGACCCCGGGGGCGACGATAAGCTCGCCGCTCTCGAGGCGGGCGCGGAGACGGCTTCGTTTCTCGCTGGCCGCTGACATCTCATCTTCCTTCTTTTGGTGCAATGGTCGCTTTTAGCCGGTTGGCGGCACCTGAGCCAGGGTCATTACCGGTTAGGCCGGGCTGGCAAGGCCTTCGCGCGATAGAGTACGTTATGATTACAGAGCGATTCGCGACACAGGAGGAGCCATAAATGCCGGAAATCGAAGCGGTGGATCTCTATTACCTCTCGCTTCCCGAGGTCGAGGCGATCGCCGACAACAGCCAGGATTCGCTGCTGATCCGGATCGTCTCCGGTGACGATATCGGCTGGGGCGAGTGCGATGCCGCGCCCTTGGCGTCGATTGCCAGCTATTTCGCGCCGATGTCGCATTCGGCGTGCCGTCCGGTTCGCGACTCGGTGCTGGGCGAAAAACTCGATGGAATCGAGGATATCGCGCGGATCGGCGCCCTGGTGCGCGCCAACAGCCTCGATCTCCTGCAGGCCGACCATACCCTGGCTGGCATCGACATGGCGCTGTGGGATCTCATGGGGCGACGACTGGGCGAGCCGGTTTGGCGTCTGCTCGGCCAAAAGCGCGCGCTTCCCAAGCTTGCCTACGCCTCGCAGCTGTTTGGTGACGATCCCAACCAGACCTTGGCGAAAGGCCGGGCGATGCGCGATGCCGGATACCGCGCCGTCAAGTTCGGCTGGGGGCCGTTCGGCACGGGATCGGTGGAAACCGACGCCGAACACTTGAGGGCGGCCCGGTCCGGCATCGGCGACGACGGCACTCTGCTGATCGATGCCGGCACGATCTGGGTCGATGACGTGAATGCCGCCGCCGCGCGCCTCCCGACGTTGAAAGAGGTGAAAGCGACATGGCTCGAGGAACCGTTCGTGTCCGGCGCGCTCGCCGAATACCAGCGTTTGGCCGGATTCGCCGATCGCGTCGGTCTGGCGGGCGGCGAGGGGGCGCATAATTTTCATATGGCGCGCCACATGATCGATCACGCGGCACTGAAATATGTCCAGATCGACGCCGGTCGCATGGGCATATCGGAAGCGCGGAAAGTCGCGCTCTATGCCCAATCGAGACGGGTGCGTTTCGTCAACCACACGTTCAATTCGCACATCGCGTTGAGCGCGTCGCTCCAGCCATTCGCCGGCGATGCCCGCTCGACGCTTTGCGAATATCCCGTCGAGGCCAAGGCGGTGGCGCGCGAAATCACCCGCGAGCGGATCGCCCGCGATTCGGACGGCATGGTCTCCGCCCCCGATGCTCCCGGCCTCGGGGTCGATATCGATCCGCGCGCGATCAATCGCTATCTACAGGACATCGATATCCGCATCGACGGTCGCACAATCTATCGTTCGCCGGGGGTGCCCCAGCGCTGAGCGAAGGCGCTATTTTTCGAGGATGCGCGCGTGCAGCGGGTGCCAGGCGCAATAGAGAGTCGCGCCTTGTCTAAAGCGCCCGACCATCGGGTGGGCGCCGGTTAGCCGGGCGATGAGGGGCTGGTCCAGGCCATCGACCGCGATATGCACGGCGATATCTTGGCCAAAATAGGCAATGCTTTGCACGGTTCCCTGAAACGCCGCCAGATCTTCGCCGGGCGGGCGGTCGCCAACGATCAAGTCGATGCGTTCCGGGCGCACTGTGAGGGTCACCGCGGCGCCCTCGGCATGGCCGACGCAGACTGCGGGAATCTCACCAATACCCGGAATTTCGAGCGTATCCGGGCCGACGACGCGAGCCTCGATGAAATTCATCGTGCCGATAAAATCGGCGACGAAACGGCTGTCCGGCCGCTCATACAGGTCCGCCGGGGTGCCGACCTGGCGCACCCGCCCTTCGTCGAGCAAGGCCACCCGATCGGCCATGACCAGCGCTTCTTCCTGATCGTGGGTGACCACCAGAAAGGTGATGCCGACGTCGTGCTGCAATTGTTTGAGCTCGAGCTGCATTTGCCCGCGCAGCTTGCGATCGAGGGCGCCGAGCGGCTCGTCGAGCAACAACACTTTGGGCTGCTTGATTAGCGACCGCGCGAGTGCTGTCCGCTGCTGCTGACCGTCCGAAAGCTGGCCCGGCTTGCGCTTCGCGAGATCGGCCATGCGGACTCTCTCGAGCGCCTCGTCGACGCGTTGGCGCAGCGCCTTGCCGCGCACCCCCTCCATGCGCAAGCCATAGGCCACATTGTCGCGCACCGTGAGGTGGGGAAACAGCGCGAACGACTGGAACATCATGTTGATCGGGCGATGGTTCGGCGGCACCTGGGTCATGTCGTCGCCGTCGAGAAGAATCGTGCCCGTATCCGGCGTCTCGAAGCCGGCGATCATCCGCAGCAACGTGGTCTTGCCGCAGCCAGACGGCCCAAGCAGCGCAAAAAACTCGTTTTCGCGCAGGCTCAGCGACAGTTTGTCGATCGCCACGGTCGAGCCGAACCGCTTGCTCACCCCATGCAGCCCGATGATCTCGCGCGCCATTACGGCGTCCCTCGGTTGAGACGTTGCGAGAGCAGGATCAGGGTGAAGCTCACCCCCAACACGATGGTTGCCACCGCGTTGATCTCAGGCGTTACCCCGACTCGGATCATCGAATAAATTTCAACTGGAAAAGTGATCGACGTGGGTGCGCGGCTGACATAGGCGATGATGAACTCATTGAACGAGAGGGTGAACGCGACCAAGGCGCCGGCCAGGATACCAGGAAAAATCGACGGCAAGACGATGCGCCGGAATGTCGTTGCCTCGCTCGCACCCAAGTCTATCGAGGCCTCGATCATGGTGTGATCGAAATGGCTGAGGCGGGTATGCACGATGGCGCACACGAAGGCGATATTGAACACCGCGTGGGCGATGACGATCGAGTGCAGGCCCAGGGTCATGCGGATCGCGGTGAAGAACGAAAGCAACGCGATCGCCAGCACGATGTTGGGAAGAATCATCGGTGCAAACACCACCGCGTCGAGCACCGGGCTGCGGCGCAATCTGTCGAGCCCGAGCGCCAGCAACGTGCCGAGCACGGTGGCGATCAAGGTCGAGGCGCAGGCGACGATTATCGTGTTGCGCGCCGATTTGAGCAGCGCTTCGTTGTGGAGCAGCTCGCCGTACCATTGGGCCGAAAATCCGGTCCACGCGGTGGGCAGGCCGCTGGTGTTGAACGACAGGCCGACAAGAACCGCGATCGGGCCGTAGAGGAACAGATAGACCAAGGCGACATGAACCCGCAGTGCACCTCGATGGCTAGACATGGGTCCGATCCTCGCGGCCCGCGGCGTGGCGCACGAACAGCGCCTGGACGAACAGCAGGATCATCACGATCGCCATCAGGATAAACGCGAGAGACGAGCCGAACGGCCAGTCGCGGGCGCTGAGGAACTGGTCGTAGATCAAGTTGCCAACCATGATTGTGCGTCCGCCGCCGAGCAGGTCGGGGGTGATGAAGTTGCCGATCGACAGCACGAACACGAACACCGCGCTGGTCGCCGCACCGCCCGAGGTCAGCGGCAGCACGACCCTGAAAAACGTGCCGACCGCCGAGCCGCCGAGGTCCAGCGACGCCTCGCGGACTTCCGGCCCGACGCGGGATATCGCCGCATAGAGGGGCATCACGGCAAACGGTAGATAGCCATACAACAGACCGACGATGATCGCGAACTGGTTGTACAACAAGGGCAGGGGCTCATCGATAAGGCCGATATCGATCAACGCGCGATTGATCAATCCCTCGCGATTGAGCAGCACGATCCAGGCATAGGTGCGAATCAGGAAGTTGCTCCAGAACGGCAGCATCACCAGGACCAGGAGCGTGGTCCGGTAACGCTTCGGCGCGGTGGCGATGAAATAGGCGGTCGGGTAGCCGATGAGCAGCGCCAAGCCGGTGGCGATGCCGGCGATCTTCGCCGACTGCAGAAAAATGTTCAAATAGAGCGGGTCGATCGCGCGCAGATAATTATCCAGCGTGAAGATGGTAACGATGCCGCCATAGGTGCCGCGCTGGTAGAAGCTGTAGATGACGATCAGCGCGAACGGCACGAGCATGAACAGCACCAGCCACCCAAGACCCGGGCCGATAAGGATCAGCAGCCGCCTAATCTCGGATACCGTCATTCCGGATTGCTCTGGCTGCGCCGCCAGGGCGTCCTGGATACGCTACCGCGAGGCGGTGATTTCGGTCACCGCTCGCGTGTAATAGCGCTGCGCCTCGCCGAGGTCGCGTAGGCCTTCGAGTTTCAACAAGTCGGTGGGCCGCATGGCGAGATTGGGGTAAGTCTCGAACAGACTCGTATCGACGCTTTCCATCGCCGCCTGATTGGGCACCTTGTAGAGGATGTTTTCGACCGCCCAGGCATGAATTTCGGGGCGCAGGACGAAATTGATGAAGGCGTGCGCGTCCTCTTTGTTCGGCGAGGCTTCGACCACCACCATGGTATCGACCCAGGCATCGCTGCCCTCCTTGGGCACCACGAACTTGATATCGGGATTCTCCGCGATGCCATAATTGCACCAGCCGTCCCAGGCATGGACCAGCGCCGCTTCACCGGTGACCAACTTGGCGTAGAACGTCGTATCGTCATAGGCGAGAAGCGATTGCTTGGCTTCGATGAGCAAATCCCGAGCTTCGCCGATTTGCTCCGGATCGGTGGCGTTGATCGAATAGCCGAGCGCGAACAAGCCGGCGCCCATCAGCCAGCGATCGCTCGCCAACATCGTGACCTTGCCCTTCAATTCGTCCGCCGGGCGCAGCAAGTCGAACCAACTGTCCGGCGTCCCCGACACGAGATCCGAGCGATAGCACAGGCCGGTGGTGCCCCACGCGTGCGGCACCGAATGCTTGTTGCCGGGATCGTGCGGGAAATGATTGGCTTCGGTGTAGAGGTTGTCGATGTTGGGGATCAAATCGCGATCGATCCTGGCGCTCAGGCCAAGATTGGCCAGCGCCTCGGCGTACGGGCTCGAGACGAAAAGAACGTCGTAGCCGACTCCGCGGTTGGCGACAAATTTGCCCATAATCTCTTCATTGGTCGCGTGCAGGAAGAGTTCGGCTTCGATACCGGTCGCCGCGGTGAACCTCTCCAACAGGTTGCCGGGCATATAGCCGTCCCAGTTCGAGATGATGATTTTCCCCGCCGTCGCCGACAACGGCATCATGAGCATGGCGGCGCAACTCGTGGCCAGCCCAAATGAAAGCGCTTTGCGCATGTGAATGAACCTCCCACTGTAGCGGGGCGGCCTCCCTCCCCGGAGCCACCCCACTGGCAAATTGGCTGACGCCGCGAAACGGCCACGCGGCGTAAGCGATCAAATTATCAGACGCGACGCCCGCGATCCAAATTATCTGCGCGGCGCGTTAAAGCGGTCGGGTGATTTGGCGCTAATGACCGGCGCCGGCGCCGGCCATGAGGATCGCGGCGGCGAGATAGGCGAAGCCCGCGACGGTCATCGACATCGGGATCCATCCGGCGATCTTCAAGGGGCTGTCGGGGCTTATGCCTGTCATTTGAGCGCTCGTTTGCTTGTGGGGTGGTGAGAGGAAGGGTGGGGTTTACCCCCTGCTTGGTCAAGTCGAGAGATGAGAGGGCATCCGGTATTCGCGCTGGACTTGTTTCAGCCTTCGCGAGAGCATGCCAAAAGTAGGTCTAATCTGAATTTACATCGATAGAGGTGTGCGACGCGGCCGACAATCCGAAGCGAGAGCGATCATGCTCGGGATAGCCGTCGAAGATGTATGTGACTTGATCACCCATATACGGGCTTTTGATATCAAAATTCCGGCCGACTATTCTCGCGAGAGCGACGCCACCACCGAAGTATCCGCGCTCGAGGCAGTCGAGGATGTCGGCGAAGAGCCGGTATACGACGAACTGGCGTCTTTCATCGGCGCGCTGAATGAGGAAGAGCAGATCAATCTCGTCGCCTTGACTTGGCTGGGGCGCGGGGATTTCAGTGCCGACAACTGGGAGACCGGGCTTGAGGCCGCCAAGGACGCACGATCCGATCACACCGACACCTACTTGCTCGGAATTCCTCTCCTCAGCGACTATCTCGAAGAGGGGCCCGCCGCGCTCGGCTATTCGTGTGAGGATTAATACCGCCCTGCATTGAGTGAAATTCAATGCGGGGCGGCAAGCGCGACCGCGCGCCCGAGCTTATGCGAGGACAGCCTGCGTGGCGCTTGAACGCTCTATAAAATAACCGGACCGCACGGTGTGCGGGCCGGCAAGCGCGACCGCGCGCCCGAGCTTATGCGAGGCGAGCCTGCGTGGCGCTTGAACGCACCTACAAACCGCGATGAGTCTTGCTCATCGCGGTTTGGTATAAATCTCGATATCGTTGATGACCTGATCGACACCGTCGACGTACCAAGTGTCGAATTCGGCGCGGTCCCGAGCGCTTTGGCTAGCAACCCGACCGAACAGTCGAACCGAGCCATTCTCGGCAACCACTTCAATGGCAGCCGAATCCAGGCCATTATCGCGATCGAGAATATCTTTAACCCAGTCCGCGAGCGTTCCGGCGGCTTGCCCTTCGCCGGCCTCGACCCTCATGGCGTTGATCACGTCGCGGCGGCCCGGCACCCACCACGCCAGTACACCGGCTAGACGTTTGTGCTCGACCGAGGGTACGGCGCCGTTGAGGGTCACGATGCCGCGATCGACATCGTACTCGATCCGCCCGGCCGCCTTGACCGGACGGCGCAGCACGGTCGGCGATCCGCGGTCGACGGCGATCAGCATGAAGTCGGTGAAGGCGGTTTCGCGGTACAATACGTCGCGAAACTGATCGCGGATCTGCCGGTCGCCCATGATCTCCGCCGGCGCGACGGTCAGGCGATCGACGATTTCGCCAACCTCGTCGACCGACGCGGCGGCATCGAGCGCGCGCCGCTTGACCGCGACGTCCGGCACCTCGCCCTTGATGATCAAGGCACCGTCGGCAAACGACAGGGTGAGCGGCGCGCCGGCGCCATTCATTCGGGGGACGCGTTGCAAAGCCTCGCGAACCCCGGCCAGCGCCATTTCGTCGTCTTGCAATTCCAAAATCGAATATCCAAATCTATGAGTAGAGCGCGGCTGAAATATCGAGGTCCGCGCCCGACGTCAATCCCTAAAGCACGTCTTTTCCTGATGGAATCGGTTTGACCGCACGCCTGTGCGCCGTGGTTAGGCGCGCGCCGCCGCGCGCTGTGGGGTCATCGGGCAAGACGCGCAACGATGCCAGGGCGCACAGGCGTGCGGCCTTCGGTGGGGCATATTGGCCTATCGGATGGGTTGCGACGCTCGGCCGATGCACACGCATCGCCCGTCGCGCCGCGCCACCCCGAAAAGCCAATCTGCCCCATCAAACCGGTTCCATCAGGAAAGGACTTGCTCTAACGCCGTATGAGCCACAGCGCGGCGGCGGCGATCGATGTGAGGACGAAGCCGGTGGTGAAGGGAATTGTCAGATTGCTGGTGCCGAACACGATGACCACGTCGCCCGGCAAGCGCGTCATCCCCACTATCTCGATTACCGGCCACGCGAAGACACCGACGATCAAAATCGCTCCGTAAAGCAAGGCGATACGCAGCATGGGTCTTCCCTCTATGGCTAACGGATTATTGTAGCGCACCCGGTTCCTTGGACACAAGTTTGTCTCACGCGGCGGGCCTGATTGAGATCGCGGCGTGCCACGCCTGACGAGCTTGAGCGGGGCTCAGGTAGCCGTTCTTTTCGACGATCCACTGGGCATTGTAGAGTT
>JAKZSU010000245.1:0-16179 GCA_047517485.1 Alphaproteobacteria bacterium
TCCGCACACGCCGTCTCCGACACGAACCACGCGTCGAATTCAGTCAGGGTGCGCGGGTAGTCGACCCCGCCTTCGGGATGGGATGCCGGGTTCGCCATCCCAACATATTGACATCACGAGAGCGAAGTGGATACCCTATTCGGCGAAAACGCCCTGGACGTCTACGTCGTACCCCGGGTCATGCCAAGGTCCGGTAATCCCAACCGGAATGGGAATCCCCGCCAAAACGTCGTTGCCGCCTTGACCCACGAGACTGGCCACCAGCTTCGCGGTGACTTGGTAATCGATCATCCGCGGCGGCATCGGCACCAACCCGGCGCCTTCGACACGGAGCAATGGCGCCAACATCTTGAAGTCCCGATTGTCGATGACACCGTCGACGATGACGAAGGTCCCGCCGAGCTCACTGAAATCGGTATTCTGCGCTTCCGGCGGCTCGTTACCGAAGTCGAGATCACCGACCCGGCGCAGCGTTCCGGCAAGATCAATCCCCTCGATCGCGCCGTCGGTGAAGCTCACCATGCCATCGCCGTTTAGTGAACTAACAATCTGGTGCTCGGTCGCCCCTTGGGCTTGTCCCCTGGCGGCGAATTGCATAGTTCCGCTGAGCTGATCGAAATCGGCGAAGGTGGCCAGCAAGGGCTTGGCTTGCAGGCCGTCCGCAGTCAGGTCGTAGTTCAGGCCGAGGCTGTCACCGGAGCCGTCAACCGACGCTCGGCCGACAATGGTCCCGCCGACAAGCCGCAATTCGTTGATGACAGCCGTGAGCAACCCGCCGGACAAGGTCACCTCGGCATCGAGCGCGTCGATCGTCAGGTCTCGATAAAGACCGTTGGCGGCGACGACACGGATATCCGCGATCGCCGAGCCCAGGGCGGACGCGTCGATCGGCTCATCGCTCCAATCGCCGGGCTCGGCGATTGGAGCGGGTTGACCGGCCGTCGCCGGCGCGGACTCGGATGCCGCCTCGGTTGCAGGCGGGGGTTCGGGCAGATAGGCGTTGAGGTCGAGCTGATCGATGGTAAGCGCCGCTTGGACGATGGGTATATCGCCCGATCCATCGTAGCTCCCGGTCGCCGAGGCCTTGAATGCCGCGCCTTCTATCACAGCGCTTTCGAGCGCCACTTTTTCGCCGTCCGCAGCGAGATGGGCCTGTAATTCGAGCGAGCCTGGATCGCGCTGGCCGTCGGGAAACGGCTGGCCCAGCCACGCCGCGAGTGCGCCGACGGAGCCGATATCGGCGTACAGGTCGCCGTCAAGACCAGGAACCGGCTTTTGTTGCACCGCGCCCTTGTAGCCCGCGTTGACCAGCGCCGAGGCGAGAGAAAATTCGATGTCGAAACGATCGCCCGCCAACACCTTGGGAAGCGGATCGAGAGTGAGTCCGACCTCGACCCGCTCGCCCTTGTAGACCGCTATCGCATTCAGCGCGGGGCCAGAATCGATGCCGGGCAGCGACGCCTTTACCGAAAGGTCGGACAGCCCGGCCAATGTTTCGTCCGCCGCTTCAATCGCGGCGAGCGCCATATCGACATTGGCGGTCAATCCGGCGACCAGGGCGCGCGCGCTTTCTCCCCGTCCCTTCGCGGCGATGGTACCGGTCGCGATCCCGGTCATCGGCAATTCGACACCGGCAATCTCCGCCAACCGTCCCAGCGCCAAATTGGCAATCGTAAAGGCCGCATCGACGCCAAGATCATCGCCCGATCCGTCAACGGTGAGCGAGCCGTTGATACCGCCGCCGTAAAGCCCGAGCTCAGCAAGATCGAGCCGATGGGTGCCGCCGTCCATGGTCACGGCAAGATCGATGGGCTCAACTTCGTAGCCCATGGCGCGCACTTGCCCAACCTGCACCGCAATTTTGCCGTCGACGGCGCGCAACGGCGCCAGATCGAACGGCTCGGTCGAAAGGGCCGCCAAAGGGTCGCCGTTGTCTTCGGCGATGTCTTCGGCGATGTCTTCGCCGATGTCGGTGGCTACCTTCGATTCTTCAGCCGTGTCCTCGGCCAATTCCTCTTCCGTCGCGACGGCTTCCACCGGCGGCGGGAGATACTTGTCGATGTCGAGCGAGTCGGCTTTAAGGGTGAAATCGATAATTTTGACGTCGCCAGATACATCGAGACTGCCCGACGCCTCGGCATTCAAACCGTCCCCCACGATGGTCGCTTCCGACAACACCACTTTTGGGCCGTCAGCGCTCAGCGCCGCGTGGACCTTGAGCGGCCCGGGGTCGGGCTGGCCCGCGGGTAGCGGCTGGTCGAGCCACGCCGCGAGCGCCCCAACCGAACCGATATCGAGATCGAAAATGCCGTCGAGGCCGGGAACCGGGTGCTGCTGCACCGCGCCTTTGTAGCCCGCGGTGACGAGCGTCGAGGTGACCGACACCTCGACATCGAAACGATCGCCGCCGAGCACTTTTGGCAGGGGATCGAGGGCGAGCCCGACCGCCACCCGTTCGCCTTTGTAGACCGCCGTCGCATCGAGTGTCGGCGCCGCGTCGAACCCCGGTAGCGACGCCATGAGCGTGAGTTCGGACAGGCCAGCCATCGCCGCTTCGCCGGACTCGACTCCGGCGAGCACGAAATCTATCTCGGCGGTCAGGGCGGCGACCAGTGCGCGTGGATTTTCGCCCCATCCTTTCGCGGCAACGGTTCCTGTCGCAACGCCGGTCACCGGCAACTCGGCGCCGGCCACTTCGGCCAGGCGCGCGACCGCAACATCGGCGATGGCAAATGCGGCATCGACGCCGAGACCATCTTGGGAGCCATCCATTGTAAGCGAGCCGCTGATATCACCACCGTAAAGCCCCAGCTCGCCGAGCACGAGCCGATGAACGCCACCGTCCATCGTCATCGCGAGATCGATCGGGCCGACTTCGTAGCCCATGGCGCGCACCTGACCGATGCGCACCGCCACCTTGCCCTGAATGCCGCGCATGTGCGCCATATCGAACGGCTTGGTCGGTAGGCCAGCCAAAATGTCGATATCGCCGGCCGCCTCGGCGACCTCCGTCGGGCTCGCATCCGTCGCATCGGTCGCATCCTCGGTCGCCGCGATCGGCTCGGCGGGCGGCGGAAGATAGCGGTCGATATCGAGGGATTCGGCGTCGAGGACGAAATCGATAATCTTTACGTCACCCGACGCATCGAGGCTGCCCGACGCCGTGGCGTTCAAATCCTCACCCGCGATCGTCGCTTCCGACAACACCACCTTGGGGCCGTCGGCGGCGAGCGCCGCGTGGATCGCGAGCGGACCCGGGTCGGGCTGGCCATCGGGCAACGGTTGACCGAGCCAGGCCGCCAGGGCGCCGACAGATCCGACATCGAGATCGAAGACACCGTCGAGACCTTGCACCGGCCGCTGTTGAATCGCGCCCTCGTAGGTCACCGAAATAAGCTTGGAAGCAACCGACAGATTGACCGCGAAGCGGTCTTCGCCGAGAATAATCGGCAGGGGGTCCGTATCGAGAGTAAGATCGACGCGTTCGCCGTTATAGACCACGGACGCGGTCAAACTCGGCGCCGCCTCGAACCCCGGAAGCTCGAGCGACAGAGTGACTTCCGAGACCGCGGCAAGCGTCGCGTCCTGGGTCTCGACTCCGCCGAGGCTGAAATCGAGTTTACCGGCCGCGCTTTTCGCCAAGCCGCGCGCGCTGGCGCCCTCGCTGCGCACCGCGAGCGTCCCGGAGGCGATTCCGACCACCGGCATATCGATCGCCGCCGCCATCGCCAACTCGGCCACCGCAATCTGGTCGATGGAGATGGAGGAGTCGACGACGACACCGTTGTCCGATGGGGTCATCGTCAGAAAGCCGGTGACCGCCCCGCCATAGAGACCGATTTCATCGATCAGTACGCTCAAGGCGCCATCTATGACGTCGAGTTTGACGTCGATCGGCCCGACCTCGTAGCCCACCGCCGAAAGGCCGCCGAGACGAATCGTGATATCGGCCTCGGTGGATTGCAGCGCGGTCAAATCCAACGGATCGTCGGGAATCATCGCGAACAGGTCTTTCGGCGCGATCGGTGTCGATTCATCGGCGGGCGGCTCGGGCTCGGACGTTGGCTCGGACTCGCTCGCGACCGGCGCCGGTGGGGGCGGCGGCAGATAACGATCGATATCGAGTTGGTCGCCCTCGAGCGCGAAAACGATCTTGGTCAAGTCACCGTCGAGCTCGAAGCTGCCGGTCGCGGTCGCATTGAGCGAGTCGCCCTCGATCATCGCCTCGGTCAAGGTCACCGCGGATCCTTCGGCAGCCAAGGTCGCCGTGAGTTTGAGCGGACCAGGATCGGGTTGTCCTTCGGGCAAGGGTTGGCCGAGCCATGCCGCCAAGTCGCCCACCGAGCCGATATCGAGGGTCATCGAGCCGTCGAGGCCGGGCACCGGGGCCTGTTGCACCGCGCCCTCATAGCCCGCCGAAATGAGTGGTGAGACCAGCGACGCGTTCAAGGTGAAACGTTCGCCGGCGAGCGCTCGGCCGAAGGCATCGACGAGAACCTCGACGGTAACCGCCTGGCCGTTCACCGCCATGGTGCCGGCCAAGGTGAGCGGGTTTTCCGGCGCCGGCGCGGCGAGATCGATCGAGATGTTCTCGGCCCTCACAGCTTCATTGCCGGCGGCATCGCGGAAACTCATGGCGCCACCTTCGATCCGGATCGATCCGACACGAATTTCCGGCGGCGCAACCGATTTTGGCGAAGCCGCGCTACCCTGTCCTCCGGCCGCGGAGCCAGTTGGCGCTTGCGCGCCGCCGATATCCCAGTTTGGCCGCCCGGCGACATTAGCTTCGAGCCAGATTTTCGGGTCGCTGATCGTCATCGACTCGATGATCACCGCGCCATCGATCAATGCCAAGGCATCGATGCTCATGTCGAGGGCACCGATTGTCACCATATTATCGGCCGCCGCCCCCGGCGCATTGGCGAGGCGCACATCGCCGACCACGACATGGACCGGCGGAAACAGGCTCAACTCGATATCGCCGGCGATTACTAGATCCCGTCCGGTGGCGTCCCGTGCCGCCGTGGCGATACGATCCTTGACGAAAGCCGTATTGGCAATGATCGGGACCGCGGCGATAACCGCGATCGCCAGAACCGCCACGACACCGACAATCCAGAAAAAAATCTTCCTGACCTCAATCCTTCCGTCGATCCGTCGTCTAATGTTTGCGGCTTTCCCAATGTGGCCCCCCTGGGCTGACGTGACAAGCATGCTTTCGACACACGGCCAATTGATTTGCCAATATGCAACCACGCCTTGATCGAGGATCGAGCGCGATGTAGCGTAACCGGCTGAGAACATAACGAAGGCGGACAACGCCTCGTATTGCAATGTCCGAGGTTACCACCAGCGGTCGGGTTATTCGTTGTAAGATTGGCTCGGCCAAATGCGTAAAATACCGGCAGGGAGGGATAGCCGTATGAAAGGGTTTAGGACACTGGTAATCGCGCTCGGCACGATCGCGTTTACCGCCACGTTGGCGAGTGCCGACACCACCGATGTGACTTGGAAAAGCAAAGTCAGGGTCGCCAAGACCGGCGCGCATTGCGCCGACGATCCGAATTGCATGAACCGCTACCATCCGGATATTCCGCAGATTCAAACGGCGAATCCGGGTGACTACATTACCTTCGAGACGCGGGATGCGTTGGATTCCGACCTTACGTTGGACTCGACCGCCGACGACTTGAGCGCGGTCGATCTCAACCTGGTCCATCCGATGACCGGGCCGGTGCATATCAACGGCGCCAAGCGCGGTGACGTGTTGGCGGTGACGTTGATCGATATCGCGCCCGACGAGTTCGGCTACACTTTGATCATTCCTGGGTTCGGTTTCCTTCGTGATTTGTATACCGAGCCCTTCTTCGTCGGTTGGCGGACCGCGCGAGACGGTGCCACGTCCGACCAGATGCCGGGCATCCGAGTTCCCATGGCCGGCTTCATGGGCTCGGTCGGCGTGCTTCCCGGCGGCCCCGAAGTCGCGGCGTGGAAGGCCCGCGAAGGCGCCCTGGTCGAGGCTGGTGGTATCGCGTTGATGCCGGAACCGACCGGCGCCCAGCCGAGCGCGGTTTGTGGGCCGGGCGGCAGCGCCGCCGCCGATTGCCTGCGCACCATCCCGCCGCGTGAGAATGGCGGCAACATGGATGTGCAAGCGATGCAGGTCGGCACCACGTTGCTGCTACCATGCTTCGTTGACGGTTGCGGCCTGTTCGTCGGCGACGTGCACTTCGCCCAAGGCGACGGCGAGGTGTCGGGGACGGCGATCGAGATCGGCGCCGAAGTGACGGTGGTGACGGAAATCCGTAAAGGCGGCGGCGCCCACATTAAGGGTCCGCATTTCGAGGGTGGCGCCCAGCTGAAAAACATCGCACCGACGAAATTCTATGCCACCGTCGGGTTCCCGCTCAAGCCCAAGGGCGTGATCCCGCCGTTCATCGCCTATCTCGATGGCGGACAGATCGCGGGCCTGGAAAACTTCAATGAAGATTTGACCCTGGCCGCTCGCGCCGCGTTGATCGATCTGATCGAATACATCCAGCGTGAGCACGGCTTGAGCCGCGAGCAGGCGTACATCTTGACCAGTGTGGCGGCGGATTTGGTCGTCGGACAGGTGGTCGACCTGCCCAACTATGCGGTCTCGGCGATCCTCGATTTGAGTGTGTTCGAGGACTAGCCGGCACGGCAATGATGGAAAACTGGCCCCCGGCTTCGGCTGGGGGCCATCATTTTCTCAGTACCATGATCAATAGAAGAACCGTCTTGGGCTTCGGCATCGCCGGCACGGCGTGGCTGGTCGGCGGCGGTCACACGCCCTATCGGCAATGGACGGTCTATCGCAAAAAGCATTTGCTGATCGGCACCTGCAAAGCCGACATACCGAGCTATCCGCTCGGCAAACGCATCGCCACGACGTTGGCGGAGTATCTGCCCGAGAGCAAAGCCCGGGTGAGCCGCGCGCCGGACCAAAATCGCCTCGCCAGCCTGCTCACCACCGGCCAGATGCACGTGATCCTATTTTCGCGCGCCGACGTGGCGGCGTTGGCGACCGGCACCGCCCCCTTTGGCGATTATGGCCCGACACCGCTTACCGCGCTGTTCCGATTTGCCGATCATGTGTTGGTGACCCGACCGGACTTTCCCGATCGGCACGCCTGGCTGGTGGCGCGAACCTTGATCGAGCGCATCGATGATTTCGACGATGCCGGGCCGGCGCTCGCGGGATCGCTGCCGGTGCCGCCCCATCCCGGCGCGCTGGCGTTCGCCGCCGGCGAGCCCGAGCCACCCCGGCCACCAGCAATCGACGAGCCCGAGCTACCGCCCGACCACGGGCATTGATAAGTCAGTCGGCGGCGTATTTGTCGATCAGCGCTTCTGCCTCGGCTTTCAGCGCCGCGCCGTCGAGGCCCCTTTCGTTCATCTCGGCGATCCATCGATCGCTGACCGCTTGAGCCGCGGCCTGCCAGCGCGCGGTCTCGGCGGCATCGAGGATGATGATCGTATTGCCCTTGTCGACGGCGATCTGGCGCGCCAGCGCATCGCCCTCCTCCATCACTCGGCCAGCCCAGGCCGAGGTCTCGAGACCCGAATTAGCATCGATCACCGCTTGCAGATCGGGCGCCAGGGCGTCATACGAATTTTTGTTCATCGAAAAAATGAATATCGCCGTGTAAAGCCTTCTTTTAGCGGTAAAATTCGTGTGTGTCTCGACCAGGTCCGCGATGTGCAGCGGGCGGGTGATCTCCCACGGGATCACGGTGCCGTCGATGACCCCGCGCGACAATGCCTCGGGCACCGCGGGCACTGGCATGCCGACCGGGGTGGCGCCGAGGGTATCGAGCAGGCGGTTGATCATCCGCGTCGGGCCGCGCAGCTTTTTGCCCCGCATGTCCTCGAGTGAGCGAACGCCGTCGCCCTTGACGTGCAACAGACCGGGCCCGTGAACATGGATCGCCAGCACGTGGACGTCGGCATATTCCGCCCTGAGATGGCGTTGTAAAAATCCCAAGCCGCGCGCGATGTGGCCTCGGCCGAAGCCGCCATGAACGGCAGTTCGAACACCTCGGAGACGGGAAAGCGGCCCGGCGTGTAGCCGGCGACGGTCCAGGTGATGTCGACGACGCCGTCGCGCGCCTGATCGAACAGCATCGGCGGTTTGCCGCCGAGCTGCATCGCCGGATAGTGATCGATCTTGATCCGCCCGCCGGATTCGGTCTCGACTTTCTCAATCCACGGGATCAGGAAATGGGCGGGTATCTGCGCCTGCGGCGGCAGCATCTGGTGCAGTTTGAGGGTGACATCCTGGGCCGTCGCCGGCAGCGCGCTCAGCGCACCGATCAGCGCCGCCACGGTCACCAAAACGAGCGAACGCCGCGGTCCGCCGGCGCCAACCGATGAGCGATCAAATCTCGACATGGCTTCCCCCTTGCTTCGTTGGTCGATCGGAGCAGATAGCGGTACTTAACGGGTAGCATTTCAGGCCGAGGAAATCCAATCACCCCGATCAAACCGGTTCCCTTAAGCCATGAAGAACTCTAGTCTCCGCCGCGATGATCCGAACCGTTCTCCAGATAGCGCTGGCGCTTTGGCTGAGCCTGATCTGCGCCCAAGCCACGTTCGCGCAAACCGAATCGCAGCCGGTCAATGTCGATGACATCGAGGCGCTGGTGGCGACGCTCGAGGACGAGGGGCGGCGGGACGAGCTGGTCGCCCAGCTGAAGGCGCTGATTGCCGCACAGGACGCGGTCGCCGACGAGCCGACGCCGGTCGAGTCGGTCGGCGCCGAAGTGGTCGCCGCGCTGTCCGGTGGCATCGCCCGGGTCGGCGAGCAGATCGGCGAGGCGGTGGATACTTTGTCGGAGGCGCCAGCGACGATCCGCGCGCTGATCGAACAGGCAAGCGACCGCGACACCTTGGTGCGTTGGTTCACCATGTTCAGCAAGCTCGTCCTGGTGCTGATACTCGGTCTGGCGGCGCGGGCGTTCGCCCGGCGTCTTCTCAAGCGAAGCCGGGAAAGACTGGCCGATCGCGACGACGAGGGCCTGTTCGCGGCGATCATTCTGTTCGCCGTACGCGCGGTGCTGATCATCGTGCCGGTCGCGGTGTTCGGCGTGGTCACCTGGCTGGTCCTGCTGGCGAGCCAGCCGGAACCGGTAACCCGGTTGATCGGTCTCAGCCTGATCAACGCGGCGATGGTGATTCAAGGCGTATTGGTCATCGCCCGGCTGGTGGTGGTGCCGGCCCATGGCCGCAGCCTGGTCGGCGCGTCGGGCGAGACCGCGGCCTATGTCTTGATCTGGCTCAAACGCCTAATGGCGATCGCCATATTCGGCTACTTCTTCGCCGAAGCGGCGTTGCTGCTCGGATTGAGCGCCGGGGCACACGCGGTTTTGCTCAAGGTCATCGGCTTGGTGATCGCGCTTCTGCTGATCATCCTGACGCTGCAAAACCGCCGCCGGGTGGCCGATGCGTTGCGCGACGCGGCCAACGGGGACTACAGCTCGCTGGCCTCTCGCCTGGCCGAGCTCTGGCATCTGCCGGCGCTACTTTACGTGTTCATCGCCTACGGCACGTGGGCGTTGCAGCGCGGCGACGGGTTCGCCTTTCTCGCCCAGTCGACGATCAGCACCGCGGTCTTAGCGGTCATCGCGGTCCTGGTGCTGAAGGGCCTGGCGCTGTTGCTCGGTCGCGGCCTGAGCCTGTCGGACGAGCTGCGCAAATCCTATCCCGGCCTGGAAAACCGCTCCAACAGGTACTTCGGCGTGGTGCGGCGCATCGTGCGCATCGTCGTGCTGATCGCCGCGGCGCTGATCCTAATCGAGATCTGGATCGGCGGCTCGATCGACTGGCTGACCGGCGAGACCGGCCGCGCCTTGGTCGGCCGTATCGTCACCATCGCCCTGGTCATCGCCGGCGCGGTGATGCTGTCGGAACTGGTCACCAGTGTCATCGAAAGGATGTTGGCTAACGCCGATCGCGGCGGTGACAGCGCCCGCATTCGTACATTGCTGCCGCTGATTCGCAAGGTGCTGTTCGCCGTGCTGACGGTGATGGTGTCGCTGATGGTGCTGTCGGAACTGGGTATCGACATCGGCCCGTTGCTGGCCGGCGCCGGGGTGATCGGCCTGGCCGTGGGATTCGGCGCCCAGACCCTGGTCAAGGACGTGATTACCGGCCTGTTCATCCTCGTCGAGAACACCATCGCGGTCGGCGATTGGGTGGATGTGGGCGGCCACGAAGGCGAGGTAGAATCGCTTTCCATCCGCACCGTCAGCTTGCGCGACTCGGCCGGCAATGTGCATACGGTGCCGTTCAGCGTGGTCGGCACGGTGCTCAACTACACCCGGGATTATTCCAACGTGGTGTTGAACATCGGCATCGGCTACCAGGAAAACGTCGATGAGGTGATGCAGGTGATCGTGGACTTGGGCCGGGAAATGGCCGAGGACCCAACCCTGGCGCCCAATATTATTACCCCATTGGTGGTGCAGGGCGTGCAAAGCTTGGACGATTCCGCCGTTGTCATCCGCGCCCGCTTCAGGGTCAGGGCCGGGACCCAGTGGGGCCTGAAGCGAGAATTCAACCGCCGCATGAAAAACCGCTTCGACGAACTGGGCATCGAAATTCCCTTTCCCCATCGCACGGTGTATTTCGGCAAGGAAAAAGACCGCGAACGCGACGATCCGCCGCCACGCGCGTTCGTGCGGGCGCCAGCGCGGCCGTCGTCGGATGCCGGGGATGCCGGGGATGCCGACGGCGATTGATAATATTGGACGAATTCGAGGAGAGAGGATCACCGATGGCGGGCGTATTGGACGGACTCCGGGTGCTCGATTTCGGCCGCTATATCGCGGGGCCGTACTGCGCGACCCTGCTCGCCGAACTCGGCGCCGACGTCATCCGCATCGAGAAGATCGCCGGTAGCGAGGATCGCTTTCTGGTGCCGGTGAGCGACGGCGGACCAGGCGCGCTGTTTCTCCAGATGGGGCGCAACAAACGCGGCATGACGCTCAACCCGAAAACCCCAGGCGGCGCCGAAATCGTGGCCAAACTGGTGGCCACGGCGGATGTCGTGGTCGCCAATCTGCCGCCCCAGGCGCTCGCCACCATGGGCATCGATTTCGCTAGTTTGAGCGCGATCAAGCCCGATGTCATCCTCGCCACCACCTCGGCGTTCGGGCGCGGCGGGCCGATGAGCGCCAATGTTGGCTTCGACGGTATCGGCCAGGCGATGAACGGCGCGATGTACCTGTCGGGCCGCCCGGAGGAGCCGATGCGCGCCTTTTTGGCCTACGTCGATTTCGGCACCGCGCTCTATTCGGCATTCGGCACCCTGGCGGCGTTGATCGCGCGCGGCACGACAGGCAAGGGCCAGGTGGTCGAGACCTCGCTGCTCGGCACCGCGCTGTCGTTCAACAACAGCACTCTGATCGAGCAGGCGATCGCCAAGCCCGATCGCGTGGCGACCGGCAATCGCGGCCAGACCTCGGCCCCGACCGACGCGTACCAGACCCGGGACGGTTGGATTTTGACCCAGGTCGTCGGCAATCCGCTGTTCCGCCGGTGGGCGGCGCTGATGGAAGAGGACCATTGGCTGAGCGATCCGCGTTTCGCCAGCGATGCCGCGCGCGGCGACAATCGCGACGCGGTGTGCGAGCGGATGGCGCAGTGGACCGGCGAGCGCACCACCCAAGCCTGCCTGGATGCGCTACAGGCGGCGAATATTCCCGGCGCGCCGGTGTTGTCGCCACAAGAAGCGTTGGAACACCCGCATATCAAGGCGCTCGGATTAATGCTGCCGCTCGCCTATCCCGGGCTGGAAACCGAGGCGCCGGTCGCCAAGGTGCCGCTGACCCTCTCGGACACGCCGGGCAGTATCCGCAGCCGCGCGCCCGAATTGGGCGAACACACGGATGAAATTCTCGGCGAACTCGGCTACGACGCCGGCGCGATCGCCGCCTTGCGCGACGCGGGGGCGATCTAGTGGCGCGATCCAATTCGGTCAGTGTCGATGTCTGGCAGTTCGTCCGTATCATGGTGGCGCTGGAGAAGGGCGGGCGACGTGGCGGCCGCGCCGGCAGTGCCTATGCCACCTGGCGCGATATATGGAAAGAACTCGACGGCCGTCTCGAGCAGCTCGGCAAGTCCGACCCGGTGGCGTTCGCCGATCTGATGATGGAGCAGCAGGTGGTGCTCCCCAACGCCTCGCCCGAGCGTCTGCGCGAGATCGTGGCGGCGATCAAGACGGTGACCCAGGATATGGACGGCGCCCTCGATCGCGGCACCGGCGACTCCGGCCGTACCGCGGATCTGCGGTTCGAGCGCGGCGCGTTGAAAGCCTTGGCGCGGCGCTTGACGGGGCACGACCGAAGCCCGAAGCAAGCCGGCGGCGACCGCGCGCCGAGCGACAAACCGACAGGCCGAAAACCTCACAAATGACGCAAAAACAATAGCTAACAGCGGTTGGATTGGTCGCCGCTTGGCCTAGTTTATACTGGTGCCGAATAAACGGTCCGACGCGCGCGCCCCATGAGTCGCGCCGGTCAGAGGAAACCAATATGGCTAGAAATCAGGCGGCGGCTAAGTCAGCCAAGCGAGCCACGGCGAAACGCTGGCGCGGCGACGCGGCACGCGACCTCGCGACCTATCGCTTCTTATCTCTTGGTAAGGCCCTGGTCCAACATACTGGTCAGCACGAAAATATTGCCAATCAGATCGGCCGTCACAGCGACCTATTGGCGCACATCGGCGAGGAAGGCTATAGCGGGCTGGTACCGCAGGCGATCATCGAGCCGAACGCCGGCGAGCATCTCTATTACGGCCGCTTCGAACAGTCGCGCAACACCTATCTGCTGTTCTGCCAGACGCCGAATTTCGAAGCCGCCGTCGGCTATGGTATGGACAAGATCGACCGCGATATCGCCGAAGGCGAGGTTCATTTCTTTCGCGGCGATGTCGAGATCGCCATCGATTGGGCCGGGGATCTTTTGCAACAGGTCGAGCGTGGCGACTTTCGCCGCGCCGCTGGCGACCCGGTCTCCACGAGCAGCGACAAAGACCGCGCCGCCGAGCGTGACCAGCAGACCAGCCGGTTTGCCCGTGGCGGGTCGCAGCCGAACAACCGGCACCGCTACAAACGCAGTTCGGTGTTCTGTGCCGGCAAATTGATTTTTGACGACGAGGCGATCGACTGCGACATCTTGAATCTCTCCGCCGGCGGCGCCCAGATCCGTGTCCTGACCGAAAGCGAGCCGCCCGACGCCTTCACCCTGCTGATCGAAGGCTTCGGAGAATTCCACGCCGAGGTGGTGCGCCGCACCGGCGACAAATATGGCCTCACCTTCAAGGAGACGCCGGATGCCGTCGAGCGGGTGGTCAACGACATCATCAATCATCTGGAGCGGACCAACGAAATCCGCAAACACCCCCGCCGGCTGGTGCTGATGTCGGGCGCGGTCTATGTCGACAATATGCCGATCGAGTGCAGGGTGCTCGACGTCTCGGCGGGCGGCGCGCGACTACGGGTCGATCAGGAGTTCGAGCACGAGCAGCATTTTCCGCTGATGATCTATCGCTTCGGCGAGTTCCCGGTCGAAGTGGCGTGGGAACGCGACAGCGACCTCGGCATCGCCTTCATCGAGGACCCGGCGGAAATCGAGCGCATCATCGGCCACCTGCTGCCCAAAAAGGACGACCAGGAACGCCGTCGCTAAGCCTCGGTTTTCAGTTACACTGGCCTCCGAAATATTTAGGAGGCCCATTATGTCGCTGCCGCAAGATATTTCCCCGGTCAACAGCGAGTTGATGGATTCGCTCGCGCGTTCGTCGACCATGGACTGGATCGAAACCAAGCCCGGCCAAGCCTGGATCAAAGTGCTGTGGCTCGGCGCCGAAAGCGGGCGCTGGGCGGTGCTGCTCAAATGGCGCAAGGGCTATGTCGCGCCGGCGCACAAACATTTATCGGCGGCACACACCTTCATCCTGTCGGGCAAGCTGCAGGTGCGCGACGGCACCTTGGACGCCGGCGACTATGTCTATGAGCCGAACGGCATGGTGCACGGCGCGACGACGGCTTTGGAAGACACCGAATACTTGTTCATCTGCGACGGCCCGGTGCTGTTCTTCGGCGAGAACGAGTTTTCGAGTTATCTTGGCTGGGAGCAGTTGCAGCGCCTGCGCGACGCACACCAGGCCAAGGCGGCTTGAGGGGAGCTGGTCGCGGCGGACTTAAACGAGAGGTCTCGCTAGGGCGGTGAAAATTCGTATGATGGCCTCCGAACCCTTCAGGAGGCGCCGCCATGTCACTGCCGCAAGATATTTCGCCGGTCAACAGCGAGTTGATGGATTCGCTCACCCGGACCTCGACGATGGACTGGATCGAGACCAGGCCGGGCAAAACATTTTTAAAAATCCTCTGGATCAGCCCCGAGACCGGGCGTTGGGCGGTGCTGCATAAATGGCGCAAGGGCTATGTCGCGCCGCCGCATAAACATCTGTCGGCGGCGCACGCGTTCGTGCTGTCGGGCAAGCTGCAAGTGCGCGACGGCACGCTAGAGGCCGGCGATTACCTTTACGAGCCCAACGGCATGGTGCACGGCGAGACCAAAGCGCTGGAAGACACCGAGTACTTGTTCATTTGCGACGGCCCGGTGCTGTTTTTCGGCGAGAACGAGTTCTCCGGCTATCTCGGCTGGGAGCAATTGCAGCGCCTGCGCGACGAGCACGCGGCCAAAGCGGCATGAACGCCGGGCGAACACCCTAAATCCCCCTTGTCAGGGGGACTTTTGTCTTCTCCCTCCCTGACAAGGGCCGGGGTGGGTGTGGGCTGCAGCTCAGTAAACACGGGCGAAGACGGCGACATGGCCAGATTTCCGAAACTTAATTTATTGACCGCCCATCGCGATCGGGTCCGAAGCCACGGGCAGCGGATTCACTGATTATGATGTCCCACGTTTCCGCGCATTTCGTAGAGTTCAACCCAATTCTATTTATGGACAAATTCTATTAATACAATTTATTAAATCAATTTCATTATCAAATTGTGTTCCCATACATTGATCGTCGGATAAAGGAGATAATCCGATGCAAACGACCATGGGTGATGCAACCGAGGCGGCCGCGGAACGGCTCGAACTTTGTTTTTCAGGCCCGGATATCGACTGGACTCGATTTTACCAGCCAAAAGATGAATCGATGGCCATGGGGAGCCGATATCAACTTGCCTATTCGGCATTGGGGTATTTCGTGGCGCTTAAAAGAGACCCAAGCCAGGCTGACAAACTTCGGCCGAACCTTGATGCAATATATCGTGGACTGATCGATCAGCGATGCTGGAAGTACTGGCATACCTGGAATGGCGAGCAAGCGTGGCCACTTCGGAAGGGAAATCTGACATATGCCGGACGCCTATCGACATTTGTTGGCTTCTACATTGATGCCTTTGGAAAACCGCCAACCGACCGCATAGAACTTGACGGTCAATCGACGACCTACAGCGATCTCTCGCGCAATCTCTGGAAACAGGCATCGGAGTCTCCCAGTTGCGGCGTGAGTTGTTTCAACAACTCGTCAATGCTGCAGTGCAATGCACACCTGTTGATCAACAATGTGCTTCATGACCGCCTGTTCGAAACCAAATTTTCCGCCGCGAATGCCGATTGGTTGTCTTCGCTCGAGGCTAATCTCCTGTGCGACGAGGATACCGGCTCGATGTTTTACTTCGGTACCCAACCGAACAAGGCCGCCGCAAACATTGAGAAGCGCGCGATTGGCACCGATATCTGGGCGCTTTTCCTGATGAGCGGGGTGGTGCCCGAACGGGTGTCCGCCTGGTTCGAGGTTTGGCAGCGAAATTTGGTTCACGAGGGAGATACCTCCTACGTTCAAGTCGATCCTCTCGAGCCCGAGGAGGAGTCCTCGACGAACGAACTCGCGACGGCTTGGGCCTATTGCCTGGCTAAGGAACTGGGGCAAGCCGACCGAGCGGAAGGGCTGCGACGGTATCTTATACCCAGAGTCGGCAAAGGGTTTGAAATCGATCCCTATCAGCCCGTTGAAAAAGGCGCTATTGACCGGGTTTCACTCGACGGCGAAACATAACGCGACGAAGGCGGTTTCGCCATCCTCCGAGACGATGAGGACCATCTGAGCGACCAGAACGGCTCCAGCTGGCGCAATAAG
>JAKZSU010000246.1:0-17284 GCA_047517485.1 Alphaproteobacteria bacterium
AACTCTACAATGCCCAGTGGATCGTCGAAAAGAACGGCTACCTGAGCCCCGCTCAAGCTCGTCAGGCGTGGCACGCCGCGATCTCAATCAGGCCCGCCGCGTGAGACAAACTTGTGTCCAAGGAACCGGGTGCGCTACATAAGGGCGTCCGATATCGTGCCCGATGGATATGATGAGGAGAGTTTCCTGTGATTTCGAAATTGTGCCGAATGGGGGGGATCGTCGCGACCCTTGGGGTGGCAATCGCTCTGACCGGCGCCATGATGACGTTGGGTTCAGCCGCCGTACACGCCGCTGACGACGACGGATATCCCAAGGCAAACCCCTTTTCTGGCAATGCCGATAATGAATTAGAGGGCCGGCGCCTGTATTTCAAATGGTGCGTGGCCTGCCACGGCAGACACGCCGACGGGGTCTCGCGGTTCGGCGATTATGCCTCCGATTTACGCAAGTTTTGGCGTGGTTATCCGGAATTCATCCGCATCGTCCTCAATGGTCGCCCCGATAAGATGATGCCGCCGTGGGGTGGCGTTCTCGACGAGGACGAAATCTCGCGAATCGCCGCCTATCTCGAGACCTTGCAGCTCGACGGCGCGAAATGGGTCGTCGACTGACGTACCGTCGCGGCGTCGCGAAGGCCTATAGGCCGTAAAGCTTGCAATGCCGCGGTTCCCCGTGTTGCCTACCACGGCAAAGTTTGGAGGATTCTTGATGAAATTCATTGGATTGGCGATTGCCGTATTGGCATTGACCGTCGCGCCATCGGTCGCGGACCAGAGCCCGAAGCAGGAATGGGACAAGCTTCACACCTTCTATGACGGCACTTGGGTGTGCAGCACGCCGGCGACCTATGACGAAGCCACCGAGCGCGCCAAGTCGCCGGAAGGTGGCCTGCGGGCATTGCGCGCCGAGCTGTTGGAAGCCAAGAAGTGCCTCTATGTCGAAGAAAAAAACGTCGAGGACATGCTGGCGCCGTTCGTCCAGATCGTCGAACGCGACGGCAATCTGGTGCAGGTTCGCTTCACCATCGAATATTACCGCAAGATCGAACTCCTGCATCGCAACATCACGCGGATGACGTTCGTGGGATGGACCGAGAACGCCAATTTGCGCGACTACCACGAATGGCTGACCGGCAAACCACAGACGTGAGCGGTATCGGAAGCCGCCGCCGCGTCGCCTGGGCTTGCGGGCTGATCGCGACCTCGGTCGCTTTTGGCCCGTCGGGTCTAAGTGCGGCGGACGAAGTTCGCGACCTGACGATCCGCGGCACGATCACGGTCTCCGACGCGCTCGCGGCGACGCTACGGCCCGACGACCGGTTGATCCTCAAGATCTTTCATCCCGGCGCCGACGGTTACGAAAAAGACACCAGTTACCAGATCAAGCCGGAGTTCTCCCTGCCCACCGCGTTCCGCATCGTGCCGCCGATCGACATGAATGCCAATCCGCGCTGGCCGAACTACGTCGTCGAGGTTTTTATCGACCGCGACCACGATGTGCTCTCGGTCGTCGACGGCGAACTGTTCGCCACCACCGGCGAAGCGCTGACCCTCGGCACCCACAACGTGGCGCTCGACTTAACTCAGCGTTGACCGCACGCACCTCGATCGGCCAATGACCGGTCGGCGATAAACCCGTGCATCACCCGCGCCGAGTCGGCGCTTGGGGTCGCCAAACGGACAATTTCCGCCCGCAGCCGCTGGCTGCCCCATGCCGGATTTGACGCCAGCAGGCACGCCGCCAGCGCGGTGACCCGCGCCGCCGCATAACTCGACCCGGAAACCCGCTCGACCGTCCCTTCGAAGCCGATGACCGGCAAATCTTGCGCCGGCACCATCAGATCGACCGACTCGCGCCCCCAGTTGGCGTTGTGGAGCAGCCGTCCGTCGGGGGTGGCCGCGGTCACCGTGAGCTGGTTGGCAAGGGGCAGAGCGGCCGGGTACATCGGGACCCGATCGAGATCGCGCCGCTTGTTTCCCGCGGCGACAATGAACAACATGGTGTCGTGCCGGCGCACCGCGGCCTGGTACGCCGACCATCGCCCTGAATCGCGGCTCACCAACGACATATTGACCAACCGCACGTGATGGCTCGCGGCGTGGTCGATCAACTCGGCCATACGCGCCATGTCGGGGCGCGGATAGCGGTACGGGATCAGTCTCACCACCGGCGCCGCGGCAATCACGATACTGGCGGTGCGGGTGCCATGGCGGAACGGGAAGAAATTCGAGCGTACCGATTCTACATCGAACGGCCGGCGGTCGAGGTCCCAATAATCGTAGCCCAATATTCCGTGCGCGTCATCGCGCGCCAGATGGGCGGCGATGGCGGGCAAGAGATAATTGACCCCGGTATCGATCATCGCCACCGCGACCCCGCCGGGATCGACGCCGTCGGGAACCGGAGGGTTAAAGGGCACGGCGGCACCGATCGGCTCGAACGCGGCGTCCAAGCGCTGCAACGAAACCGGCTCGCCGGATGGATCGTACCGGACCCGCCGGGCGCGCTGAATGGTACAGGTGAAATCGGCCACCGCGACGAGCCCGGGATGATCCTCGGAATCGCCGCGAAATACCGCCGACACGCTGGCCAGTTCGCCTCCCGGCGCGATGCGTTCGACGGTCACCTCGCCACCCTCGACCGCGTAGCGCGCGCGCCAGCCGATCAAGTCGACGTTGCGCGGCTCGGCGCGCACCTCGAGAAAACCGGTCAGGCGATCTTCCAAACCGATCGCTTCGTTGGCGATCTGGAACGGGCAAGCGAGATGGATGATTTCCCGGAGAACCTGGATTTCGTCCGGCGCCGCGATCGCCGGCCCGGCGACCGTAACCAAAACAGCACCAAGCGCGCATCGGCGGGCGACTTTACCCATGGCGCGGCGGCGACGGCTGTGGTGTTTCTGGCTTATCCCGAGAACCCGTTTTTCTCTTTCGAATCGAAAGTTTACCAGGGTTTGGCGACGCCTGCCTCTTTCATCCGCGCCTGGCGCCATTGTTGACGCATGGCCTCGGCATCCTGATTGCGGCCGCGCACCATCTCGACCATTTCCTCGGCTTCTTGCGCGCTCATCTCGCGCTGCGAGCCAGTCGGCTGAGTTTGTGCTTGCTCTTCGCTCGACGCCGACATTTGCGGGCCCTGCTGAGCCTCGCCGGTCTGTTCATCCTGGCCCTCGGTGGTCTGGTCGATCTGTTCTTCGGTCGGACGTTCGCCCTGTATCCGGGGATCGACCTGGTCGCTCTCATTCTGGGTATCGACCGCCTCATTGGCCCCTTGGTCGGCGACCGCGAACAGGCGTTGCTTTTTCAATTCCTGATGAAATTTGTCGGCGAGTTCGAGATTGTACATCGCGTCGGCGAAACCGGGATCCATCGATAGCGCCTCGCGATAACTGCGCATCGCTTCGCGGATCGGCGTCACCGCATCGCGAAACGACCGCATCGCGTTGAGCGACATCTGATACTGCGCATTGCCGAGATTGAAGTGGGCCTGCGCCGCGAGGCCACGGTCGGTGGTCTCCAGCGCCCTCATATACGACGACATCGCCAAACCCATATCGTGCAATTTGAACTGCGCGTTACCGAGATTGAAGTGCAGTTCCGGCGCATCGGGCAAATCGAGCAGCGCGGTCTCGTAAAGGACCACCGCGACCGCATACCGCGCATCGGCGAACGCCAGATTGCCGAGTTCGGCGGCCTCGTACGGCGACTCGACGGTCTCCGCGCCGCCGAGGCCGACGAACAGCAACGCCGGCACCACGAATGTTCGCATAAATCGCTTCATGACGCGGCCTCCTCGGAGCGCGGCGGTCGCTCGCTGATCACCATTTCGGCGATCAACAGCGCCAGCGCCAAAACCACGAACCAGGCATATTGGTCGGCGAGATGCTCGCCCTCGCCGGTTTCCAACTCTCGTTGTGCCTTGTCGGCGATATGTTCCTCGAACATCGGCCACAGGTTGATCGGTCCGGTGCGGCCGGCAAGATAGTCGCCGCCGGCGAGCCGCGCCATGTGACGCAGCGGCGATTCCCGCAGCACGGTCACCACTTCCTGACCGTCATGGCGGAGGAACTGGCGCTTGCCATCGCCGATATCGATCGGGATGCGCGCGCCGGCATCGGGATCGCCGACGCCGACGAAATACAGCCCGACCCCTTCCGCCGCCGCTTCGCGCGCCGCCTCCAACGCCGGCGCGGTATGCTCCTCGCCGTCGGTGAAAACGATAATGTCGGTGTAGGTCGCATCAATTTCACCGAAACCGTAGAGGGTTTTGCGGATCGCTCCACCGATGGAACTTCCCTGTTTATCAATAAGATCGGGAGATATTTGCACAAGACGGTTGAGAAAAAATCCATAATCCAGGGTGAGCGGGCTTTGCAGCATCGCGCGGCCAGCGAAGATCACCAAGCCGAGGCGATGGCCGCCGGTACCGCGCAATTGCTCGGCGAAATCGATGACCGCGGATTTCGCCGACTCGAGCCGGCTCGGCGAGGCGTCCTCGGCTAGCATGCTGCGGCTGACATCGAGCAGGATGAATATGTCGCGACCGCGGCGGCTGGTATCGCCGAGCTCGCGGCCCCACTGCGGCTCCATCAGCGCGAAGACGAGAAAACCGACCGTGGCGATCAGGCAGCCCGCCTTGATCGTCCGGTGCCGCCAACTGAACGAGCCCACCAGGCGCGACACCAGATCGAGTTCGACAAAGATCGCCAACGCCGCCCGGCGGCGGCGAAAGCCCCAGACATAGAACGCCGCCAACAGCGGCACCACGGCCATGAGAACGACGAGATATAGGGCGCCAAACTGCATTACGGTAGCGCCCTCAACCGGGTATTGACCATCACGCCCTCGAACAGCAGCAGCGCCAGGGCGGCCAACAAAAGCGCCGGAAACCCTTCGAGATAGCGCTGATATTGTTCCGCCACATTGGTGGTTTTCTCGAGCGCGTCGATTTCGGTGTAAATCTCGGCCAAGGCCTCGCCGTCGGTGGCGCGGAAATATTTCCCGCCGGTCGCTTCCGCCATCAAGGTCAGGGTTTGCTCGTCGATGAAAACCTGGGTGGTCAGCAACACCGTGGTCCCGTCGTGTTGGGTCACCGGCGTCATCGCGGTGCCATGGGTTCCGGTGCCGATGGTATACATTTTTATGCCGAAGGCCTGGGCCACCCCGGCGGCCTCTACCGGATCGCTGTTGCCGGCATTGTTGCTGCCGTCGGTGAGCAATATCATCACCCGGCTCTGGCCCCCGGCGCGCTGCAGCAGCTCTGCGCCCATCACCACCGCGTCGCCAATCGCGGTGCCGTCTTCCTCGGGCAAATCCATGATTTTGACTTCGTCGATCGCCGACAGCAGCGCCTGATGATCGAGGGTCAGGGGCGACAGATTGTCACTGAAACGCGCGAAGGTCACCATGCCGATCATGTCGCCCTCGCGGCCTTGGCTGCCCTCCTCGGCGCGATCCTCGTCGCCTTCGACGAAACCGCGAAACGTCTGCTTGACCATGTCGAGGCGGTTCGCCGGCTGGTCGCCGATCTGCAAGTCGAGGGCGCCCATGCTGCTCGAGACATCGACCACCATGACGATGGCGATGCCGTCACGATAAATCCGGGTCACTTGCTGGCCCCATTGCGGACGCGCCAGGGCAACCACGCACAACACCACCGCGAGCAGGCGCAGATAGGGCAAGGCGACACGCAGCCGGGTCATGAACGTCGGCCGCATCGCGCCGAGATCGCCGATCGAGGGAAAATCCACCGCCGCCGGTTTGGCGGTGCGCCGCACCACCACGAAAAGCACCGGCACCAGCAAAAGGAACAACAGCAGCCACGGGTTCTCGAACCTCATGCCACGTCTCCGGCGCGCGCCAAGGGCACGCGTTTACCGACATCGGCGGTGTCCTTGACGAAGCTCACCGCGGTCCCGAGCATGGCGTTACTGTCGCCGCTGGCGGGAAGGAAGCGAGCGAATTTTACCCGGTCGCACTGCGCCAGAAACCGACCGAGCAGATCACCACGTTCAGGCGCGGCGGCGAGGATTTCCTCGGTGGTCCGCTCGCCGCCATGCAAGTCGAAGCGCCAGTCGAGGTAATGGCGCAGAATGCGCGACAGTCGGACGTAAAAGGCGTCCACTTGATCCGGCGAGTCGACGGCGACACCTTCGAGTTTCTTGAGCGCGGCAAGCGCCAGCTCGTGCGCCGGGCCCATCGGCACTGGCGTGGGCGGCGGCTCGCGACGGATCAGCCACACCACCGCGAACGCCAAGGCGATCGCTGCCGCGACCGCGGCCGCGGTCGCGGCGATCAGGTGCCAGGGCAGCGCGGTCGGCGGGGGCGGCGGCAGCGTCACCGGCGGCGCGATGTCCTTTGGCTGGGTAATATCCGCGTCGGCGGGCAAAACCGAGGTGACGTCGATTTCGAGTCGCTTGGTGCGCAAAAAATATGTCGAGTTCTCCGAGCCGTCGGCGGATTCTTCCAGCCGGCATTCGTGCAGATAGACGCACGCTATCGACGGGATCTTACTGCCGTCGAGGACCGAAATCTTGAGCGGCGGAATCGATTGCGGGCCAGGGACCAGCGGGTCCAGGACATAGCGACGCTCGTTGCGTTCGATGCGATCGCTACCGGCAACCACGAAGGGACCGGCCCGGTTCTGTTTGAGGACCTTGAATGGCCCCATTTCATTGACGATGCGCGGAAAACTGATCAGGAACCACGGCGGCGCCTCGACAACGATGACAATTTTCACATTATCGACCACCGGGACGGCCGCGCGGTCGGCCCACATGACGATGCGCACTTTCTCCGTGTTGATTTCGTGGGTGACCGCGCCGGTATCGAGGCTCGGCCCATCGTCGACCGGATGCGCGACCTGCGCCTGCGCCGTCACGCCGCCGGTGAGAAGGCCCGCCAACACCGCCGCGAGGACTGTGCGCCCCCGCCTCACCGCCCCTCTCCCAACCGCCGTTCGCGGGAATGAAAAAAGCGCAGCAGCGGCCGCACGAAATCTTCGTCGGTCCGCACCTCGATCGGGTCGATGCCAAGACCGTGAAACAAGCGTTTCCGCCGAAACCGGCTGTTCTCTCGCGCTTGCTTATAGGCGTCGCGAACCGCGGCGCTGTCGGTATCGACCAGCACTTCCGTGCCGGATTCGAGATCCTGCAGGCGGACGAAGCCGACGGCGGGCAACTCGGCGTCGCGGCGATCGGAAATACAGATTGGTACCAACTCGTGCCGGTAATGGACGATGCGGACGGCTTTTTCGTAGCCGGTTCCGAGAAAATCCGAGATCAAGAAGGTAATCGAACGCTGCTTCAGAACCTTACTGAGATACTCGAGCGGCACCGCCAAATTGGTGCCGCGATGGGTGGGCTCGAAGGCCAACAGATCGCGGATCAGGCGCATTACGCGGTTCTTGCCCTTGCGTGGCGGCACGTAATGCTCGATCCGGTCGGTGAAGATGATCAGGCCGACTTTGTCATTGTTGGTGATCGCGCTGAGCGCGAGGACCGCCGAGAGTTCGGTGGCGATCTGGCTCTTCGTCCGCGCCACGCTGCCGAACAGGCCCGAGGCGCTGAGATCGACCAGCAACATGACCGTGAGCTCGCGCTCCTCGACATATTGTTTGACGAACGGCGCGCCCATGCGCGCGGTGACGTTCCAGTCGATCGAGCGCACGTCGTCGCCGGGGACATATTCGCGAACCTCGGCGAATTCGATCCCGCGACCCTTGAACACACTGTGATACTCGCCGGCGAAAATGCCATCGACCAAGCGCCGGGTCTTGATCGAGACCTGGCGGACTTGCCGGTAAACCTCAGCGGGCAGCATTGCGGGTGACCGGGTATCTAAGGGACCGGCATATGGTCGAGGACTCGTTGGACCAGGTCCTCGGCCACCAAGTCTTCCGCCTCGGCCTCGTACGTCAAAATCAGGCGATGACGCAGGATATCCGGCGCGATCGACTTGATGTCCTGCGGCGTGACATAGCCGCGGCCTCGGATAAACGCATAGGCGCGGCTCGCCAAGGCGAGGTAAATCGATGCCCGCGGCGAGGCGCCGAAATCGATGTAACGGCCGATGTCCAGGCCGTGCTCTTCCGGCTCGCGAGTCGCGTGGACGATATCGACAATGTAATCCTTGATCTTGTCGTCGATGAAGATGGTGTTCACCACCTTGCGCGCCGCGGTCACCGCGTCCAAGGTGATCACCGGCTCCAGCGGCGGCTCGGGCTCCGTCGTCGCCATGCGATTGAGGATTTCCAACTCCTCCGACCGCTCGGGATAGGTAATGCTCAGCTTCAACATGAAACGGTCGGTCTGCGCTTCCGGCAACGGATAAGTACCGTCCGACTCCAACGGGTTCATCGTCGCCAAAACGAGGAATGGCTCGGGAAGCTTGAAGCTCTCGTCGCCGATGGTGACCTGCTTTTCCTGCATCGCCTCGAGCAGCGCGCTTTGCACCTTCGCCGGCGCCCGGTTGATTTCGTCGGCCAGCACCAGATTGGCGAACACCGGCCCTTTTCGCACCTTGAATTCGCCCGATTGCGGCTGATAAATCAGCGTCCCCACCAAATCGGCGGGCAACAGATCCGGAGTGAACTGGATGCGTTGATAATGCGCGTCGAGCGCTTGCGCCAACGCGGTAACCGCGCGGGTCTTGGCCAAGCCGGGCACGCCCTCGATCAACACATGGCCGTTGGCCAACATGCCGACCAGCAAGCGCTCGAGCATGTATTTTTGGCCGACGATGACGCGCTCCAGCGCGGTCATCACATTGCCGACGAACTGACTTTGCGCCTCCACTTGCGCGTCGATCTCACTCACGTCCAAAGGCATTTCGCTGTTCATCTTTTATTGGATTTCCCGATCGCCAAGGCGCGCACCTATAGCACAGCCGAAACCGCGCCAACAGGCGGATTACGCGGTTTTTAACCAGGCTCTTCCCTATAGCGGCTATCGGCGGCGGCAAACCGGACGAACGGATATTCGCCCCGCTCCCACACTCAGTTGTAGCGCCGCAACTCCAGACGGGCGATCTGGTTGCGGTGAACTTCGTCGGGGCCGTCGGCGAGGCGCAAGGTGCGCGCGCTGGCATAGGCCTTGGCGAGCCCGAAATCGGTGGTAACCCCGCCGGCGCCATGCGCCTGGATCGCCCAATCGATCACCTGGCACGCCATGTTCGGCGCCGCGACCTTGATCATGGCGATTTCCTGGCGCGCTTCCTTGTTACCGACGGTGTCCATCATGTAGGCCGCCTTCAAGGTCAGCAGCCGGCACTGTTCGATCATGATGCGCGACTCGGCGATGCGTTCCTGGGTGACCGACTGTTCCGACACCGGCTTGCCAAAGGCGACGCGCGATTTCACCCGCTTGCACAGCTTCTCGAGGGTGCGCTCTGCGACCCCAATCAGGCGCATGCAATGGTGAATCCGGCCCGGGCCGAGCCGGCCCTGGGCGATTTCGAATCCGCGGCCCTCGCCGAGCAGGATGTTCGAGGCGGGCACGCGGACATTCTCGAAATCGACCTCGGAATGGCCGTGCGGCGCATCGTCGAAGCCAAACACCGGCAAATGCCGCAATTTATTGACCCCCGGGGTATCGAGCGGCACCAGGATCATCGACTGCTGCTTGTGGCGGTCGGCATTGGTGGGGTCGGTCTTGCCCATGAAGATCAAAATCTTACAGCGCGGATCGGCGGCGCCCGAGGTCCACCATTTGCGGCCGTTGATGACATATTCGTCGCCGTCGCGAACGATCGAGGATTCGATGTTGGTGGCGTCCGACGAGGCGACCCGCGGCTCGGTCATCGCGAACGCCGAGCGGATTTCACCGGCAAGCAAGGGCTTCAGCCACGTTTCTTTATGTTCGTCGCTGCCATAGCGCGCCAACACTTCCATATTGCCGGTATCCGGCGCCGAGCAGTTGAAGACCTCGGGTGCAAAGCCGACACGGCCCATGATTTCGCATAGCGGCGCGTATTCGAGATTTGTCAGGCCCGCGCCATGCTCGGATTCGGGAAGGAACAAGTTCCACAAATCCGCCGCGCGCGCCTTCGCCTTCAGCTCGTCGAGAATCGCCGGCGCCTGCCAGCGGTCGCCTTCGTCGATCTGTGCGGCATAGGTATCCTCGTTGGGATAAATATGCTCGTCCATGAACGCGCCGACGCGTTCCTGCAAATCCTTGACCTTGTCGGTGTATTCGAAATTCATCGCCCTGCCTTCGGTACGCTGGTTTCCCTATTGATCGCGCGGACAATAGAGCACTCACCGGTTGCGGGGCAAATGCGACTTCAGCGGGGCAGCACGTCACCTCGATCGATCGCCTCGATGAGGACCGGATAGTAGGCGTCGCCCCGGCCCGCCGCGATTGCCGCTTCGAGAACGCGCCGCGCGGCATCGGCGCCAGGGGTCTCGATGCCGTTGTCGCGAGCCAACGCGATCGCGTATGAGAGATCCTTGAGCGCGTACCGCGCGGAGAAAGCCTGCTCGGGAAAATCGCCGGGCAAAAGCGCGTTCCGGCCGTGATTGCGCAGCGCGAAACTGTCCGCCGAGCCGGTCATCAGAGTCTCGAACAGGCGCGCACCGTCGATGCCGGCGCGCCGCGCGACGGTCAGCGCCTCGCTTAAGGCGACCATGCTCTCGATCAAGATCATATTGTTCATCAGCTTGGCGACCTGACCGGCGCCGACCCCGCCGACATGGCTTACATCGGAAGCGAAATGCGCGAGATAAGGTTTGATCGCCGCGAAGACCGCGTCGTCGGCGCCGACCATCACCGCGAGGGTTCCGGCCTCGGCGGCGGCGCGGGTGCGCGCCACCGGCGCGTCGGCATAAGCGACACCGCGCGCCTTGAACGCATCGGCCAATGAGCGCGTCAGCGTCACTGGCGCGGTGCTGCAATCGACAACGGTTTGTCCCTCGCGCATGGCCTCGAGGAGGCTGCCACACACCAAGTCGAGTTCGTCTCCTCCGGGCAATGACAAAAATATCATCCCAGCGCGCTCGGCGATTTCAGACAGATCCGTTGCGGCATCAACGCCCACTGACGCCAACCGCGCCAGCGGTTCGGGCCGCAGATCGGTCGCTATCATCGGCAACCCCGACCGCGTCGCGAGGTTGCGGCACATCGGCTCGCCCATCACCCCGAGCCCGATAAAACCGAGGGTGCCGATGCTTGTCATTGTTCGTTGCCGCGCGCGTAAAGCGCCGCCGCGCCGCCGGCAATCCGGCCGAACACCGAGCCCGAGGTCAAACCGGTGCCGCCGGGATAATTGATATAGAACAGGTCGCCGACCATCTCGCCGGCGGCGAACAGCCCGGCGATCGGCCGCGCGTCGGAATCGAGCACCGCGCCATCGCTGGTGATCGCCACCCCGCCAAAGGTGAAGGTAATGCCGCAGGTGATCGCGAACGCTTTATAAGGCGGGGTATCGAGCCGGTTCGCCCAATTGCTTTTGCGCGGGCTCACGCCTTCGGTACAGCGCCCGTCCTTGACCGTCGGATCGAAATCAACCTCGGTGCGAACCGCGTCGTTATAGGCGCGCACCGTGGCGAGGAACGCATCCGCATTGACGCCGTCGAGCTTCGCCGCCAGCGCGTCCAGACTATCGGCCTCGACCTTGGTGATCTCGCGAATACGGTATTCGTCGCGCAGCAAATGATCGACCTTGGAGTCGAACACTTGCCAGGCGAATTGCCCCGGTTGTTCGAGCACCGCGCGGCCATATTTGGCATAGGTGTAATTGCGAAAATCGGCGCCCTCGTCGACGAATCGCGCGCCCTCGGCGTTGACCATGATGCCGAACGGATAGCTGTGCTTCTGGAACCCGTCACCCACGGAGAGATCCCCGAACGGCGGCGCGTTGCGGTCCCACCCCACCGCGTGGCACCCCGACCAATTGCCCACCGCCATGGCGCCGATATCGAGCGCCATGCGGAGTCCGTCGCCGGTGTTGAAGCGTGAACCGCGCACCTTGGCGAGATCCCAGCCCGGGCCGAGATAGCGGGTGCGCCATTCGGCATTGGCCTCGAAGCCACCGCACGCCAGCACCACGGAACCGGCGCTGATGTCACGGGTCCGGCCGCTAGCGCGCACCCGCACGCCGTGGACCCCGTCGTCGTCGGCGAGCAGGGCATCGGCACGAGTGTCATAAAACACCGCAACGCCGTCGCGCATCGCGGCGGCGTATTCGCTTTCGACCAGGCCCGGCCCGCCGCCCCACGTCTCGACGGCGAGCCCGCCCCAGAAGCGATATTTGCCGTCGACCTTGAACGCCTGGCGCGCGTACATCGGCATAAAGCGGATACCTTTCTCGCGCATCCACACCAGGGTCGGGTGACTGCGCCGCACCAGCAGCTCGACGAGATCGGGGTTGGCGCGAAACTCGGTGACCCGCGCCATGTCATCGAAGAAGGCGGCGGCGGGATAGGCGCCGAAATCAGTGTCGCGCTGCTCGTCCGCGCTCAGATCCGGCATCAACGCCAGCAGATCGTCGAGCCCGTTATAAGCCACCCGCATGGCGCCGGCGGTGAACCGCGTGTTGCCGCCGCGCTCGTCCTCGGGCGCGCGTTCGAGCACCGCGACGCTCGCCCCGGTCTCGCGCGCGGCGAGCGCGGCGCACATCGCCGCGTTACCGGCCCCGACCACGACGACGTCGTAGTCGATCACGCGTCGCTCCCGACCGGCGCGCCGAAGGCGTCGCGATAGCGTTCGGCGTAATGCGGCCAGCCCTCGGGATTGAGCAGTCGCGCCGGCCGTTCGCCGCGCCAGATCGCCTGCCATTGCTCGGCGCAGATCAGCAAAATGGTGCGCCGCGATTCCTCGGTCACGCCGGCGGTGTGCGGACTGGCGATCACGGTATCGAGCGCCAACAAGGGATAGTCGAGCGGCGGCGGCTCGTCCTCCCAGACATCGAGCCCGGCGCCGCGAATTTTACCCGACCGCAGCGCCGCGGCCAGCGCGTCCTCGTCATGAATGCCGCCGCGCGCGGTGGTGATCAGATAGGCATCGTCGCGCATCGCGGCTAGCGCCGCCGCATCAATGAGGTTCTTCGTCTCGGCGGTGAACGGGCAGCAAATATGGACGAATTCGGACTCGGCAAGCAGGATCTCGAGCGACACCTTCCGCGCCCCGCGCGCGGTCATCTCGGCCTCGCTCAGATAAGGATCGGTCGCCACCACCGGCATTGAGAAGGCGGCGCGGCAGATCTCCGCCAGGCGCGTGCCGATGTGGCCGAGGCCGATGATGCCGACGGTCTTGCCGAGCACGTCGTTGCCGATGAATTGGTTGCGCTCCCAGTCGCGGTCGCGGCGCATCGCCCGGTCGGTCTCGCCGATGCGTTTGGCGAGGGTGAGCATCATTGCCGTCGCGTGCTCCGCCACCCCTTCGCGATTGCCGCCGGCCTGATTGACCACCATCACCCCGGCCGCGGTACAGGCCGCGATTTCGACGGTATCGACCCCAGCGCCATCCGCCGAGACCACCAGCAGGTTGGGACAACGGGCCAGAAAATCGGCGTTGGCAAAGAGATGAAGCGGCAACTCCTGGCGCGCCGAGGTAATCTGATAGCCGTGCGCCTCGGCCAGCACCGGCCACAGCTCATCCGCCGGCCGCGCGCGTTCGAGCCGGGTGAACGCGATGCCCGGCGCTTCTTCAAGCCTGGTACGACCGGCCTCATGGGTAAAACGATCAAAATAAACGATCCGACGCACGCTGCTCTCCACCAAAACTTTCGCTATGATCTCGCCGCCGCAAATGCGACCCACCCTTCGGTTACAATGTTTGCGGCATCTTAAGCAAGTCCGGGACAGCACGAGGACGCATGAACGTACGAACCTGGCTCAAGGACCTCGGTCTCGCCCAACACGCCGAGCTGTTCGAGCAGAACGACATCGACGCCGAGGTTCTGAGCGCACTCACCGAGGCGGACCTGCAATCGCTCGGGCTTAGTCTTGGCCATCGCAAGAAGCTGCTCAAAGCGATCGCCGCGCTCGATCCCCTCGACGCGGTGGCCGCGCCACCGCCGAGCGAGGCCGAGCGGCGCCAGATCACCGTGATGTTCTGCGACCTGGTGGGCTCGACGGCGCTGTCCGAACAGCTCGATCCGGGAGACCTGCGTGATCTCATGGCGGCGTACCAGAGCGTGTGCGGTGGGGTGATCGAGGGCTATGACGGCCACGTCGCGCAATATCTCGGCGACGGCTTGATGACCTATTTCGGCTGGCCGGTCGCCCACGAGGACAGCGCCGAGCGGGCGGTGAGCGCCGCGCTCGACATCGTTGGCGCGGTCAAGGATGTCGCCGCCCCGGCGCCGCTGCAAGTCCGCGTCGGCATCGCCACCGGCCCGGTGGTGGTCGGCGAGACCGGCGCGGGCGATGCCTCGATTCCCAAACTGGCGGTCGGCGAGACGCCCAATATCGCCGCCCGCATCCAAGGGCTCGCCGGACCCGATCAAATCGCCATCGCGCCGACGACGCGGCGCATTCTCGGCGGGACTTTCGAAGTCCGCGAGCTTGGCAAACATGCGCTCAAGGGCATCGTCGAGCCGGTATCGGTCGCGCGCGTGGTCGGCGTCAGCGCGGCGGAAGGGCGTTTCGCGGCGGCGCACACCGGCCAGATCGGCGCCCTGGTCGGCCGCGATGCCGAAATGGCGATGCTCGCCGATCGCTGGCAGCGCGCGCTCGACGGTGAAGGCCAGGTGATCACCCTGTGCGGCGAGCCCGGCATCGGCAAGTCGCGCCTGGTCCAGGCGATCAGGGACCACGTCGGCGCCGAGCCGCATAACGTGCTGGCCTTCCAATGCTCGCCCTATCACACCAATACCGCGTTCTATCCGGTCACCGACCAGTTCGCCCGCGTCGCCGGATTCGCCCCCGCCGACACGCCGGATCAAAAGCTCGATCGGCTCGAAACCTATCTCCAATCGATCGGCATGTCGGTGGTGGAAACCGCGCCCTTGTTCGCCGCCGCCTTGTCGATCCCCACCGCCGACCGCTACCCGCCGCTCGATCTGACACCGGATACGCAAAAGCGCTTGATCGTCGAGTCGCTCGGCGACCGGACCGTGGCGCTGTCCCGCGACGCGCCCTTGTTGTTCATTTTCGAGGACATCCATTGGATCGACCCGACGACGCTCGAGGCGGTGAACATCGTCATTCAGCTCGCCGCCGAGTCGCGCATCCTGGTGGTCATCACCTATCGCCCGGAATTCGAGGCCCGCTGGAAAAACCTTGGTCACGTCACCGACCTCACCCTGGCGCGCTTGTCGAAGCGGCGTGGTATCGAATTGTTGGCGAACGTCACCGGCGGCAAACCGCTGCCGGAAGCGGTAATTGCCGCGATCATGGCGCGGACCGACGGGGTACCGCTGTTCGTCGAAGAGCTCACCAAGGCGGTGATCGAAAGCGGCTCGGTGGTCGAACAAGACGGTGCCTACCAAATGGCGGCGCCGCTCGGCGACCTGGAAATTCCGCTCACGCTGCAAGATTCGCTGATGGCGCGGCTCGACCGTTTGGCGGCGATCAAGGAGGTGGCGCAAACCGGTGCCTGCATCGGTCGCGAATTTTCCTATCGCCTGATCGCTTCGGTCTCGCCGTTGGATGATGCCGCGCTCGCCGAAGCGCTCGGACGCCTGGGGACAAGCGAGCTCATATTCGCCGTCGGATCGCCGCCCGACGCGCGCTATACCTTCAAGCACGCGCTGGTCCAGCACGCCGCGTACGAAAGCCTGCTGCGCAGCCGGCGGGCCCAAATGCATCGCGCCATCGCCGATGCGATCGAGGCCCACGAGCCCGACATCGTGGCCAACGAGCCGAGCGTGCTGGCACATCATTTGACCGAGGCCGGCGCGACCGAGCGCGCCTTGGACTATTGGCAGCGCGCCGGCCGGCATGCCGCCGAACGCTCCGCCAACCAGGAAGCGGTCGCCCATTTCAGCACCGCGATCGCGCTCTTGATGACCGAACCCGAAGATCCCGAACGCGATCGACGGGAACTCATCTATCGCCTCGAACTGGGACCACAATTGATGGCCTACAAAGGCCAAGGCGCCACCGAGACCGACGACAACTATGTGGCCGCGGCCGAATTGGCCGGCCGTATCGGGTCCGGCGATCAACAGTTCAGCGTCAATTTTGGCCTCTGGATAATTCGCCAACAGCGCGGCAAATTGAGCGAAGCGTCGGCGATCTTGAGAAAAGTCGATGACGCGGCGCAAGCCAGTAACGACAACGATCTCACCTTGCAGGCCCATCACGCGGGGTGGACGACGCTATCGTATATCGGCGATCTCGCCGCGTGCCGCGCCCACTTGGAGGCTGGCGCGGCGCTGTATTCGGTCGAGGAGCACGGCAATCATGCCTTTAAGTATGCCGGTCACGATCCGGGCATTTGTTGCCAGGCTACCGCCGGCGTGGTTAATTGGTATCTCGGTTTCCCCGACCAGGCGAGCCAACATTCCCGCGCCGCGGTGGCGCTCGCCGATGATTTCGCCCACGCCGCGAGTTCCGTCGTCGCCTATTACTTCGAGCTCTTGCTGTTGCAATTCCTCAAGGACGCCGCCGGGCTCAAATCCCGCGCCGAAGAATTTTTCGCCTACTGCGAGGCCAATAATCTGGCCCACTACAGTGGCAGCGGAAGTATCGTCTATGGCTGGGGCCTGGCGGCGCTCGGCGATATCGACGGCGGATTGGCGCGCATCGACCACGGGCTCGCGGTCCAACGCGAACGCGGCGTGCGCTTGCGGCGCACCCATTATCTGACCTTGCGCGCCGAGGTTTTGGGCATGGCCGACCGAGCCGAAGAAGCAAGCGCCACCCTCGACGATGCGCTCGACGTGATCGCCTAGACCGGCGAAATCCGCTCGCATCCGGAAATTCTCCGCCTCCAAGCCACCGTCGCGCGCCCCGATCAGGCGGAAGACCTATTTCACCAGTCCCTGGATTTGGCGCGGTCGCACGGCTCAAAATCATTGGAGCTGCGCACCGCGACATCGTACGCGTCCCTGTGCCACGGCCAAGGCCGCGACGCGGAGGCGGCCAAAATATTAGCGCCGGTCCACGTGTGGTTTACCGAAGGGCATGCGAGCGGAGATTTGGCGGCCGCGCGCGCTCTGCTCGGGAAAATCACCACAGGCGACAGCTGACTTAGAGTCTTTTGTAGCGCACCCGGTTCCTTGGACACAAGTTTGTCTCACGCGGCGGGCCTGATTGAGATCGCGGCGTGCCACGCCTGACGAGCTTGAGCGGGGCTCAGGTAGCCGTTCTTTTCGACGATCCACTGGGCATTGTAGAG
>JAKZSU010000247.1:0-3517 GCA_047517485.1 Alphaproteobacteria bacterium
GTGGACGAGCCAAGCTCGCCCTCGTTTACCACAGGCCCATCAACAGCAACTTTGTTCTCAAAATTGTCGGTCATGTTCCGGTCCTCCTTGGACACTTCGATTAAGCCAATTCTGTGTCCAAGGAAATCGGGTCCGACTCACATGCGGTTGTCCGACTTCAACATCAAGCTCGAGCACATCGGCGACATCATCGAGCGCAACCTGACGCGGCTCGCCACCAAACGGGCCGAAGGCGATCTGGAGTTTTCCAAGGAAGGCTGGGGCGAGATCGTCGACCTTCACGCCCGTGTCGTGGCCAACATGCAGCTGGCCCTGAACGTGCTGGTTTCGAGCGACGTCGAAAGCGCGCGGGAACTGTTATCGGAAAAATCGGCCATTCGCGAACTGGAACGCGAAAGCTCCGACCGTCACCTCGCTCGTCTGGCGGCCGGTCAGGTCGCGAGCATCCGCACGAGTTCGATCCATCTCGACGCGATCAAGGATCTCCGACAAATCAACTCGCAGCTGGCTTCCGTCGCATACTTCATTCTCAACGAGAGCGGCGACTTTCGGCCGGACCCGCCGGCGTCGGATTGAACGCGATCCGGACCGACGCCCAATCCGCCCGTCGCAAGCATGGTTCGGGGCAGGTGGCCGGCCTCGCCGCCGGGCATGAAAAACCGAATCGCTTGACAATTCGGACGAGGAGGGCCATCTCTCCGGCATAGATTGTCTCGCGATTGCGCGAAGCGCCGCCAGCGGCGCCATTTCCCGGGAACAATAACCAAGAAACTTCCCGCTCCGGCCGCGCTCGGGGCAGGGTAAAACGCCGGGATGCGGTCGCGTCGAGAACGCCCACCGCGCTGTCCGGCGCATAAGGATACCTAAGTGACTATTAGTAAATTCTCGGAACTCGGCTTGGCCGAGCCGATCCAGCGTGCGTTGATCAACAGAAACCACGTCACCCCGACGCCGATCCAGGCGCGGGCAATCCCCGAACTTCTCGCCGGCCGCGACATGCTGGGCATCGCCCAGACCGGCACCGGCAAGACGGCGGCCTTCGCGCTGCCCATCCTCCACCAGCTTTCCCAAAAGCGCGGCGCAGGCGGGCGGCGCAGTCCGCGCGCCCTTGTGCTTGCGCCGACCCGCGAACTCGCGATCCAGATCAACGACGAGTTCCGCGCCTACGGCAAGGATCTGCATCTGCGCCAGACCGTGATCATGGGCGGCGTCGGCCAGAGGCCGCAGGTCAATTCCCTGTCGCGCGGCGTCGACATCTTGATCGCCACGCCCGGCCGCCTGCTCGATCTCATGAACCAGCGGCAGCTGGTGCTCGATGCGGTCGAGTTTTTCGTCCTCGACGAGGCCGACCGGATGCTCGACATGGGCTTCGTGCGCGACGTCCGCAGGATCGCCGCGGCCTTGCCGGCGAAGCGCCAAACGCTGCTGTTTTCGGCCACCATGCCGGCCGAAATCGCGCGCCTCTCGGGCGAGATTCTGGCCGACCCGGTGCGCGTCGAGGTGACGCCCCAGGCGACGCCGATCGAGCGCCTCGAGCAGAGCATCTACCACGTCGACGCCGGCGGCAAGGTGGCCTTGCTGGCCAGCATCCTTGACGATCCCGCGATGTCACGGGTGCTCGTGTTCGCGCGCACCAAGCACCGCGCCAACCGCGTCGCCGAGAAGCTCGGCAAAAGCGGCGTCGCCGCCGAGGCGATCCATGGCAACAAGTCCCAGGCGGCCCGCCAGCGCGCCCTCAAGCGCTTCCGCTCCGGTGACGCGCGGGTCCTGGTGGCGACCGATATCGCAGCCCGCGGCATCGATGTCGACAGCGTCAGCCATGTCATCAACTTCGAGCTTCCCAACGAGCCGGAAAGCTATGTCCACCGCATCGGGCGGACGGCACGGGCCGGCGCCGGCGGGATCGCGCTGTCGTTCTGCGACCCGACCGAGCGCGGTTACCTGCGCGACATCGAACGCCTGATCCGACGCCGCCTGACGGTGATCGGCGACGCGCCCGCCGCGGCGGCGCCCGACGCCTTCAACAAATCCAAGAAGCCCGGTGGCAAGTCCGGCGGCAAGCCCTGGCACAAGCGCGGCGTTCCCCGCGCGACGGCCGAAAATTCCAACAACCCGCCGCACCGGGCGCGGCGGCGCAGGCGGGCTGCTTGATCGAAATACGCTAGCGCATAATTCGATCGATTGGATTCGGTCGGATTATGCCAGCCCGCACCAGTCCTAATGGGACAAGTGGGCGGGCCGCCGACTGTTCGGCCACCCTTGATCCCATAAGATTGGCATGCGCGGCGCTTGAGCGCGGGTCATCTTCAAGAAGTCAAGGTGACCGTACAATGAACCAACCTGACGGCCTTACCGCGAGACGGCGGTGCAGGCGGGCCGCCGTTTTCGTATCCCGCGCGATTGTCTGAAGAGCGTCATCGGGGCCGACATTGCGGCTCGGCATGCTGGATGTCCCTTTGTAGCCGAGGCCGTTCTCTAACTCGGGGGGTGGTTGTCAAGCTCTCCATGCTGTACCTGCCGGGCCCGCTGTTCTCTCCGCGGTCGGGGCTCGGCCCTTGAACGCGGCAAGGGCGCAAGTATTGTGGCCATGCGCAACCGAGGAGCCGCCACGCTCGAAATGACCATCCGCAACTCGACGCCGCCTGAAAGGGCGAGCGCATCTGGATAATGAAGACGTCGATTTTCGAACACTTGCCGCGCAGCATCGGCACGTTCCTCCGGGACGATAGCGGCATGTCGCGCATCGACTGCGCCGTCATCCAACTGATATTGTTGGCGCTGGTGGCGAGCTCGCCCGCTGTGTTCGCTGGCGACTTCGGAGAGCAACCGGCGGAAACGGCGGCGCAACCGTCGACCGAGACCGGCGCCATGGTTCTCGGCATGCCGGTGGAGATCGTGTTTTGGCTGCTGGGCGCCGTCGCGGCGGTGATCGTCATCAGGCTGGTGATCGAATTGCGACGTTGACGATTTCACATGGCCATTCGCGATCATCCCGTCATCCGAACCTTCCCGAAGATAGGTTGATCTGGAATGGCCGAAATCGAACCGGCGCATCGAGAATGGCGGTCAAGCGCGCGCCGCACAGGTGCGCCTATCGAGCCATGCGAATGTCCGTTGATCGATCGGACCGGATCCGAAATGGTCGGTAAACCTCTTCCGTCTTGCCCGAAGTTGTGCGGGTTGTTATCGTTCACGAGTTCGTGAGGCGATACCAGACACCACAACGGTGGCTGGGCCAAAATTTTACGCATCGACTTTCGCCCATCGCCTCGTGGGCTAATCGGAACGGTGGGCGCGCATCGCATTTACCGGTCTAGTGTCGATGAGGGGGAAAATGACGTACACGAAATGTCTATTCAGCATGGCACTCGCATCGGCGTTTTTGTTGAGTTTCGAGAGTTTGCAAGCCGCTGATGCGCAAGAGGAATATAAACCGAAAGCCATGGTGAAGACACTCCATCAAGCGCCTCTTCCCGGGATTGACGGCAAAGAAATGATCGTCAAGCATCTCGCACTC
>JAKZSU010000248.1:0-13955 GCA_047517485.1 Alphaproteobacteria bacterium
CAGGCTCGTGGCCTGCTTTTCTTCCGACTGCTCCAGCAGGCGGTGCAGCACGAGCCGGTCCCCTACAAGGGCCTAGTCGGCGGTCATCGCAGCCTCGGAAACCAAATGTAGGGGATACAAGAGCGAAGTGGATACCCAGTATCGAAAAAATACTCAATGGTTTTGCTCACCTGGAAATTTCCTTGGTTGATCCGATTTGCCCGACCGCGCCAATCATCGGGCTTGCGCTAGTGGATGGGCGACAACTCGATTAGGCGTTCGCGGACGAAATCAAGGCGATCGTGACCCCAAAACAATTCGCCGTCGACGACGAAGCTGGGAACACCGAACAAACCAAGCCCGAGACCCTCGGCGTTGCTTGCATTGAGCGCGTCACGCCCCTCACCCGCCAGATAGTCGGTGAATCCATCGGTGTTCGCGCCAGCCTCGGCCAGCGCCGCCACGATCAGGTCCGGCTGTTCGATATCGAGTTCGCGCCGGAAGAACCGTCTGAAGACCTCGTCATGGTAGGCGCGAAAGCACCCTTCTCGCTGCGCGTACAGCAAGCCGATCGCCGCGATCGTACTGTCGAATATTTTCTGCGGCCCGAGAATTCGTAGTCCGCGTTTGTTGGCGAAGCGGCGGACGTCCTGGTAGAGATAACGGACTTTTCGCCACTGCGCCTCAGTGCGGACGTCGAGATTTCCGAACGCGTTAGGGATATCCAAGGTGAACGGGCGGATAACCAGCTCGACCCCGAGTTCCTCGGCGAGCGCGAACGCCGGATCCTTGGCGAGATAGGCGTAGGGGCTTTTATAATCGGTAAAGAGAGTAAAGTGCGGCGCGGTCATGGCACCCTTTTAGAGCACTTGATCGAGCCACGCCACGACCACATGATGCGCCACGTCAAAAAATCGGATCGGATGCGATGAGCACTAATGGAAAACAGGCGGCCGAGGAATTGGCGGCACGGATCACCACGGCACCGGCGAGCGGCGATGCCGCGCCGGAGCCCGAACGCCTTCTGTTCGACGCGACCGAGCCGCCACCGTTCCCGCCAGGCAATATCTTTCCCATCGAGTGGGAAACCGAGACCCAAAAACTCGTCGACATCTACGAACAATCGCGCGACCCCGGGTGGTCGCCGGATCGGCTGCCGTGGGACACCTTGGATCCAACCGCATTTACCGCCGATCAGCGCTACGCGATGTCGTATTGGTTCACCCTGCTTTCGGTATTCGACAGTTCGGGACCGGCGGTCTTTGCCCGCGCGATGATCCACACCTACGAGACCCACGAGGAAGATCCGATCCGCAAATGCTTTTTCTCGGTGATCCGCGACGAGGTCAATCATGAGGAAATCTGTCAGCGCGCGATCACCATCCTGACCCCGGACGGCCCGCTCAAACACGCGCCCGAGACCGCGCTCGGCAAGCTCGCCCTCAACAACGCGCGCTGGTACTACCATAACGGCGCGCGCTATTGGGAAGGGTTCAAGAAAGGCGTCGGCAAGTACCCCTTGGCGATCCTGTTCACGTCATTCTTGATGGGCGAATTGGCCGCCGCGACTCTGTTTCACGGCATGCACCAACGCTCGACCATCCCGGTGTTCAAGGAAGCGTTTCGCTGCGTCGGCAGGGACGAAGCCCGGCATCTGGGGATCTGCATGGCTATGTTGCGCAAATTGTTGCCGGCGTTGAACACGGAAGAAAAGGCCATCATCACCAAACAGATCCGCGCCGGCTATATATTCCTGTCGGGAATACTCTATGAGGCGCCGGACTTGTTTTGGGAGCTGCCCGACACTTTCCGCGACGCCCATCGCCTGCTGGAAATCGAAGCCACCGAGGCCGGGCTGGGTATCCTGACATTGGCCGAACGCGAGGAAAACTGGCGTGCCGCGGTTCTGCGAATGAAGGGAATACTCGAGGGCTACGACATCGCCTTCCCGGCGATCCCCGAAATCGGCATTGACGGCGAAACCGTGGCCTTCGACCCCGACGACATTATTCCGGTTTTTTAAGGTCAGCGAAGACGTAGAATTACCATATGCATTCCTTATTGATGCGCCTTTGATAGCGGGATCGCTGGCGTGAGCGAACGATTCGATTACATCATCATCGGCGCGGGATCCGCCGGCTGCATTCTGGCCAACCGCCTGACCGCCGACAGCAGCCGAAGCGTCTGTCTGATCGAAGCCGGACCGCCGGACTGGAACCCCTACATCCATATCCCGGCCGGATTCATCAAGACACTGACCAATCCAAAGATAAATTGGCTGTATCAGGCCGAGCCCAGCCATTGGACCGGCGGCCGGGTCATCGATGTTCCGCGCGGAAAAACGCTGGGCGGATCCAGCTCGATCAACGGCCATATCTACAATCGCGGCCAGCGCATGGACTTCGACAGCTGGTCGCAGCGCGGCAATCGCGGCTGGGGCTATGCCGATGTCCTGCCCTATTTCCGCCGCAGTGAACGGCGCATCGGCGATGGCGATGATACTTTCCGCGGCCGGGCTGGCAATCTCGCGGTAACCGATCTTGATTACCGTCACCCGCTCTGTGAAATTTTCATGGACGGGGCTGGCGAACTCGGCATTCCGCGTAACGCCGATTACAACGGCGCCCGACAAGAAGGGATTTCCTACGTTCAGCGCACGGCACATCGCCGGCGCCGGGTGAGTACGGCGACCGCGTTTCTCAACCCGGCAAAGTCTCGGCCGAACCTGACGGTACGAACCCATGCCCAGGCGACCCGCATCTTGCTGGAGGGCAGGCGCGCCGTCGGTGTCGAATATAGGCGGCGTGGGACCGACGGTGAAACCGTGCGGATCGTCGCCAATCGCGAAGTGATCGTGAGCGGCGGCGCGATCAATTCGCCCCAGCTTCTGCAACTCTCCGGTATCGGCCCGGCGCGGCTGCTTCGGTCCCTCGGCATTGATATGGTGCACGACCTGGCGGGGGTGGGTGAGAATTTGCGCGATCACTTTGCGCCCCGCTTCAGCGCCCGGGTCAAGAATGTCGAAACCATCAACGAACGCGCGCGCGGTTTCAACATGGTCGGCGAAATCGCCAAATATCTAGTTGGCGCCAAAAGCATCGTCGCTCTAAGCCCGTCCATGGTCTATGGGTTCTGGCATTCCGACGAGCGTGCCCGCGGTAACGATCTGCAGTTCCTCTTCACCCCGGCAAGCTACAAACAGGGTGTACACGGGCTACTAAACGACCATCCCGGATTCACCGTTGCGGCCTGGCAACACCGGCCGCGGTCAAAAGGCTGGGTCCGGGCTCGGTCGGCCGATCCGTTCGAGAAACCGATCATCCAGCCGAACTACCTCGACGACGAAGAGGATCGACGACTGGTGGTCTGCGCCATGAAGTTGGCGCGCCGTTTGATGCACACCGATGCCATGAAGCCCTACATCGAAGAGGAAGAATATCCCGGCGACAATGTCCAAACGGATGCCGAATTGCTGGAAGCGGCCCGCCGATACGGCAACACGACGTACCACCTTATGGGAACCTGCCGCATGGGCCCCGAAACCGATCCGACCGCCGTGGTCGATGACCGTCTACGGGTCCACGGCATGACCGGGTTGCGCGTCATCGACGCCTCGATCATGCCGATCATGGTCTCCGCCAATCTCAATGCGGCGACCATGATGATCGGCGAAAAAGGCGCCGACATGGTGCTCGGCGCGCCAGCGCTCGAGCCGATCATCGTAGCGGATTAAAGCCGGTTGCATTTGACCGGCTTCAGTAAATTACCGGCACTTTGTTTGCTGTCGCTCTAAGGCCGCATCGGAAAGCTTGACGGGCCGACCTTTCGCAACGGGGCGGTGAGGTTGGCGAATTCGCAGAGCAGCGGACGGGTGTCGCGGGGGTCGATCAGTTCCTCGACGCCATAGTGCTCGGCGGTGCGGAATGGCGAGCGTACCGCTTCGAGGCGGGCCGAGATGTCGCGCATGAAGGCTTCCGGGTCCTCGGCGACCGCGAGATCGGATTTGTAGGCCGCCTCGATGCCGCCCTCGACCGGCAGCGATCCCCAATCGCCCGACGGCCAGGCATAGCGATAATGGAATCGGGCGTGATTGGCGTGACCGGCGCCGGCGACGCCGAAGACCTTCCGGATTATAACCGAACACCAAGGAACCGTTGCTTGATAAAGCGCCGCGAGCGCGCGGGCGCCGTGGCGGATGGTTCCGGCTTTTTCGGATGCCGTGCCGATAACGAAACCGGGGCAATCGACAAGATGGACCACGGGCAAATGGAAAGTCTGCGCCATGTCGACGAAGCGGGTGAGCTTGATCGAGGCGTTGGCGGTCCAGCCGCCGGCATAGATATACGGGTCGCCGGCGATGATCGCGACCGGCCACCCATCGAGTCGCGCCAACCCGGTGATCACCGAGCGGCCGAATTTTTTGCCAATCTCGAAGAAGCTGCCGCGATCGACGAGGGCATCGATGACCGGGCGCATTTTATAAATTTTTCGCCGATTGCGCGGCACCACATCGATGAGAAAATCATCGCGCCGGTCGACCGGATCGTCGCACGCGGCGCGCGGCGGCAATTCGTCGATCGAGGACGGCAAATAGGACAGAAATTGGCGCGTCTTATCGAACGCCTCTTGTTCGCTTTCGACCTCGTCGTCGATCGCGCCGTTGGTGGTGTGGATCGAACTGCCGCCGAGTTCCTCCTTGGTCACCTTCTCGCCGATGCGCTCGACCACCGGCGGGCCGGCGACGAACATCTGGGCTTTTTCGCGGACGATGAGCGAATAATGGCTGGTCGCGACACGCGCCGCGCCAAGCCCGGCGACCGGCCCGAGCGCCAACGCGACCACCGGGACCGTTGCCATGTTGGCAACCACCCAATCCCACGCCGGATTGGCCGGCACATAAGTGTATCCCTCGCGCTCGAGGGTTTTGACCGATCCGCCGCCGCCGGTGCCTTCGACCAGGCGGACGAGCGGCATCCGGAGTTCGTTGGCCATCTGCTCGGCGGCGATTTGCTTGCCAAGAATGCCGGCGTCGGCGGCACCGCCGCGCACCGTGAAGTCGTCGCCGACCACGACCACGGTGCGACCGTCGAGCCGGGCGCGGCCGAAGACGATGTTCGACGCGCGAAAGGTCGCCAAATCGCCGTTCTCGTCATAGTCGGCTTGGCCGGCGATGGTGCCGATCTCGTGCAGACTGTCGGAATCGAGCAGCGCGTCAAGACGTTCGCGAATGGTCAGCCGCTGGTTGTCGTGTTGGCGTTTGACCTTTTCCGCGCCACCCATTTCGCGCGCCATGGCTTCGCGGCGCCTGAGCTCCTCGATCTCCGGGCGCCAGCCGCGGTCTTCGGTGTCTCCTGTCTGGTCGTCCACGATCTGGATTCCTTATCCGCTATACTTCGGTCGTCATTATAACAATGCCCGATGACAATGGGCGGTTTGCTGTGAAGCAGTTCACAGCGCCAGGGCCGTCAACGCTTTAGAAAGGAGTTCAGGCAATTGAGCACCTCCTCCCCTCAAGCCCCAAGGCCTAAGCCGCCGTTCGGTCTCCCCCCCCGAACGGCGGCTGTTATTTGGGTAGCCATGTGGTGGAAAGCTGAACTGGCTCTAACTGTCCAGACTGTTGCGGACGCGCGCGTAAATATTTTGCGGCCGGATCGGCCCGATCACCGCCATATGTTTGACCGCGGCGAGCAAATGGACCGCCCGGAAGGCGTCGCGGGTGGCATGATATTCCTCATGCGCGGTCTGCTGCTCCTTATAAGCGTGCATTTCGGACTGATCGTCGTGACAAACCAATTCGGCAAGGCGGGCGAATAGGGCGTCGGCGTCATGACCGAGCGCGATATAGTGCTCGGTGAGTGCGATCGTCTCGCGCACCGTATCCGGCGCCACCAGGACCGCGATCGAGTCTTCCAGCTGATCCAAATTCAAGATCGGTTGCTTGGCGATGCTCGTGGTGATCGCCTCGAGCATTTCGTCCTGATCGCGCTCGGCACCGGAGCCCGGCACCGCGGCGTTACTCTCCATCGACCAATGCAGGGTGCGGTCGATGTGGCGAACCTCGTAACCGTATCCCCACGACAACAGCGCCAACAGTTTGGTTCGCCGGCTCAGGCCGTCGCAACCCAAGAGATAGCGACGGGCGTTGATTCCGGTCTGCAGATGGACATCGAACGGATTGCCCGAATTGGATCGCATAAAGCGCCGCGCGCCACCGATCGAAGCGGCCTCGAGGGTCCCCATGATGGACAGACCGTCGAACATCGCGGCGGCCATATACCTTGGCGCCTCGGTAATCGCCGCGGCCATCGCGATGCGTTGCGCGAGCCGGTCGATGGCAGCGGATTCCTCGGGCCCGGTCTCGTTTTCGATGGTGTCGGCGGCGATCTCGTGGCCGTCCACCAATCGCTCGAGATCGGCGTAATTGAGGTACAGAGCGACACCCTCCCCAATAATCCGGCCGCGCTCGTCGTCGCCATGTTCCATCATCGGATGGCGCACCAGGAAACGCACGGTGGGACGCAGGATCACCGAGGCATGATCCCAACCGATGGCATCGAGAGCGCGAAACGCACAGACCACATAGAGAAAATAATGATCGTCGAGCGCGTTGCGAGGAATGGCGATTTGCAGCAGAGCTTCGAGAATTTGATCGCGGTCGGCGACCGAGAGCAAGGCGAGCAAATGTTTCTCCGCGATGGCGCCGGAACGATCGCGCAACGCCGCCTCGAATCCGCGCAGCAAATCCGCGACGTCTTCGTTCAGCAGGTCGTCAGCGTCGATCGAGACCATCGCCGCCGGCCCCATCTCGGGCGCGTGAATATGACGGTTGGCCAAGGCGACGCTTTGCAGGGTCGGCATGAAGGCATCGCGGCCGTCGAGGCGCTCGGCCAAGCAAAATGTCGAATACAGACCGGCGATCGGATGGATCGGCCCGCCGTGATGCGAGGACGGCAATTCCGTCGAGCGACTTACCGCGAGGCCCGCGGCCTTGAGAAGCCGTTTGGCGGATTCGCCCTGGTCCAACAACTCGACCGTTTGCTCGACGATGGTGTCGGGCGTGGTCTCTTCGACAAAACGTACGAGACGTTCCATCGACTCTTCGAACGAGACCAGCTCGACCATATGTCTTTCCCCTAACCCGTTCGTCTCGAGCAATTGTATTCGTCTAAGCCGAGCATCGCGCCATAGCGATTTTTTAGCAAGGCGGGATTAGGTCAGGGTCGCGAACAGGATTGCTACGACTACGACAATTCCGACGATGGCGATTAGTCGGAAACCCGACGCGTCCTTAGTTTTCGTGTCGACCGCGGTCGGCGATGGTCCAGCCGCCTGCGCCGCCGCTTCACCGTCGGAAACCAACTCGGAGAATTTCTCGAAAAATTGACCAGACAGCTTGCGCGTCGTGCCTTCCATAAGGCGACCGCCGATTTGCGCCATCTTGCCGCCGAGATCAACCTTCACGGCGTACGACAGGATGGTGCCCTGGCCATCCTCGGCGAGTTTCACTTCCGCCCTGCCCTTGGCGAATCCGGCCGGCCCGCCCTTGCCCTCGCCGACGATGACATAACCCGCCGGCGGATCGAGATCCTGCAAGGTCACCGAGCCCTTGAAGCGCGCCTTCACCGGACCGACCCTGAGCGTCACCGTCGCGTTCATTTCGGTATCCGAGACTTTTTCCAAAGACCCGCAGCCGGGAATGCATTGACGCAGGATTTCGGGGTCATTGAGCGCCTCGTAAACCCGCTCGCGCGGCGCGGCGATCTTTTGTTCGGCGGCTATGTCCATACGCGTCTATCCCACTGATTTTGACCGGCGTATGGTGAGCCCGACAGGGATCGAACCTGTGACATCTTGATTAAAAGTCAAGCGCTCTACCGACTGAGCTACGGGCCCACACACGCCGTGAGGCGACCCGGAACATAAGGACGTGCACAGGGTCGGTCAACGGGGCTGAATTCGACTTTTTACAACCGCTCGATGTCGCCTTCACCCAATGTGGCATCGAACGCGGCGCAAAAGGCCGCCAGTGACCCTTCGGCGATCGCGCGGCGTAAATCCGCCACCAGGGTTTGGTAGAAAAACAGGTTGTGGGTGGTCATCAGAATTGCCGAGAGAATCTCGCCGGTCCGCGACAAATGATGGAGATAGGCGCGGCTGTAGCCGCGGCAGGTCGGGCAGAGACAGGCGTCCTCGAGCGGCCGCGGATCGTCGCCATGACGCGCGTTGCGGATATTTACCGTGCCGCGCCGGGTGAACGCCTGGCCGGTGCGCCCGGACCGGGTGGGCAACACGCAGTCGAACATGTCGATGCCGGCGGCGACCGCGGCGACGATGTCTTGCGGCCGGCCGACGCCCATCAGATAGCGCGGCCTGCCGGCGGGCAGAAGCGGCGCGGTGAAGGCGGTCATCTCGACCATCGCGTCGGGCCCCTCGCCGACCGCGAGCCCGCCGATCGCGTAGCCGTCGAATCCGATGTCAATTAGGCGTTGCGCCGAGTTTTCGCGCAATTCGGAAAAAACCGATCCTTGGACGATGCCAAACAGACCGTAGCCGTCGCGGGCGGTGAACGCCGCTTTCGATTGCGCCGCCCAGCGCATCGACAACGCCATCGATTCGGCCGCCGCCTCAAAGGTCGCCGGAAACGGCGTGCATTCGTCCAACGCCATGGTAATCGTCGCGTCGAGGCGGCGCTGGATTTCGATACTGCTCGCGGGGGTCAAACGATGGGTGCTGCCGTCGATATGCGACTGAAAGGTCACGCCATCGTCATCGAGGGTGCGCAGTTTGGCCAAGGACATCACCTGGAAGCCGCCGGAATCGGTCAGGGTCGGGCCCGGCCACGCCATGAAGCGGCGCAACCCGCCAAGCGTCTCGATCCGCTCGGCACCGGGGCGGAGCATCAGGTGATAGGTGTTGGCGAGAACGATGTCGGCACCGCCGGCGGCGACCGCTTCGGGGGTCATCGCCTTGACCGTCGCCGCGGTTCCCACCGGCATGAACGCCGGGGTCAGGATCGAGCCGTGCGCGGTCGACAGCTTTCCCGAACGCGCCTCGCCATCGCGCGACGCGACGGCAAATTCGAAGCTGCTCATGCCGCGTCCCGGTGCAGCAAACAGGCGTCGCCGTAGGAGTAGAAGCGGTAGCCGCCGGCGACCGCGTGGCGATAGGCCTCTTTCATCCGCGGCAAGCCGGAAAAGGCCGCCACCAACATGAACAGGGTGGATCGCGGAAGGTGAAAATTGGTCAACAACAGGTCGACGGCGCGAAACCGGTATCCCGGGGTGATGAATATCGCCGTCTCGCCGTCGAAACGGCGAACCACGCCGTCGTCGCCCGCCGCGCTCTCGAGCAACCGCAATGCCGTGGTGCCGACCGCGACGATCCGCCCACCGGCGTCCCGGGTTTGCTGAATGTCTTGCGCGGTCTCCGGACTGATCGTGCCGCGCTCGGCGTGCATTGCGTGATCGGCGATATCATCGACCTTGACCGGCAGAAACGTGCCGGCGCCGACGTGAAGCGTGAGCCGCGACAGCGCGATGCCGGCACTGCCGAGCGCGGCGACCAGTCGAGGGGTAAAATGTAGCGCCGCGGTCGGCGCGGCGACGGCGCCGGGGCGCGCGGCGAACAGGGTTTGATAATCCTCGCGGTCGCGGTCGTCGGGACCGTCGGGGCGCGGAATGTAGGGCGGCAGCGGCATTGACCCTTCCGCCTCTATGCGGCGATCGAGCGCATCGCCGGCGTGATCGAACGCCAGGGTGACCTCGCCGCCGTCGCGCGCCTCGACCAGCGCCGCCAGGGTCTCGCTGAAGACGATGGTGTCACCCGGGCGCAGCCGCTTGGCCGGGCGCGCGAACACCCGCCAGCGCGCATCGTCGAGTCGGAGATGCAGGGTTACCTCGATTCTCGCCTCGCCGCGCCGTCCGGTGAGCCGCGCCGGGATAACCTTGGTGTCGTTGACCACAAGACGGTCGCCGGCGCGCAGCAGATCGGGCAAATCGGCGACATGCCGATCGATCAGCCGATCGAGCCCGACGTCCAACAAGCGCGCGGAATCGCGCGGAATCGCCGGCCGATCGGCGATCGCGGCGCGCGGCAAATCGAAATCGAAATCGTCGACCCGCATAGCGCGCGAGCCCACCGAGACTAATCGACGTCGGCGGCGACTTTCATGCTGATGATCTGATCCGGATCGTTCACCGGCTCGCCGCGCTTGATCATATCGACATACTCCATGCCTTCGACGACTTGGCCCCAGATGGTGTATTGGCCATCGAGGAACGGCGCCGGCTGGAAGCAGATGAAGAACTGGCTGTCGGCGCTGTCGGGTCTTTGGGACCGCGCCATCGACGCGGTACCGCGCATATGCTGGGCGACATTTGGCTGTGAAAATTCGGCCGGAATGTTCTGACCCGATCCGCCGGTGCCGTTGCCGCTCGGATCGCCGCCCTGAGCCATGAAGCCGTCGATAACCCGGTGAAAGGCGAGGCCGTCGTAGAAGCCTTCACGCGCGAGCTCCTTGATTCGCGCGACATGCTGCGGCGCGATATCGGGGCGCAACTCGATGACCACGCGGCCGTGCTCGAGGTCCATGTAAAGGGTGTTTTCGGGATCGCGGTCGGCGGCGTTGGTCTCGGCACTGGTCATTATCAAACTCACAAGGGCTAGGACTGACAGGAAATTGGATCGCATGGCCGTTTCTTCCTCATTTGGGGGCGCTCTCGCTCAGTCGAGTTCGCCGCTAATATGGGCCACCCAACGCGGCACAACGACTGAATTTCGCCTGCAAATGGCGTTCAGCCGGCCGCCGATTGTTGCCTGGATATATGCTCTACCAGCCGATGTGCAACATTCTCCGGCACAAAAGGCGTTACATCGCCGCCGAGCAGAAAAATCTCCTTCACCAGCTTCGACGCGATGAACTGGATTCCCTCGGACGCCATCAAGAACACGGTTTCGACCTCGGGTTCCATCCTCGAGTTCATCCCCGCCATCTGGAACTCATATTCGAAGTCGGAGACCGCGCGCAGGCCGCGGATGATCATCGTCGCGTCTTGGCTGACGGTGAAATGCATCAGCAGATTGCTGAACGGTTTTGCCTCGACGCGGGACGCCATGTCCGGCCCCAGGTGCGCGTCGATCGACTCCTCGACCATGGCCACGCGTTCTTCCACCGTGAACATCGGCCCCTTGCCGGCATTGACCGCCACACCGACGATCAAGCGATCGACAACCCGGAGCGCCCGTTTTACGATATCGACATGGCCCAACGTCGTCGGATCGAAGGTCCCGGGGTATACGCCGACGCGCACTTCAGACATCCGTCACCTCATCAAAACAACCGCCGGCTCGCGTCACAAAGATCCGATCGCTCAAGCCAAAATCTCCCTCGCCCAGTGTCTGCCCGGCACCGTGGGCGCTCCTTATAGAGCATTCGGGCCGGCACGCGTCCAGCGCTTTGTAATACCAAGGGTGGTTAATAATGACCCATTTGACCGATCGATTTTTGCCGCTGGGTAGGAGCGGGGCGCGCCGTCGTGCGACCCCACGTCAAGCGGCCCCAAGATAGGCGACCTGCGCATCCAGCGACGACTCGTGCTCCCTGGGCGGACCGGCCCGCGGTGGCCCGAGGTGGCTTTCCGGGCAGCTGGCGCCGCTTGCCCGATGGACCCCCATCGCGGGGGCCACGTCGCGCCTACCCGGAAAACCACCTCGGGCCATCAAATGGGTCGTTATTAACCACCCTTGGTATAATACCGGCCCGGCGTACGGTCAGTTCCACGTCCCTTCGGGGACGCCGGCCTTGCGAAGGCCTTCGAGCGCGCGTTCGACGATGTCGCCGGACATGTTCCATACCGTGTATTCGGAGCGCGCCGCGTCGAGACTGAAGCCGGGATACAGGTCTTCGAGTTTGTCGACGGCGGCACGGGCTTCTTCCTTGTTGCCGAGCTGCCCATGGATCTGCGCCATGACAATCTGGGTCCAGAAAAAATCTGGCATTTTTATCTCGGAGGCAAGGTCGAGCGCGGCGTCGTAATGGCCATTTCTGAATTGGTCGAGGGCGAGCGGGAAAAAGAACCAGTCGGGATGAAACGGGTTGATCTTACGGGCCTTCTCGACCATCACCAAACCGTGCTCCCAATCGCCGGCGTAGGCGAGTTCCATGCCCAGGACGGCAAGCACGTCGGTATTGTTGGGATTGAGTTCGAGCGCGCGCTTGGCGGATTCGTAAAACGCGTCGAGGTCCTGGCGAATGAATTGAGCATGCGCCACCATGTAGTGACCGAGCTGGTCCGACGGATCGAGCCTTACCGCCTCTTGTGCCGCTTCGAGCGCGTGCCGCATCGAGCCGCGTTCGGGATTGAAGCCCAGCGAATGCTCGTCGATATAGACACTGGCGAGAACCGACCAGGCTTCGACATAATCCGGCTCCTCTTTTACCGCGCGTTCGAGGCAGCCGCGGACTAACAAATGCTCCTCCGGCGTCATTACATAGTAATAGGCTTTGGCGCGAAGCACGCACTCGAACGCTTCCAGGCTGTCGATGCTGCGGTTTGAAAGCGCCTCCAACTGGACCCGACGGATCATGCCATGAACGTCGGCGATCACGCCGACAACGCTCTCGGTGATATCGTCCTGCACCTCGAAGACGTTCGAAGGCGTAAGTTCCCGCTCATAGGTCTCGCCCCATACCGTCTCGCCGGTCGTGGTGTCGAGCAGGGTGGCGGTGACGCGAATCTGATTGCCGCTCTTGCGGACGCCGCCCTCGACCAGAAAATGAACCCCGAGTTCGCGGCCGACGGTGGCATGATCGAAACCGGCCCCTTTGAGCCGCGCGACCGAGGTGCTGGCAATCACCGTCAGTTCGGCAAAGCGGGTGAGTCGGCTGGCGATATCCAGCGACAGGCCGCGGGCAAAGTAATCCTGCTCGGGATCGCCACTATGATTGACAAACGGCAGCACCGCGATCGACGGCCCAGTCGGCATCGCCAACGCCTCGACCATTTCCGGTGGCGCCGGCTCGGACGCCTTTTCAGCTAAATTAGCGATCGCGGCAGGTTCGATTAAGGTGTCGCGTAAGCCGAAGTACAAACCGCCCACTGCCACCACGAGCACGGCCGCGGCGGCGATCAGCGCCCGGCTCGAAAACCGGCGTTTCGGCGCCGGCGTCGGTCGCGTGACCCCACTGGTAATGCGATAGACCGATTCCGGTTGGGCGACACCCTCGACCTCGACATCAGTCAGCGAGTCGTAAGTTAGATAGAGGCCGCTTCTGGCGTGCTCGACCACCGCGGCGGAAACGCAAATCCCTTCGTCGGGCATCAGCGAGCCGACGCGCGCGGCGATCGCGATTGGATCACCGGACACCGATCCGTCGGCGGCCAATTCGACCTCGCCGAGATCGACCCCCATGCGCAGCCGGACCCTTCGGTGGCCCGGTAACGCGGCATTGTAATCCTTGATATCGCCTTGAATGCCCAGCGCGACGCGCAAGGCATCTATGGCATTCGGGAACAGCGCGTTGGCTTCATCGAGCGCGGTGCTCAGAACTTCACCGGCGCGGGACTTTGCCCGGCGCGGGACTTTGCCCGGCGCGCAAAGATCGCTTGCCACTTTTCGACCGCGCGTTCGGTCGCCGCGGCGTCATCCTTGCGCAGGCGCTCGTAACCGACCACCTCGACGTTCAGAATGACCGCAAGCTTGCTTCTCGTCTCGTTGCCGCTCATGGAAAATCTTGACCCTCATGCGCCGGTCGTCCGCCATTCCAAGGCCACGGCGAATTTTCCTTGCATCCCATGGTACGTGCCGCGGGACGATGGATCAACGGCGCAATATGGCCCTGTCGGTAACACGCGATATGTCCGGTTTATGTACCAGATGATCTGTCCGGTTTTAGAACGCTTCCAAGCCATGGAGGGAGGCGATGCGTCGAACGGAGCAGGTACAGGGACTGAGATTGATGAAGTTCGAGGAGGTTT
>JAKZSU010000249.1:0-9427 GCA_047517485.1 Alphaproteobacteria bacterium
CGCATTTACCACAGGCCCATCAACAGCAACTTTCTTCTCAAAATTATCGGTCATGTTCCGGTCCTCCTTGGACACTTCGATTAAGCCAATTCTGTGTCCAAGGAAATCGGGTCCGACTCACTCGCATAAGCTCGGGCGCGCGGTCGCGCTTGCCGGCCTGCGCATCGCGCAGTCCGGTTGTTTTAGAGTCTTTCCGGGTTTAATTGAAGCAGATTGATGGGCCAAATTGGCTTTTCGAGTAGGCGCGTCGGGACGGGCGATGCGGCGCATCGGCCGAGCGTCGCAACGCATACGAAAAGCCAATTTGGCCCACCGAAGGCCGCTCTCCCGCGGCCCCTGGCGTCGTTGCGCGGCTTGCCCGATGCGCACACATCGCGCCGCACCGCGCGCCTAGCCAGGGGCCGCGGGAGAGCGGTCAATCCGATTCAATTAAGCCCGGAAAGACTCTAAAGCGCGTTCAAGCGCCGGCCAAGCTGGCCTCGCATAAGCTCGGGCGCGCGGTCGCGCTTGCCGGCCTGCAATGAGTTTTACTCAATGCAGGCCGGTATAATCGGCAAGTTCCCGGTGGCGGAAGCAATCCACGACATGATCGTTGACCATCCCGATCGACTGCATGAAGGCATAGACGATCGTCGGCCCGACGAAACGGAAGCCGCGGGCTTTCAGGTCCTTGGATATTCTCGTCGACAAGGCGGTGCTGGCCGGGACTTGATCCTGTTTCGACCACCGATTGACGATCGGCTGCCCATCGACGAAATCCCACAAATAACCGTCTAGACCTGTTCCGGTTTCGCGCAAGGCAAGGGTGGCGCGCGCATTGTCGACGGTAGCCGATATTTTCAGCCGGTTGCGAACGATGCGCGAATCGTGGCGCAATTCGTCGGTTTTGGCGTCGTCGTAGCAGGCAATCTTGGCGGCGTCGAACCCATCGAACGCCGCGCGGTACCCGTCGCGTTTGCGCAAAATGGTGAGCCAGCTCAGACCGGCTTGCGCGCCCTCGAGGATGAGCATTTCGAACAGGCGGCGCTCGTCATGGAGCGGGGCGCCCCATTCTTCGTCGTGGTAGGCGACATAATCGGGCTCTGTCCCGGACCACGCACAGCGAACGCTCAATAGTTGGCCCAGGCCGGTTTTATTGGCGTCAGACGTGCATCGCCGGCGATCAGCGGTTCGCCCGACTCCGCCGATTTCTCGATTTGCTCGAGGCGCAGGACGGCGATACCCGACTGCGCGACGCTCGAGCGCATGGTGCCGGCCTCGCGGTCGCCATGCATGATGGGGGTATCGGGCGGCGGCGGAGGCCCCTCGATATCGACGCGCATAAAGCGCTTGCGAACGGCGCCCCGATGCTTTTGACGCGCGGTGTTCTCCTGTCCGACGTAACACCCTTTTTCGAAATCAACGCCGTGGAGTTCCTCGAAATTTGCTTCGAGAGCGAAAGTCTTGTCGATCAGAAGATCGCAACTTCCATCGGGTACGCCTAAGGCGATGCGTAGCGCATCGTAAATGTCGGATGATTCGAGCTGCCAGTCGCCGCCAAACAGCTCTTCGCTTGGCGAATCACTGTCGACGAGCGCGCGCCAACCGAGGTCGGTCAATCTGGGATCGGCATAGACTCGCGCACTGTTCGGGCCTGTCGGGATATCGTCCGGCGTGCCGCCCCACAGTGCGGCCACGCGATAGCGGTCCGACATATCCTCGATGGTCACGTCCGCGCGCAAGCGATACATCGTCAGACGGCGCATGAGGTCGTCTTTGCGCGCCGCGTCGCTCTCGATGGCAAGCCCGTCCTCGAGCTCCAACAGCAAGAAATCGTGGAGGAATTTTCCTTGCGGAGAAAGGAGCGCGGCATACAAAGCGCCGTCGGCGGTCAGATTATCGACGTCATTGGTGATCAGTCCCTGAAGGAAGGACCTGGCGTCGGTTCCGTGGAGGCCGATCACGCACCGATCATCGAGGATGGCATAGGAACGGGTCATCATTACCTGCATTCTCCGCGCGGCTTGAGTCTTGCTTAGCGGCGGTCACTTCAATTTGGTACTTATAATAATGCCATACAAGGCGGTCGCGGTCCTTGGCAATAGGGCGGGTGCGATCGTATAAACCTGCGATGCTGGTAACGTTCCTTGACGACTCCGTTCCCTATGACGGCCACAGCCCGACAAGCCACCCTCTCGGGGGCGGTGAGAAAACCGTGGTTGGGCTCGCCGCCGCGTTGGCGAAACGCGGCCATACCGTGCGCGTGTTCAACGGGTGCGAGTTTCCCGTCGTCGCGAACGGCGTGAGTTGGCAACCGCTCGGCGACTGCGCGGCGGCCCAGAGCGATTGGCTGATCGCCCATCGCAATCCTTTGTTATTGCGGAAAATTCCGAATGCGGGGAAGCGCGCGATGCTGCTGTCCGCGCCCGGTGATACGCTGGCCAAGTCCGAGCCGTTTCAAGCGCTTAACGAATATCGTCCGACGTTTTTGCTGCACGGCCTCGCCCATAGTTTGCTGGTGCCGCCGTTGTTGCAAACCTATGACGTCGGCATGCTTCCTTTTGGAGTCGGCGAAACCTTTCGCGATGCGGCGCCGATGGCGTCGGTCAATCCGCCGCGCGCGGTGGTGACCACCCATCCGTTGCGCGGATTCGCTTGGTTGTTGGATGTTTGGAACGCCAGAATTCATTCGCGGGTTCCCTGGGCCGAACTTCACGTCTATTCGGCGGTGCTTCACAAGGGCTCGCTCGGCGCCACTGTCTCGGCCGAGGTGCGGCCCTTGCTCGAGCAAGCCAAAGCCGCCGAATCACGTGGCGTGCGCCTCAAACGACCGCTGTCGGATCCGGAAATGGTCGACGTCTATCGCCAGGCCCGGGTGCATCTCTATCCGAGCAGTTCGCGGGACGTCATGTGTTCGACCCTCGCCGAATCACAAGCGGTGGGGTTGCCCGGGATCGCCCGTCGCCTGGGCGCCACCGATGAGCGATTGCGTGACGGTGAAACCGGCTATTTGGCGCCCGACGAGGAAGCTTTTGCCAATCTCACGGTACAGCTTCTCGACGATACCGAAATATTCAACCGACTGAGCGAGGCGGCGCGCGAAAAACGCGGTAATCTCACTTGGGATCGCGCGGCGGAGGAGTTGGAACGGGTGCTCGCGTGAACATCCTGTTCATCACCTATACCAGGATCGGCGACGCCGTCCTGTCGACCGGATTGCTCTCTCACCTCATCGAGACCCATCCGCACGCCGCCATCACGGTGGCCTGTGGGCCGGTGCCGGCGGGACTTTTCTCCGCCACACCGAACGTCGTTCAAGTCATCGCCATGCCGAAACTTCGTTTTGCGGGACACTGGCGGCGGTTATGGGCCGCCTGTATCGGGCGGCGGTGGGATGTTCTTGTCGATCTGCGCAATTCGGCGATGCCGTATGTGCTGCGGGCTCGGCACTGTCACGTGCTCGGCGCCGACCGCGACCCGGCGCGGCATAAAGTGGAACGGCTGGGCGCGCTGATGGGCGGCGACCCGCCGCCGCCGCCGCGGCTGTGGCTCGACGACGCCCATCGCCGCGCCGCCATGGACTTGATGTCCGGCGATACCCCGGTTCTGGCCTTGGCGCCGTGCGCGAATTGGCGCGGTAAGCAGTGGCCGGCCGCGTCCTTCGCCGAGTTCGCGCATCGTTTGACCAGCGCGGGCGGGGCACTGGCGGGGGCAAAAATCGCACTTTTTGGCGCCTCCGGTGAGCGCGATGAGGCGAACAAGGTTCTCAATGTATTACCGAGTGACCAGGTGATCGATTTGGTCGGCATCGACGGGCTGTTGACGGTCGCCGCTTGCCTCGAACGGGCGACGCTGTTTGTCGGCAATGATTCCGGATTGATGCATATGGCGGCGGCGGTCGGCACGCCGACCGTCGGGCTTTTCGGGCCGAGTCGCGACGAGATATATGCGCCGTGGGGCGAATATGGCGTCGCGGTGCGCACACCCGAGAGTTTTGCCGAATTGACCACCGCGCCGGATTACGACCACCGCACCACGGACACGTTGATGCGGTCCTTGACCGTCGATGCGGTGGCGGAGGCGGCAACTCGTCTGGTTGGTCAGGAAAGCCTCGTGGCTTCGTGACCGGGACCGACCAACGCCGCCTATCCGCCGTTGTGGTCGCGCACGACGAGGCGGATCAGCTGGCCGACTGCCTGGCGTGCCTGGCGCCGGCCGACGAGCTGGTGGTGGTGCTCGATCGCTGTACCGACGGCTCGAAAGCGATCGCCGATCGGATGGCCGATCGGGTCATCGAGGGCGGCTGGCCGTTGGAAGGCGAGCGACGCAATACCGCGCTCGCGGCGGCGACTGGGGATTGGATCCTCGAAGTCGACGCGGACGAACGGGTGCCGGCGGATTTGTTCACTGAAATACGCTCGGTTATTGGATCATCAAGCCCTGGTTATTATCTGATTCCATTTGATAATTATATTGGCGATAAGTTGGTAAAATATGGCTGGGGCGCCTCGTGGGGCGTCGGTGCCGCGCCGCGTCTTTCGAGCCGTGGCGCCAAGCGCTGGGGCAATCAACGGGTTCATCCGGCGTTGACCTTGACGGGGCCGAAACGCTGGCTGACGACGCCGATCGCCCACTACGTCGACCGGGATTTCAACGACATGCTCGATCGCCTGAAGCGCTACACCGATGCCAAGGCGGCCGATATGCGGGACTCTGGCGAGCCGCTGCCGGCGATGCGCTCGACCTTGCGGCGAAGCCTCGGACGTTTCCTGAAATGCTACATCCAGCGCCGCGGCTACCGCGAGGGGACTTGGGGCTTCACCATCGCCCTGATGGCCGCGCTTTATCCGCTGATATCGCACCTCAAGGCGGCCTTGGAGGCGGAGCGGTGAGGCTGTTGCAAGCGATGGCGGGGGCGGTGCACGGTGGCGCCGAAGCCTTTTTCGAGCGCCTCGCCGTTGGCTTTGCCGCGCGCGGGCTCGATCAATCGATCGTGATCCGGACCGATGCGCCGCGCCGCGCCGGTCTCGAGCGCGCCGGCATCCCGGTGACCGAGCTTCCCTTCGGCGGTTGGCTCGACCGCCAAACGGTACCCGCGTTGGCCGATTTGAGCGACGCGCTCGCGCCCGACATCGTGATGACCTGGATGAACCGCGCCACCCGGGCCTACGGGCGGGCCCGAGCGCGCACGCATGGTCGCCCACTCCACGTCGCCCGCCTCGGCGGCTATTACGATCTCAAATATTATCGCGGGTGCGATTACCTGATCGGCAATACGCCCGATATCGTCGGCTATCTCGAGGCCGCGGGCTGGCCGGCCGCGCGGGCGCGATACCTGCCCAATTTTGTCGACGCCGAACCCGCCCCGGCGGTCGCGCGCGACACTTTGGACACCCCCGACGACGCGACACTGATCGTGGCCATTGGGCGGCTGCACCAGAACAAGGCCTTCGAAGTTCTCATCGAGGCCCTGGTCGATCTTCCCTGTCATTGGCTGTGGCTCGCCGGGCTCGGGCCGCTCGAGGCGGCGCTGCGCCAACAGGCGGGCGCCGCCGGCGTGCTCGATCGGGTGCGGTTTCTCGGCTGGCGCGACGATATCCCGGCGCTGCTCGCCGCCGCCGATATATTCGTCTGTCCGTCGCGCCATGAACCGCTCGGCAATGTGATTATCGAAGCCTGGGCCCATGGTGTTCCCGCCGTCGCTTGCCGCGCGCAAGGGCCGTCACAACTCATCGCGGACCAGGAGACCGGCCTGCTGGTGCCGATTGACGATGCCGAGGCGCTTGCGCGCGCCGTACGCCGAGCCGGCGAGAGCGACGTCGCCAGGCGTTTGATCGAAGCCGGAGCGGCGGCCTATCGCCGCGATTTCTCCGAACAGACCGTGGTCGACGCCTACCTCGAATTCTTCGCGTCCGTATCGGTACCCGAGGCCGTGTGATGTGCGGGATTGCCGGTATCATGACGCCGTCGACCGCGGTCCCTCCGGACACCGTGCTGGATGCGCTCGGCCAAGCACTCGCGCATCGCGGCCCCGACGGTGAAGGCCGGTATAAAGCGCGCGGCATTGGACTGGTGCACACGCGACTCGCCATCATCGACCTGGAGACCGGCGACCAACCAATTACGGAAACATCGTCGGCCGATGCCAAGTCGACCCTGATCGCCAATGGCGAGATTTATAACTACCCCGAACTTACCGCGGCGCTCGACGGCGTCGCGTTCTCGACCCGGTCCGACTGCGAGCCACCGCTCCACCTCTACCGGCGATACGGTCTCGATTTTACCGACCATTTGCGCGGCATGTATGCCATAGCGATTTACGATCCCGAGGCCGGTCGTCTGGTGCTCGCCCGCGATCCGTTTGGCATCAAGCCGCTCTATTATATCGAGAAGGAGGCCTATTTCGCGTTCGCCTCCGAGCCGCAGGCGCTTCTGGCGGCCGGGCTGGCGGAGCGGTCGCTTAACCAAACCTCGCGCGACGAACTTCTGCAACTTCAATTCACCTTGGGTCGCGATACCTGCGTCGAACAGATCAAGCGCGTGCTCCCCGGCGAGACATTGGTGGTGAGCGAGGGGCGGATCGTCGAGCGCAGGAAGCTCAACGCCTTGCCCGAAGGGGGGGCGCGGCGAACCGATGAGAAGGCCGCGTTGGCAACCTTGGACGGCGCGTTGGAAGACACGGTGCTGAATCACCAAAGGTCCGACGTGCCCTACGGCATGTTTCTATCCGGCGGCATCGATTCGAGCATATTGCTGGCGCTGATGGCGCGCCTCAACGAGCGGCCGGTGCGCGCCTATACCGCCGGATTTCCCGGCGCGGCGATTAGAGACGAGCGGGCGCATGCGCGACGCGTCGCCGAGGCGCTCGGCGCCGATCATGTCGAAGTCGAGGTCACCCGGGACGATTTTTGGCGCGATCTGCCGCGCATCGTCGCCGCCGTCGACGATCCGTGCGCGGATTATGCGATCGTGCCGACATACGCCTTGGCCCGGGTCGCCGCCCGGGACGTGAAAGTCGTGCTGAGTGGCGAAGGCGGCGACGAAATATTCGCCGGTTATGGCCGATACCGCAGCGCGCTGCGTCCGACCTGGCTCGGCGGTCGCACAATGCGCGCGCGCGGCAAATTCGATGGCCTGGGTGTACTTCGCGAGTCGCCCGCGGCCTGGCGCGACGGCGTTGTCGCGGCACAAGCGATGGCCGAAATCGAAGGCCGCAGTCGAATGCAAGTGGCCCAAGCGGTGGATTGCGCCGATTGGTTGCCCAACGATCTGCTAATCAAGCTCGACCGTTGTCTGATGGCCCATGGTCTGGAGGGTCGAACCCCGTTTCTCGATCGTCCGTTCGCTGATTTCGCCTTTCGCCTGCCCGATGCGCTGAAGACCAAACGGCGCCACGGAAAATGGCTTTTGCGAAAATGGCTGGCGGACGCCTTGCCGATCGCCGCGCCGTTCGAGCGCAAACGCGGGTTTTCGGTCCCGGTCGCGGAATGGATTGCCGAACAAGGAGCACGGATCGGGCCGCTGGTGGCGGCCCAGGCCGGGGTCGATGAATTGTGCCGGCCGGGAACCGTCCAAACTCTGTTCACGAGCCGCGGAAAGCGGCCAGGATTTGCCGCCTGGACGCTGCTGTTCTATGCGCTATGGCACGCGATCCATATTGTCGGCCAGGCGCCGGACGGGGATGTCGAGGCGATTCTAAGCGCGTAGCAGCGCCAGCACTGTGCTCCCAGCCCAGATCAGGAGCCATGCCGCGACCAGGGCGAACGGCAAGGTTTGAAGGATGAAAGCCATCCCGCCGGCGCGCCAACGGTCCTTGAGCCGTCGCCCGTCGCCGAGCCCGATCAGCGCCTTGAGACCGTCATCGGGTCGAAAGGCGTAGGCCTGCATCGCCAGTCCCGATGCCAGCGCCGGATTTCCGCGCGCCGCGAAAGCCAGCGATTGGCGGGTCAGAATGGCGGCGTTGACGTCCGGATCCATCGTGCCGCCAACAAGATTTCCGACCAACCCGCGCACGGTTTCGACCGGCCCGCGCGGGATCCGCCACCAGCCGAGAAGCCAGGTCAGCGCGCTCGCCTCGAGTGCGACCTTGTCGGCGCAGGATTTGCAATAGACGCCTTCGACAAAAGACTCGGATATCGGCTTTTGCGGTCCCATGAGCCGCTGAAAGCGGACATGCCGAGGTTGCGCGCTTACGGTTTCGCACCGGTCGCATTGTACTGGCTCGGGCATATCAGGCGCGCCCCGCGCCGCCTCGGGCTCGGCTTCGACGTTCTCGTTGGCGGGTTTGCGCGCGTCTCGCGTCGGGCGAGGCCGATCGCCGGTCGGGGTCGGTTTAGACTGTCGGTTCTCGCTCGCCTGGCGCTGGGTGGCGCCGACCGTGGAACACACCGCGTCATACTCGCGCCGCTTCACCGTGTCGCAGAGGATGTCGTAGGCATCGCTGATTTCGCGAAACGCCGCGCCGTCTTCATCGCCGCCGGTGTCAGGGTGAGCGTCCTTGACCCGCGCGCGGTACGCTCGCTTGATCGCCGCGGCATTGGCGCCGGGCTTGATGCCGAGCGCCTGGTAATAGCCTTTGACGTCGGTAAAATCATCCGCCAACATCACCCATCTGGCCCGACCACCGAGAAGACGGTTCCGGCGGGGTTGGAGAAGTCTTCGCGGAGCCGGTGCGATGTCTTCAGTCGTGCGACCAAATCCGCGTCGCGCGCCAGAATATAGAGCGCGCGACCGGGAACCTCGGCGGCCATGGCATCCAGGGTTTCCGCTTCGATGTCGCCAGCGCCAACGGCAAATATCTCATCGGTTATCCGCCGACGGTACTCGACCACTTGAGAATCGACGGCGTCCACTGCACCGATCAGGAACCGAGCCGGAAAGGTCCAGCCGTCTTTTCGATCGGCTGGCTCGCCGGCCATCCGAAGATCGCCTTCGTCGCGGCGATTATCGAGGCCGAGGAACAGGCTGCGCCGGGCGAAGACCGGGAGCGTGAGGTAGGTATCGAGAAACACCGCGTCGAACGGCGTCTTCGACAGGATCCACTGATGTAACGCGCGCTTCGCCGGGTCGGCATGAACGTAGAATCGCCCGACGGTTGTCGCCTGATCCGAGACCGGCCAGCCGATCGCCAAATAGGGTCCAATTCTCGAACTGAACGGCAGCACGATCAAAAACAGCAGGCAGGACGCCATCACAAGCGATTGGCCGAGCAATCCGCGGAGCAGGTGGGCGACGACAAATGCGAGCGGAATTTCACTGAACAGAAGGAATTTGTAGATCGAGAAATCGGGAAACTGCAACACCAGGAACGGTCGTGTCCGATAGTTGGTGGAAATTGGTTTTTGGCGTAGCTCCCGATCACGATGGTTGCTCAATCAGGCGGCGAGGTCAATCGGCTTCTTGACCGGCGCTTGGTCGAGTGTTTGCCAGCCACCGACGCGGCGCATGG
>JAKZSU010000250.1:0-17332 GCA_047517485.1 Alphaproteobacteria bacterium
CGCACACGCCGTCTCCGACACGAACCACGCGTCGAATTCAGTCAGGGTGCGCGGGTAGTCGACCCCGCCTTCGGGATGGGATGCCGGGTTCGCCATCCCAACATATTGACATCACGAGAGCGAAGTGGATACCCTATTCCGAGTATTAGTTCGCCGGCGGAGACGACATGGAAGTTGCTTGCGGATGGATTTTCGGCTCGTGCCCGTTTGGCCCGTTCGGTACCGTCGATAATTGGCTGGGAAATGCCGTCGGCAAATCCAAATGGTTCTTTCTTGTCGGCCAGAAAGTGACCTCGTAGCCGGATTATCTGCCGCATCCCATTGGCGTCACTGACCGCCGCGTCAAGCCACGCATCGACGGCGGAGGAATCGGCCGCGAAGAGCATCACCGCGCCGTCAATGGCGTCGTCTTCGTTGCTCCCCCACCGCCACTTTCCCGGATCATTCTCATTGACGTCGCTGAGAAGGCGGCTGCGGTGTTCCTGGACCATACCTTCAAGGAACTCCGGAGGGAGCATGTCGGCATCGAGGCACGAGCCGGCGACTTTATCCAGGCCCGTGGCCGAAAATCCGATGGCGCCGCGGAGCCCCGCCGTTTGTTTTCGAACCGACGCCGGAGTGAAGCTTCCGGCCCCAAGTTCGCCTTCCATCCAACTTTGAAAACGCCCAACATCGGAGATCGAAATCAGGGCGTAGCCGAGGTGGCCGAACCCACGGACAACGAAACCTTGTATGTCGTCGAATTCCAGATTGAGAAACCTTGTATGTCGTCGAATTCCAGATTGAACTTCCCGGCCATGATCAGACTCGGCCCAACCAATCGCCTTTGTTTTCGCTTTTGGTGTCATTGGCGATCAACGAGCGAAGCTGACTATTTCGGTTGATATTCGCCACGCTAATGCCTGGATAGGCGCTGTACCAAACCAGCGTCGGTACCATCGAGCCCCTGGCCCAGTCGATAAACTCAGGTCCATTCGCGGCGCCGCCGAACACCATGAAGCGCGAGCGCGGAAATCCGATACCGTGGGCCCAAGCGACGGTCAGCCCTCGACCAGCCTTGAGGGTGAAATCATCGAGGTAACTGTCCCAGCTCCCTTCGTAATTGCTGACGAACATTAATCGACGTCCATTATTGAGGATCGACCAATGGGCGAATTGGATTGTCGGGATTGAGCCCAGTCTTCCGTTTCTGAAAATATATCGCGCCGCGAATTTGATCATTGCGAAGCCGGCCCGCTTTGCTGTCGCGCGTGACCAATCGTGATGCAAATGGACAATGCTGGCCATGTGATTGGATGGTAGGAAATCTTCTTTTGTCCTTTGGGAACGCACATGCGCGCCGTCGGGCCGGCATGTATCTTGGTGAGCCGTAGCTTCCTTGACAAGGTTGAAGATGCCCAGCACCAAAAAGGTGAGTGCCCAGGCGGATGTAATGACTAGATCAAATATAAAGCTCGCCGTCGATGCGAGGACCGCCAACAAGCCGCGCCCCGTGGGTAGCGTCTTATACCCAGCGGCGCCGGTGTCGCCATCGAGCGCGTCCCTCACCTTTTCCGCCACCATCTTTTCATCTTGCAATGTTCCGTCGAACCGCAGCGTCTGGTCGGCGATTTCTTGAACACGCCTTTCCAGCAGAATTTGGTTGCGCGTCCGCCCCCTTGGACCAATGAAGGCAGCGTTCGGCATTTGAATAAAGCGAAGCCAGTAGGGCGCCAGATCGTCGAGAGAGTTCGATTCGAAACCCTGGCAACAACGAAAGATCCCAAGCAGGCATTCCCCTTGATCGCTATCCCTGGCGGCGTCGATCACCGCATCGAAATACGCCTCGATCCCGAGATCGATGTTGCTTTCGAATACTAGGAAACAACCGTCGTCTGGATCGTCGTAAAGAAACAGGCTCGCATAGTGCAGCAATTCGAGACTGGCGAAATTCAGCGGATCACTCCTCGGCGTCTCTCCGAGATATCCCATAGCCGTGAGCAGATCGTGCAGTTCGGCGACGGAACTATTTTCGACCGGGGTAATGATCGTAAAAACGGAATGTTCCAACTCGGATCTATCCCTTCATCCCTGTCTCTTCGGCCAATTGATACCAACACCGTAGTTCGATTCAACCAAAACGGGAACCGCTTTCTCACTGCCGATGTTGGCATGAGTTTAGCTCGAGGTATAGTGACGGCCGAGTATTGGCCCGCGATCAGACCGGCGAGCCGCCACGCGCGCTGAGATTGGCGTAATACTCGCGTCGCGTCTTCGGCCCGAAGGTCAAGTAATGCGGGTCGGGATCTTGCCGGTAGGCCTCGCGCCGGCGATGCACTTCGTCGGTGCGGGCGCGCTGGAGTACTTCGTCGATATCGATGCCGTACGGGCGCGTCGCGTTCAACCCGAAAATTTTGGCGCGCAAGGTCGCGTCGAGCTTTGGATAACCGTGCGCGTCTTGTAGCGCCTCGGAAATCTGAAAGGTACGCATCGCCTGAATCTGATCCTGCGGCGAGCCGTACCAGATACAGTCCGAGCCATAGAGCACATTATCCTCGCCGATATGTTTGACCAGCTTGCCGATCACATGCGCCGCGGTATCCAGATTGCGCAGCACGGTGCGCCATGTGGTGCCGAGTTCGGCGTAGACGTTGCTATTACGCGGAATGTCATTTTCTTCCACCGAGCGGATCAATTCGTCGACGCCCTCGCCGCGCCCCGGGTCGTACGGGCCCTCCGGTTTGCTCGGTATGAAGCCTGAGTGATAGACGAGAAAATTGACGTCGGGAAACATCTTGGCGACCACGCCGATATCGCTCGCCAGACTGTGTCGGTATGATTTCTGGCTGAACGGCAGCCCTTTGTGCACACAGATATTCCGGACCCCGAGCGCGCGCGCCTTCTCGATCAACGCCAAGCCGGTATCCTCGTCACTCAAGAAAAACCCGCTGCCGGACGGGCCCCACTGGGTATAGGTTTTCCATGCCGAGACCCCCCAGCGCTCGGCGAGCTCGTCCATCCCTTCCAGGTCGCCGGCCTGGTTGGGATTGACCCGACCATGGATCAACAGACGCTGGGATCCATCCATCGCGTCTATCACCCGCCGGGTCTCATCCGCTTCCGCGATCGTCAGCAGCTCCTTTTCACGACGCGAGGGGATGAACGACAGCACCATCATGTCGGTGTCGGAATCGAGGAAGATGTCTTTGATGAAGGTTTCCGAGTTGCCGAGCCCGACACGGCCCTTGCCGTGTACGCCGACGTAATGACCTTGAACATCGAACACGAACTCGCGTCCTTCCAGCCGATCGACGGCGACCGCATCGTCGAGCGCGGCGGTCCGGTCAAGTTCGAAATAGCCGCCGGTTTTCCCCGCCTCCGCATTGACGTCGTTGAACGCCAACAAGGTGGTCGCCGCGCCGCAGGCCGAGACCATGAACGCGCGCCGGGTGAGCCCACGACGCTTGGCGTACTCGCCCGCGCGGGTCCGAGCCAGTCGATTGGCCTTGGCGTTCCTCGCCTCGAGCGGGATCGGCTCGAATTCGCCGTTCGACGTGCTGTCGATCTTGATCGGCAGTCGCGTCCCGTCCGGATCGAAGGTCTGGGTCATGAAATTGGCTCCCTGTTAGGTCGCTCCGCCACCAGATATCTGATAGTAGGTTCGCCGCCATGAAAATTGAAGCCGATTACGTCATCGTGGGCGCCGGCTCGGCCGGCTGCGTGCTCGCGGATCGGCTGAGCGAGGGCGGCGCACAGGTGGTGCTGCTCGAGGCCGGTCCCGCCGACCGCCATCCGATGATCCATATCCCGGCGGGAATTCTCAGCCTGCTGCATCACCCGCGGCTCAATTGGAACTATTTCTCCGAGCCCGAGACCGAGTCGGGAAACCGGCCGATCCATTGGCCGCGCGGCAAAGTGCTCGGCGGCTCGAGCTCGATCAACGGCATGCTCTACGTGCGCGGCAATCCGGCCGATTATGATGGCTGGGCGCAACAGGGTTGTACCGGCTGGAGCTGGGACGACGTGCTGCCCTATTTCATGAAATCCGAACGCTATGACGGCGGCGACGACGCGATCCGTGGCCGCGACGGCCCGCTTGCCGTCGAGGACTACCGCACCATTTTGCCGCTGACCCACCGTTTCGTGGAGGCCGCGCAACAAGCCGGCTTCGCTCTCAATCCCGACATCAATGGTGCCCGCCAAGATGGTGTCGGCTATTCGCAAATGACCCGGCTGGGGCGTTTTCGCGCTTCCACCGCGCGCACCTATCTGGCGCGGGCCAAGGGACGAGCCAATCTTCGGATCGAAACCGGCGCCCTGGCAAGCCGGTTGATCCTCGACGGCAAACGATGCATCGGCGTCGCGTTCACCCAGGCCGGCACCGCGCGCGAGGCGACGGCGAGACGCGAGGTGATCGTCGCCGGCGGCGCGGTCAACTCGCCGCATCTGCTGCAGATCTCGGGCATCGGTCCCGCCGCGCATCTCAGATCGATCGGCCTCGAAGTCGCCCATGACCTGCCCGGTGTCGGCGCCAACCTGTCGGACCATTATGCCGTCCGCGTGGTCCACCGCGCGCACGATCTAACGACGATGAACGAACTTTCTCGGGGGTGGCGAAAGGCCCGCGAAATCGGCCGCTTCTTTCTCGAGGGCCGCGGCGCCCTGACTTTCGGCGTGACCAGTGCACAAGTGTTCTGCCATAGCCGGGAAGGCTTGGCGAGCCCCGACATCCAGCTCCTGTTCACCCCCGCCAGTTATGAGTCGGGCAAGGTGCTTGCGCTCGAGGACCAGCCGGGTTGGACCACCGCGATCTGCCCGACCCGGCCGGCGAGCCGGGGGACGATCATGGCGACATCGGCGGACCCGGCCACGGCGCCGGCGATCCGTCCCCGGTACCTTTCCGATGCCGACGATCTGCGTGTCCTCGCGGCCGGGATCGGACATGCGAGACGGATCAATGCCGCGCCGGCCTTGGCGCGGTATTCGGTCGCCGAGACCCGGCCGGGCGCCAGCGTCGACAACGACGCGGGGTTCAATGCCTTCGCGCGTGACCAGGGCAACACGCTCTATCATCCGGTCGGAACCTGCGGCATGGGCACCCACGACCGGGCGGTCGTCGATGCCGAGCTTCGCGTTCATGGCCTGGCGGGGCTACGCGTCGTCGATGCCTCGGTGATGCCGACCTTGCCGACGGGCAATACCAATGCGCCGACGATCATGATCGCCGAAAAGGCGGCGGCGATGATTCAAGCGACCGCACGGGCCTGATGACGACCCGTCCGAGAATGGTGTAAGACGAGCGACCGATTAAAAAGGATCCGCAACGATGAAGACACGTATTACCGAGCTGCTGGGCATCGAGCACCCGATTATCCAAGGTGGCATGCATTATGTCGGGTTCGCCGAACTCGCGGCGGCGGTCTCGGAAGCCGGCGGGCTCGGCATTATTACCGGTCTCACCCAGAAAACGCCGCAGGATCTCGCCAAGGAGATCGCGCGCTGCAAGGCGATGACCGACAAGCCAATCGGCGTGAACCTGACCTTTTTGCCGACCGTCACCTCGCCGGATTATCCCGGCTATATCAGCGCGATCCTCGATGGCGGGGTGGGCATCGTCGAGACCGCCGGCCGCAATCCGCAGGATCATCTTCCCCGGCTGCAGGACGCGGGGGTCAAGATCATCCACAAATGCACCTCGGTTCGCCATGCGCTGAAGGCCGAAAGGATCGGCTGCGACGCGGTTTCGGTGGATGGCTTCGAATGCGGCGGTCACCCCGGCGAGGACGACATTCCGAACATGATCTTGCTGCCGCGCGCGGCGGAGGAACTGACCATCCCGTTCGTCTCCTCAGGCGGCATGGCGGACGCCCGCAGCCTGGTGGCGTCGCTCGCGATGGGCGCCGACGGGATGAACATGGGCACCCGCTTCATCGCCACTAAGGAAGCGCCGGTGCACGACAACGTCAAACAAGCGATCGTCGCCGCATCCGAGCTCGACACCCGCCTGATCATGCGTCCGTTGCGCAATACCGAACGCGTACTGACCAACGCCGCCGTCGAACGCCTGCTGGAGAAAGAGTCCTCGCTCGGTACCGACATCAAGTTCGAGGACATCATCGAGGAAGTCGCCGGGGTGTACCCGAAGGTGATGATCGACGGCGTCATGGAGGCGGGCGCGTGGTCGTGCGGCATGGTCGCCGGATTGATCAACGACATCCCCACCTGCAAGGAGCTGATCGATCAAATCATGACCGAGTCGGAAGCGCTGATCCGCAGCCGCCTCGAAGGCATGCTGACAGGCAGTGCCGCGGCTTGAGAGATTTATTTTGGCGTCGCCCAGGCCGGATCTTTGCCACGCTCATAGGTGCCTGGCTCTCGGCGATCGTGTGGGGCGTGCCGGCATTCGCGGTCGGCGACTATCTCCTTGAGCCCGATCAAGTGGCGCCCGGCGTCTATGTGTTTTGGGGCGCCCAGGAGCCGCAAACGCCGGACAATGGCGCGCGCATCGCCAACGACGGTTTCATTGTCGGCGACAACGCGGTTCTAATTATCGATTCCGGCCCCAACCGCCGCTACGGCGATCAGATGTTCGAGGCGGTCGCGTCCGTCACCGACCGGCCGATCCGCCACGCGGCGATCACCCACCACCATTTCGACCATGCGTTTGGCCTCACAGCGTTCTCGGAGCGCGGCATCGAGGTGGTGATGCACGCCGGGGCGGCGCCGTATCTGGCCAGCGAAGGCGCGCAGATCCTGGGCTTGATGACCGAGCTGATCGGGCCCGAGTGGACCGAGGGAACTATCATCGGCGAGCCGACCCGAACGATAACCGCGTCGGAGAAAATCGATCTCGGCGGTCGCCTGATTACCATTACCGCGTTTGGCGGTGGTCATACCGCCGGCGACATGGTTATCATGGATCACGCCACCGGCACCCTGTTCGCCGGCGATCTCGTCTTCAACGAACGTCCGTCGACGGTGCCGCACGCCGACATCGATACTTGGCTCGGCCAACTCGACGTCTTGATCGACTGGGACTGGCAACGCTTGATCCCGGGACACGGGCCGTTGGTGACCGGTGCGGGCCCGTTACGCGCGGCGCAGGCGTATCTCACGTTTTTGCAAAGCCACACCGCCTGCTCGTTTCGCCAAGGCGATAGTTCGGTCGAGGCGCTGATGGTCGACATCCCGCCCCAGCACCAGAGCTTGGCGATGATCGATGTCGAGTTTCAACGCGCGGTGTTTCAATTGTTCCGCAAGTACGAGGCGTCCGGTCCGCCCCCTTGCGAGCGCTGAAGCCCCCTACTTGTGCTAGCCAATTTCGCTCTAAATTGATCCCTGTCGGTGCGCCGAATCGCGCATTACTTTGGGGCAAAAAGGAATGCTGGGCATAATTGGGGCGATGGACGAGGAAGTGCAGCTTTTGCGCGGCGAAATGACCGACGTCAGCGAGGCTGTCACCGCTGAAATCACCGTCTGTCAGGGAAGCTACAAAGGCACTGAAATCGCCTTGGCGCAATCGGGCATCGGCAAGGTGAACGCGACCCTCTGCACCCAGATGCTGATCGACCTCTATCGGCCGAGCAAGCTCGTGTTCAGTGGGGTCGCCGGTGGTTTGCTGCCGAATATGCGAGCCGGCGATATCGTTGTCGCCAGTCACGTCGTGCAGTACGACATGGACCTCACCGCCTTCGGCCGCCGCCATGGCGAGACCCCGGGCCGCGACCGCTTGATCGAATGCGATCCCGATCTGGTGGCCAAGGCGACCGCGGCGTTCGATGCCGCCTTCGAGGGTATCGACGACGCGCCGAACCTGATGCTCGGCACCATCGCGTCGGGCGACAAGTTCGTCCAGGACACCGACACGCTGCGCTGGCTGCAACGCGAGTTCGCCGCCTTGGCGACGGAGATGGAAGGCGCGGCGTTTGGCTACACCTGTCATCTCAACGGCCTGCCGTTCGCGGTTATCCGCGCGCTGACCGATTCCTCGAGCGAGGCCGCGGGCGGCGACTTCAAGGACAATCTCCACACTGCGTGCGAACACTCGTTTCATGTGATGGACAAGATGATCCCGTCCGCCATGGCCGAGCGCGCCAGCCAAGAGCGGCGCAAGCGCGACGTCGCCGAGGCGCTGGTTTAGCTCCCACCTAGCCGGTTGCGACAATACATTCGGTGCTGCATGGTACGCCCCGCCAAACAACGATGGGGGCCCGACCATGCAAGAATTCGAAACCGAGATTCAGACCGCCGACGGGACGATGGATGCCTTCGTCTGTCATCCCGAGGAAGGCGGCCCCTTCCCCGCCGTGATCATCTACATGGACGCCCCCGGCATTCGTGAGGAGCTTCGCGACATGGCGCGCCGCATGGGCACCGTCGGCTATTACGTGATCCTGCCCAACATGTATTACCGCACCGGGCGCGAGGGACACTATGGCTACGACCTCGGCCAAATTCGCGTCGACGATAACGAGCGCGAAAAAATGTTCGGCGTGATGCGCACTTTGACCAATGCCCGCGTCGTCTCCGACACCGCGCCGATGATGAAATTTTTGCGCGACCAGGATGAAGCGGCCGCGGGCCCGGTCGGCTGCGTCGGCTATTGCATGAGCGGCCAGTTCGTGGTCTCGGTCGCCGCGGCTTACGCGAATGATTTTGCCGCGATTGCGTCGTATTACGGCGTCGCCATCATCACCGACAAGGACGATTCGCCACACCTAGCGGCGGACAAAATCAACGGCGAACTCTACCTCGCCTTCGCCGCGGAAGACCCCTACGTGCCGCAATCGCTGATCGACGAGTTGCCCGGCGTCTTGGATGCCGCCGGGGTCACCCACCGCATCGAGGTCTATCCCGACACCGAACACGGCTTCGCCTTTCCAGAGCGCGCGGTCTACCGCAAGGCGGCGGGCGAACGCCATTGGGAGCGCATGTTTGCGCTTTTCGACCGCCGGCTGAGAAGCTGAAGGCGGCCGAGCGCCCGAGCTTACGCGAACATCGCTTGCCGCGGTCTGAACGCCGAATTCGCAATCTTCCCCTCCTCCCCTCGCCGGAGGAGGTCGGGTGAAGGGCGCCGCTTAAAGAAATCCGAACTCTCACCGGCGCCGGATCACTCGTCGCTGTTAAATGTTGTTGAGCCGACCGGAATCCAATAATTCGCGTCCGCGCCGGGCCCTCAGCCAAACCCTCCGCCGCATGGGGCGAGGGCTATCCGGCGGTTGCCTGGGAGTGGGCGAAGCTGGTGACGATTTGGCGCGACTAGTGTTGCTTGTTCTCGCGATTGCGTTTTTTCATTACGATGGCAGCGGTCTCCGCCGCCACCCCATTCACCGCGGCAGGGTACTGCCGCCCATCAGAAATTCGTCGACCGCGCGGGCGCATTGGCGGCCTTCGCGGATCGCCCAGACGATGAGCGATTGGCCGCGGCGCATGTCGCCGGCGGCGAAGATCTTGTCGACCGAGGTCTGGTAGTCGTCGGTGTCGGCGCGGACGTTGCCGCGGGTATCGAGAGCGACGCCGGACTGGTAGACCACGCCTTCCTTGCGCGGCCCGAGGAAGCCCATGGCGAGCAGCACGAGATCGGCGTCGAGGCGGAACTCGCTGCCTTCGATTTTCTGCATCTGGGTGCGGCCGGTGGAGTCCTTGACCCATTCGACACGGACGCATTCGAGCGCCTCGACGCGGCCTCCCGACCCGATCGCGCGGGCGGTGACCACCGACCAATCGCGGTCGGCGCCTTCCGCTTGCGACGACGAAGTGCGCATCTTGAGCGGCCAGTCGGGCCAGGTCAGGCCCTTGTCTTCGTGTTCCGGCGGTTGGGCGAGGATTTCGAGCTGGGTGATCGATTTGGCGCCTTGGCGGCCCGAAGTGCCGATGCAATCCGAGCCGGTATCGCCGCCGCCGATGACGACGACGTGCTTGTCCTTGGCGGTGAGCGTGCCGCCCGGCGCGGCCACCGCTTCGTCGTCGCCGGCGCCGCGTTTGTTCTGCTGGATGAGATAATCCATCGCGTAATGAATGCCGTCGAGGTCGCGGCCCGGGACCTCGAGGTCGCGCGGGTATTCGGCGCCGCCGGTGAGCGCGACGGCGTCGAAGTCGGCGAGCACGGTTTCCATGCCGAGGTCGGCGCCGATCTCGACACCGGCGCGGAATGTGACGCCCTCGGCCTCCATCTGGGTCATCCGGCGGTCGATCAGCCACTTTTCCATTTTAAAATCGGGAATGCCGTAGCGCAGCAGGCCGCCGATGCGGTCGGCCTTCTCGAACAGGGTAACGTCGTGGCCGGCGCGCGCGAGCTGCTGGGCACAGGCGAGCCCGGCCGGGCCCGAGCCGACAACGGCGACCTTTTTGCCGGTCTGGGCCTCGGGGATCAGCGGGGTGATCCAGCCTTCTTCCCAGCCGCGATCGACGATCGCGCATTCGATGGTCTTGATGGTGACCGGCTGGTCGTCGATGTTGAGGATACACGCGGCTTCACACGGCGCCGGGCAGATGCGGCCGGTGAATTCGGGAAAATTGTTGGTCGAATGGAGCGAGGTCAGCGCCGCTTGCCATTGGTCGCGGTAGACCAGATCGTTCCAATCGGGGATCGAATTGTTGACCGGGCAGCCCTCGTGACAAAACGGAATGCCGCAGTCCATGCAGCGCGCGGCTTGGTCGCCGAGCTCGTCATCGGCGAGCGGTTTGACGAATTCGTTCCAGTTCTTGAGCCGCGCCTCGGCCGGCTCGAAGACGCGATCTTGCAACTCGTACTCGAGAAACCCGGTTACCTTGCCCATGACGTTCGTCCCTCGATCCGCTTGTTTTTATTGGCGGCCGCGGCGGTTGCCGCGTCCTGCGTCCTTATTCCGCAGCCGCGGCGGTTGCCGCGTCCTGCGTCCTTATTCCGCAGCCGCGGCGGTTGCCGCGTCCTGCTCGGCTTTCATCTCGAGCAGTGCCCGTCGGAAGTCCTTGGGCATAATCTTGACGAAGTGGGTGAGCGTGGTGTCCCAATCGTCGAGCAGCGCGGCGGCGCGGGCGCTGCCGGTGAGCAGGCGATGGCGCTCGACCAACATCAGCAGGCGTTCGGCATCGAAGCGCAGCATGTCGCCCATGCCGTTGTCGTCGGTGCCCTTGGTGTGCTGACGCGGCCGGTCGCCTTCGTCCGCGCCCGCTTCGGCGGGGGCGATCTGTTCGAGATCGACCATCGACGTGTTGCACACGGTCTCGAAGCGGCCTTCGGGGTCATAAACATAGGCGATGCCGCCCGACATGCCGGCGGCGAAATTGCGCCCGGTCTTGTCGAGCACGACGACGACGCCACCGGTCATATACTCGCAGCAATGATCGCCGACCCCCTCGACAACGGTGATCGCGCCGGAATTGCGCACCGCGAAACGCTCGCCGGCGACGCCTTCGAAATAGGCCTGCCCGGCGACCGCGCCGTAGAGCACGGTGTTGCCGATGATGATGTTCTCGGTCGGCTCGCGATCGACGCCATCGGGCTGGCGCACGACGATGGTGCCGCCCGAGAGGCCCTTGCCGACGTAATCATTGGCGTCGCCGACAAGTTCGAGATTGATGCCGTGGGCGAGGAAAGCGCCGAAACTGCCGCCCGCCGAGCCGGTGAAATGAATCGCAATGGTGTTCTCGGGCAGGCCGTCGTGACCGTACTTCTTGGCCACTTCGCCCGACAGCATGGCGCCGACGGTGCGGTTGACGTTGCGGATCGGCCGCTCGATGCGTACGGATTCGGACGACTCGAGCGCCGCTTGGGCGGCCTCGATCAGCTCGACGTCGAGGGCCTTGTCGAGATGATGGTCCTGGGTCTCGCAATTGTAAATCGCCACCCCGGGGCGCGCCGGCGCTTCATAAAGAATACGCGAGAGATCGACGCCGTCGGCCTTCCAGTGATTGACAGCGCGGCGCATGTCCAGGCGGTCGACCCGACCGACCATCTCGTTGAAGGTGCGGAAACCGAGGGTCGCCATGAGTTCGCGCACTTCCTCGGCGACGTAGAAGAAATAGTTGATGACGTGCTCGGGGGTGCCGGTGAACAGCGCGCGGAGCTCGGGGTTTTGCGTCGCGATGCCGACCGGGCAGGTGTTGAGATGACACTTGCGCATCATGATGCAGCCGGCGGCGATCAACGGCGCGGTCGAGAAGCCGAACTCGTCGGCGCCGAGTAGGGCGCCGATGACGACGTCGCGCCCGGTGCGCAGGCCGCCGTCGACCTGGACCGCGATGCGGCCGCGCAAGCCGTTGAGCACCAGGGTCTGCTGGGTTTCGGCGAGGCCGATTTCCCACGGCGAGCCGGCGTGGGTCAGCGAGGTGACCGGGCTGGCGCCAGTGCCGCCCTCGAAGCCGGAAATCGTGACGTGATCGGCGCGCGCCTTACTGACCCCGGCGGCGACGGTACCGACCCCAACCTCGGAGACCAGCTTGACCGAGATCCGCGCCGACGGATTGGCGTTCTTGAGATCGTGGATCAGTTGCGCGAGATCCTCGATCGAATAGATATCGTGATGCGGCGGCGGTGAGATCAGCCCGACCCCGGGGGTCGAATAGCGCACCCGGGCGATGTTCTTGTCGACCTTGTGACCGGGCAACTGGCCGCCTTCGCCTGGCTTGGCGCCCTGGGCCATCTTGATCTGGATATCGTCGGCGTTGACGAGATATTCGGTGGTCACGCCGAAGCGGCCCGAAGCCACCTGTTTGATCGCCGAGCGCATCGAATCGCCGTTGTCCATCGGCGTGTAGCGATCGGATTCCTCGCCGCCCTCGCCGGTGTTCGACTTGCCGCCGATACGGTTCATCGCGATCGCCAGGGTGGTGTGCGCCTCGCGGCTGATCGAGCCGAAGCTCATCGCGCCGGTGGCGAAGCGCTTGACGATCTCGGCCGCGGTTTCGACCTCGTCGAGCGCCAGGGGCGACGGCGCGGCGCGCAATTCCATCAGCCCGCGGATGGTGAGCAGGCGTTCGCTCTGGTCGTTGATCGAAGTGGCGAACGCGCGATAGGTGTCGGGCAACGCACCGCGCACCGCATGCTGCAGATCGGCGACCGATTGTGGCGTCCAGGCATGGTCCTCGCCGCGCAGGCGAAAGGCATAATCGCCGCCGACGTCGAGCATGTCGCGATAGATCGGATTGTCGCCGTAGGCCGCGCGGTGACGGATAATCGCCTCGCCGGCGATGACCGCGATGCCGGCGCCCTCGATGGTCGACGCGGTGCCGGTGAAATATTTCTCGATGAAATCACTGGTCAGGCCAACGGCATCGAAGATCTGCGCGCCGCAATAGGATTGATAGGTCGAGATGCCCATCTTCGACATCACCTTGAAGATGCCCTTGCCGACCGCCTTGATGTAGTTTTGGCGCACCTCTTCCGCCGATATTTCCATGTTCTCGCGGATGCGGATCTGCTCGAGGGTGGCGAACGCGAGATAGGGATTGACCGCCTCGGCGCCATAGCCGGCGAGGACACAGAAGTGCTGCACCTCGCGCGCTTCGCCGGTCTCGATCACCAGGCCGGTCGAGGTACGCAGGCCTTGGCGGATCAGGTGATGGTGGACCGCCGCGGTGGCGAGCAGGGCGGGGATCGCCACCCGCTCGCTGGACACCGCGCGGTCGGACAGAACGAGGATATTGTGGCCGCCGAGGACCGCCTCGGTGGCGGCGGCGCAGACCCGTTCGACCGCCGGTGCGAGACCGGCGATGCCTTCGCTCGCCGACCAGGTGGCGTCGACGGTGCGGGTGCGGAACGCATCGCCGACCAGACTCGAGATCGAGCGGATTTTTGCCAGGTCGCCGTCGGTTAGGATCGGTTGCGCGACCTCGAGACGGAAGTGCGAGCCGGCGTGGTGGCCGAGCAGGTTGGGCCGGGGCCCGATCATCGACACCAGCGACATCACCAGGTTCTCGCGGATCGGATCGATCGGCGGGTTGGTGACCTGGGCGAAGTTCTGCTTGAAGTAGTTATAGAGCAGCTTGGCCTTGTGCGAGAGCACCGGGATCGGCGTGTCGACCCCCATCGAGCCGATCGGATCGTCGCCGTCGCGCGCCATCGGCTCGAGGAAAACGCTGATGTCCTCCTGGGTGTAGCCGAAGGCCTGCTGGGTGTTGAGCAAATCGTCGATGCTGTTGCGCCGCGCGTCCGCGGCCGCCGCCGGCGTCTCGTCGAGGTCCTCGAGCTTGAACTGGGTGACGTCGAGCCACTCCTGGTAGGGGTGCTCTTCGGCGAAGGTGCGCTTGATCTCATCGTCGTCGATGATCCGGCCCTGCTCGAAATCGATGAGCAGCATCTTGCCCGGCTGGAGGCGCCATTTATGGACGATGCGCTCCTCCGGCACCGGCAGAACCCCGGTCTCCGACGCCATGATGACCTGATCGTCGTCGGTGATGATATAGCGCGCCGGCCGCAAGCCGTTGCGATCGAGCGTGGCGCCGATCTGGCGGCCGTCGGTAAACGCGATCGCCGCCGGGCCATCCCACGGCTCCATCAGCGCGGCGTAATATTCGTAGAATGCCCGCAGCTTGGGATCCATCAGCGCATTGCCCGACCAGGCTTCCGGGATCAGCATCATCATCGAATGCGCCAGCGAGTAGCCACCATTGGAAAGCAGCTCGAGCGCGTTATCGATGCACGCGGTGTCGGATTGGCCATGCGGGATCAGCGGCCACATCTTGTCGAGATCGGGGCCCATCTGCTCCGACGCCATCGATTGACGCCGCGCCGCCATCCAATTGACGTTGCCGCGCACCGTATTGATTTCGCCGTTGTGCGCGAGCATGCGGTAGGGATGCGCGAGCCGCCACGACGGGAAGGTGTTGGTCGAGAACCGCTGATGCACCAGCGCCAACGCGGACTCGGTGAGCGGATTGGTGAGGTCGCGATAGAAGGTGCCGACCTGACGCGCCAGCAACAGGCCCTTGTAAACCACGGTGCGCGACGAGAACGAGGTGATGTAGAAGTCCGCCACCGACTCGCGGCCGCGCGTGGTCGCCAAGGTGCGGATGGTGTTGAGCGTCTGCTTGCGGATGGTGAACAGCTTGCGCTCGAAGGCATCCTGGTCCTTGAGCTTGGGCCCGCGGACGACGATCGCTTGGCGGATGACCGGCATCGATTCGAGCACGGTCTGGCCGATGCCGTCGAGATCGAGCGGTACCTCGCGCCAGGCGAGGATCGATTGGCCCTCGGCGACGGTGAATGATTCGAAATGCTCGACGGCGATTTTGCGCGCGTCGTCGTCGGCCGGCAGGAAGCACATGGCGACGCCGTAACGACCGGCGTCGGGCAATTCCAAGCCTTCGGCGCTCGCCCAATCACGGAACAACCGATCAGGGATCTGCAGCAGACAGCCGGCGCCGTCGCCGACCAGGGGGTCGGCACCGACCGCGCCACGATGATCGAGGTTGAGCAGGATCTGTAGCCCGTCGCGGATGATCTCGTGGCTTTTGATGCCCTTGATGTTCGCGACGAATCCGACGCCGCACGAATCGTGCTCGTTTCGCGGGTCGTACAGCCCCTGCTTTTTAAGCGGCGTCATTCTTGCTGCGTTTCCATTCGAATCGTGCCGTCCTACTCCGTTGCGCCTTTGCCGCTGGCCATCGCCCGCGCAAAGGACGCGCAATATGCATGAGCCGCCCCCGGAACGCGAATCATTGGTTTACGGGGATTCCCTCGTGCGACCGGGCCACGCCGGCGGGGTGAGTCGGCCATAAATACCGCCACCCACAGCCAAATTCCCCGAAACCACGGGAAATCCGTATAGTGCTCGCGAAGGTGAGTCTGTCGGCCCCTGGGTACCAGTTACCACCCCTTTTGGCTAGTCCCCGTTGGCGGGGAGGCCCTCACATTGGCCGATTTATTATATGAAGAAAATCGTGTATCTAATTGATAACGTGTTGGGAAGAGGCGTTTTATGGCGGATATGGTGAAGGCAATTCGAATTCACGAGACTGGCGGTCCCGAGGCCATGCGCTGGGAGGATGTCGCGGTCGGCGATCCCGGGCCCGGCGAGGTGCGGCTGCGCCAGGAGGTGGTCGGCCTCAACTATATCGACGTCAATCAGCGCGCCGGCGCCTATCCCCTGCGTAGCCTGCCGGCGGTGCTGGGCATGGAAGGCACCGGGGTGATCGAGGCGCTCGGCGACGGCGTCAGCGGCGGTTTCGCCAAGGGCGACCGGGTGACCTATTGCATGGCGCTCGGGAGCTATGCCGAACAACGGGTGATTTCGGCGCGGCACCTGATCAAGCTCGACGAGGGTACCGGCTTCGAGACCGCGGCGGCGGCGACTCTGCAAGGCCTGACCTCGCATTACCTCGTGCGCGAGCTCTATCCGGTGCGGTCTGGCGATACGGTGCTGGTGCAGGCGGCGGCGGGCGGAGTCGGGCTGCTGCTGTGTCAATGGGCGAAGCATCTTGGCGCCACGGTGCTGGGAACGGTCGGCACGCCTGAGAAGGCGGAGGTGGCACGCGCGCACGGCTGCGATCATCCGATCTTGTATCGCGACACCGATTTCGCCGAAGCAGTGAAGGAGATCACCGGCGGCAAGGGGGTCTCGGTCGTTTACGACGCGGTCGGCAAGGACACGTTTTATAAAGGCATAGACTCGCTGGCCGATCGCGGCTGGATGGTGACCTACGGCCAGTCCTCGGGCCCGGTGCCGCCGCTGGAGACCACGCGCCTCGCGCCCAAGGCGCTGAACGTAACCCGCGGCGGGTTGAACTTCTTCGTCGCCGACCCGAAGGCGCGGGCGAGAAACGCGGCGGAACTGTTCGGCCTGATCAAGAGCGGCGCGCTGAAGATCGAGATCAACCAACGCTACCCCCTGGCGGAAGCAGCGCGCGCGCATACCGAGCTCGAGGCGCGGCAGACCATGGAGAGTTCGGTGTTGGTGGTTTAGGTGCTGAAGTAAGGTCATCAGCCACCTAAAATAGAAATAATTAAAGCGTCATCGACTATCAAATTCGTTATCAGAAACAGCCCCTTTTATAATTCATTCAACCTCCGCCGGTTTCGTGCAATTTTTGGCGAATCCAAATTTTCACTCAATAGCAATTCGTCGACCACATACGAAATCGCAATACCGCATTTTAAGATTACCAAAATGAAAATAATGTTGGCACTATTGCTATTGTCAACGGCGGAGCAAAATTAGTCCACCCGGGCGGAGCAAAACTAGTCCACTTAATGTTATGCGGTACGCGGTGTTGGGGGGTTGTCCCGGTAGTCCATGAGTCGGACCCGATTTCCTTGGACACAGAATTGGCTTAATCGAAGTGTCCAAGGAGGACCGGAACATGACCGATAATTTTGAGAAGAAAGTTGCTGTTGATGGGCCTGTGGTAAATGCGGGCGAGCTTGGCTCGTCCA
>JAKZSU010000251.1:0-4737 GCA_047517485.1 Alphaproteobacteria bacterium
GTGTTTCGGCGCGGTGTTCGACGGCCTCGGCGCGGTCAAGGCGATCGAGGCGTTTTTCGTCGACCGGCTGTCGCTGGGTCCGTGGGAAATCCTCATCATGATGCAGCTGTCGTACATCCTGATGGGCATGTTCCTCGACGACACCGCGATGCTGGTCATCGTCGCGCCGCTCTATATTCCGCTGGTCAAGATGCTTGGTTTCGATCTGGTGTGGTACGGCGTGCTCTACACCATCACCTGCCAGATCGCCTATATGACCCCGCCGTTCGGCTACAATCTGTTTTTGATGCGGGCGATGGCACCGCCGGAAGTGACCTTGGCCGATATCTACCGCTCGATCATCCCTTTCGTGATGGTGATGGCGCTCGGCCTCGCGCTGGTCATTCTGTTTCCACAGATCGCCGTATGGTTGCCGCACTATCACTACGGGATTGAATCGCCGAGTACGTTCGTCGGCGGTTTCGATGCCCTGATGAATTACATTTTTGCTGAACCACAATAGCGGGGCAATAATCGCCTCAATTATCGACGGTTTTGGTGCACTTGGAGCATCGAAGCCAAACCAATGATCTGCAAGGGAGGCAGAAGCCATGACAAGTAGACGAGATTTTCTCAAGAAAGCCGGCGCGACGACAATTGCCGCGACCGCCGCCTCGACGCTTGCCGCTCCGGCGGTGCACGGCCAATCGACCATCAAGTGGCGGTTGCAGACCTATGCCGGCCCGGCCTTGGGGGAGCATGTGATCAAGCCGTCGATCGACGCCTTCAACAAGGTCGCCAACGGCGAAATGGTGATCGAGCTGTTCTATGCCGATCAACTGGTACCGACCAGCGAGCTGTTCCGCGCCATGCAGCGCGGCACCATCGATGCGGTGCAAAGCGACGACGACTCGATCGCCGCGCCGGTCGATGTTTCGGTGTTCGGCGGCTATTTCCCGTTCGCCACGCGCTACAGTCTCGACGTGCCGGTGCTGTTCAATCAGTACGGCCTGAAGGAGATCTGGGAAGAAGCCTATGGCGAGGTCGAGGGCGTGACCTGGCTCAGCGCCGGCGCCTGGGATCCGTGTCACTTCAATACCGTCGAGCCGATCCGCAGCTTGGCCGACCTCAAGGGCAAGCGCGTCTTCACCTTCCCGACCGCGGGTAAGTTCCTCCAGCGCTTCGGCGTGGTGCCGGTGACGCTTCCGTGGGAAGACATCGAGGTCGCGGTGCAGACCGGCGAGCTCGACGGCATCGCCTGGTCGGGCATCACCGAGGATTACACGGTCGGTTGGGCCGATGTGACCAACTATTTCTTGACCAACAATATTTCCGGCGCGTGGTGCGGCTCCTACTTCGCCAATTCGGAAAAGTGGGACGCGCTTCCCGAGCATCTCAAGGAGCTGTTCCGCCTGTGCATGGACAGCTCGCATTACTACCGCCAGCATTGGTATTGGGGCGGTGAGGCGCATCTGCGCACCCAAGGCACCAAGCTCGAACTGACCTCGATTCCGGATGAGGAATGGGCGACGGTCGAGGCCGAGGCGTTGAAGTTCTGGGACGAGATCGCCACCAATAGCCCGCGTAGCGCGCGGGTGGTCGAGATCTTCAAGCAGTACAACGCGACGATGGCGAGTGCCGGCAAGCCGTACCGCTACTAGGAGCGATGGCTAATTCCTAACCGTGGTCCCCCGGGGATGATGATCTCCGGGGGATCATTCTCTTTCGCCAAACCCAGCCGCCCCAAATCCTTTCGTCTCAAGCAGCAGATCCGATGAATTTGACAGCGAACTGGTCCTATCCCACCGCCATCCGCTTCGGCGCCGGCCGCATCAATGAACTGGCCGACGCCTGCGCCGCCGCCGGAATCAAACGGCCGTTGTTGGTCACCGACCGCGCGCTTGCCAAACTGCCGATCGCCCAAGCGGCGTTGGACTTGCTCGACGACGCCGGGCTCGGCCGCGCGCTGTTCGACGGGGTCGACTCCAATCCGACTGAAAAAAATCTCACCGCCGGAGTCGCCGCGTTCAACGCCGGCGATCACGACGGCGTGGTCGCGTTCGGCGGCGGCTCCGGCCTCGATCTCGGCAAGCTCGTCGCCTTCATGGCCGGTCAAACACGCTCGGTCTGGGATTTTGAAGATGTCGGCGATTGGTGGACCCGCGCCGACGCGGGCGCGATTTTTCCCAATGTCGCGGTGCCGACCACCGCGGGGACAGGATCGGAAGTCGGCCGCGCCGGTGTGCTGGTCAATTCCGAGACCCACGTGAAAAAGATCATTTTCCACCCGAAAGTCCTGCCCTCGGCGGTGATCTGCGATCCCGAGCTCACCGTCGGCATGCCGAAAATCATCACCGTCGGTACCGGCATGGACGCCTTCGCCCATTGCCTGGAAGCCTATTGCTCGCCGTTCTATCACCCGCTGAGCCAGGGCATCGCCATCGAGGGCATGCGCCTGGTGAAAGAAAATCTCCCGCGCGTCGTCGCCGACCCGACCGACATAGAAGCTCGCGCGCACATGATGAGTGCGGCAGCGATGGGCGCCACCGCCTTCCAGAAAGGCCTCGGCGCCATCCACGCGCTGTCGCACCCGGTCGGCGCGCTGTACAACACCCATCACGGCACGACCAACGCGGTGGTGATGCCGACGGTGCTGCGCTTCAACCGCCCGGCGATCGAACAGCAGCTAAGCGCCGCCGCCGCGTATCTCGGCATCGGCGGTGATTTCGACGCGTTCTACGATTACGTGATCGAGTTACGCGAAAAGATCGGCGTCCCCGACAAGCTCGCCGCCCTCGGCGTCGACGACACTCGCATCGACGCAATGGCGGCGGCGGCGATCGAGGACCCCTGCGCCGGCGGCAATCCGGTCAAACTTACTCTCGACGCGGCGAAGATTTTGTACGAAGAAGCGATCTGACACCCAAAACCTACCGATACCCTCGACCCGTATGCCGTCACGTCGTACAATGCTTGGTTGAGGAAAAGGGGGCGGATATGGCCGACGCCAAACGCAAACTGACGGCGATCCTTAGCGCAGATGTTGCTGGCTATGCGCGGCTGATGGGCGACGACGAGGCGGCCACGGTCGCGACGCTGAGCGCCTACCGACAGGTGTTCGCCGACCATATATCGCGCCATGACGGCCGCCTGATCGACTCACCGGGCGACAACCTGTTGGCCGAGTTCGCCAGTCCGGTGGAAGCGCTGAGCGCGGCGGTCGATATTCAGCAAGAGCTTGCCCGCCGCAACCGTCAGCTCGCCGAACACCGGCAAATGCATTTCCGTATCGGCCTCAATCTGGGCGACGTGATCGCCAAAGACGACGGCACACTTTACGGCGACGGCGTTAACATCGCCGCGCGCCTCGAAGGCATGGCCGATCCCGGCGGCATCTGCCTGTCCGAGACGGTATATCTGCAAGTCGAGGGTAAGGTCGATGTCGCACTCGAGGACATCGGCGCGCACGATGTCAAGAATATCGCCAAACCGGTGCGTACCTATCGTGTGGTCTCCGACACATCGACACCCGCCGCCCATCGCCCGACCGACAGGCGACCCCGCCTCGGAGTAATCGCTGCCGCCGCGGCAGTGGTCGTCGTGGCGATCGCCGGCCTCGCGGCCTGGCAGTACACCCAAGCGCCCGGTCAGGCAGCACTCGAAGACGATCCCGTGCTTGTACTGCCGACCGGACCGTCGATCGCCGTCCTGCCGTTCGACAACATGAGTGGCGATCCCGAGCAGGACTATTTTAGCGACGGGTTGACCGAGGACATCATCACCCGGCTGACGCGTTTTCCACGGTTTTTCGTCATCGCGCGCAATTCGACTTTCCAATACAGGGGCCGTGCGGTCGATGTGCGCGAGGTCGGCCGCGATCTTGGGGCGCACTACATTGTCGAGGGTAGCGTCCGTAATTTTGGCGAGACGATCCGGGTGACGGCTCAGTTGATTGATGCCGAGGACGGGACCCACCTGTGGGCCGAAACCTACGACCGTGATCTCACTACGGCCAACCTTTTCGATATCCAAGACGAAATTACCGATCGCATATCAGCGACGATCGCCGATGAACGAGGGATCTTGTGGGAGGCGGGGGCCACCGCCGCGCGGGAAAAGCCAACTGATAATCTCGACGCCTACGCATGTGTTCTGCGAATGATCGCCTATCACGATATCAATACGCCTGACGAGCATCTCAAGGTCCGAAACTGTGCGGAGCGAGCCGTCAAAACCGATCCCAACTATGCCGGTGCATGGATTGCCTCCGCGAATGTGTATTTGGATGAAATACGGTTCGGCCACAACCCGCTCCCAAAGTCGATGGAGCGCGCCTTGGAAGCGGCGCGGCACGCCGTGCAATTGGACGGCGATGACGCGCTTGCGCGCGAAATACTTGCGATGGTCTATTTTCATCAACAAAAGCTCGACTCGTTCCGCACCGAGGGCGAACGCGCCATCGCTCTCAACCCCAACAATTCTTGGGTCTTGGCCAACATCGGAACCTATCTCGTCTGGACCGGTGAACTCGAACGCGGCTCGGCAATGGTCAAAAAGGCCGCGGCGCTGAACCCGAACCATCCGGATTGGTATTATCTCTCCCTCTCCTTTACCGAATATCACTAGTGTCCGGTTAAAAATCGAATAAATTCAATTGGTTGGTTATTTGCGAAGCGTTGCATCTGTTTTCGTCTCCCGCAAGTGCTTGATGTATGGGCATTTTCTCGAAGAGGGTCACCGAGAGGATCTGTAACAAAG
>JAKZSU010000252.1:0-8221 GCA_047517485.1 Alphaproteobacteria bacterium
TCGGCCAGCAAGAAGTGGCGCCGCCTGAATGGCTCGCACCACATCGCCGCGATCATTCAAGGTGTCAAATTCAAGGACGGAGAAAAGCTAACCGAACGCGCCGCCTGAAACCCGCGTCACCAACTTTTGACAATAGCTCCGGCCTACGCAAGGCAGGCCTTGAGGTGCCTGATAACGCAAACTGACCACCTTGACTGGAAACAATGATGCCACGCTCTTCGCGGCGAGGGCGTTGCGTCGCGCCGTGGCCTTTCCTAAAACGCCTCTCAATGCGGTGCGCAGGGGGATGGTGTGATGAGACGGCTCGATGATCGGCATACCTGCGCCGGCCACGTCCGCTGACCGACTCGCTTGACCCAGGCCCGGACGGGCCCGCGTTCAATCGCGGCTTTCGCCGGATGTTCCGCGCGCGCCGGCTCACGCTCGGTCTGATCTTCCCGATCGAGGCTTACGGCCACGAGCATTGGGATATGCCGACGATGGTCGGGCAGCGGGAGATCGCGGCGCGCGCCGACGAACTCGGGTTTGCCGCCCTTTGGGTGCGCGACGTGCCGTTGCGCGATCTGAATTTTGGCGATGTCGGGCAAATTTATGATCCGTGGGTGTGGCTCGCCACCCTTGCCGCCGGCACCAGCCGCATCGCGCTCGCCACCGGCTCGATCATTCTGCCGCTGCGCCACCCGTTGCATACCGCGAAAGCGGCGGCGTCGATCGATCGGTTGAGCGGTGGCCGGTTGGTGATGGGGATCGGCTCGGGCGACCGGCCGATCGAGTTTCCCGCCTTCGGCGTTGCCTTTGAAGATCGCGGCGAGATCTTTCGCCAATCGCTCGCTTTTATTCGCCAGGCCTGGGCGGAGGAGTATCCGACGATCGCGTGCGATCTCGGCACTTTGCGTGGCGCTGATGTGATCCCCAAACCCCATGACGCCGGCATCGCGATGCTGGTTACCGGCAACAGTCAGCAATCGATGGACTGGATCGCCGAGCATTCTGATGGCTGGCTGACCTATGCCCGCCATCCGGCGCAACAAAGGGTGCTCACCGAACAATGGCAGGCGCTGACCGAAGAGAAAGCGCCCGGCACCTTCAAACCGTTTGCGTAAGCATTGCAGGTCGATCTCGCCGAGGATGCGGAGGAAGCGCCCACCCGCATCCACAATGGCTATCGGCTGGGACGCAAGCGGCTGATCGAACTGTTCGAGGCGTTACAATCGATCGGCATCCATCACTGTTTTATCAACGTTAAATTCGCGCGCCGCCCGGCGCCGGAAATCGTCGAGGAGCTCGCCGCCGACGCTTTGCCACTATTCCCCACGCCGACCGGCGACTAATACCAAGGGTGGTTAATAATGACCCGTTTGACCGCTCGATTTTCGTCGCTGGATAGGAGCGGGGCGCGCCGTCGTGCAACCCCACGTCAAGCGGCCCCAAGACAGGCGACCTGCGCATCCAGCGGCGAAAAGCGACCGGCCCGCGGTGGCCCGAGGTGGCTTTCCGGATGCGTTGCACCGCTTGCCCGATGGACACCCATCGCGCGGCGCGTCGCGCCTGCCCGGAAAGCCGCCTCGGGCCATCAAACGAGTCATTATTAGCCACCCTTGGTATAATATCCGCGCCATGGCCGAGATTCACGCGCACTACACCTGGACCGCCGACCTCTGTGTCGCCGCCTATCGAGTGGCATTGCGCAACTCCTTGCAGCATAAAATCCGCATCGCCATCATCGTCGTCCTCATTGTGCTGGGCGTCCTAATCGCGGTGGAACCCAGCACCGGCGGCATCCGTGGCATTGGTGGGATTGGCTGGATCATAGCTTTGGCGGCAGCGGTCTTGCTCGCCACGTCGCGGCCGGCGCGGAACTGGTGGATTCGTAAGCGTTTCGCCAGGCGCCCCGATGCCGATGCGCCGATGTCGGTCGCGCTTGGCGACGATGGTCTCAAGTTCGATATGCCGGGAATCGCCAAATCCGAGGCCGCGTGGGCGAGCGTCTACAAAGCCGTGCTGTCGCGCGACGGTCTGTTACTTTATTCCAACGAGCGGATGTTTCATTGGCTGCCGCGCGACGCCTTCGCCAGCGCCGACGATTTCGCCGCCGCGCGCGCCCTGATCGAGGCCAACGTTAGCCAGACCAAATCGTTGAAATGACGTTTAGTGCAAATCCGCCCAGATCTTGCGCTTGCAGGCATAGAACAGCCCGGTCAGCACCAGGACGAACAGCACCACGGTGAGGCCCATACTCTTGCGCCGCTCGAGATAGGGCTCGGCGGCCCACGCGAGGAACGCCGTCACGTCGTGCGATTCCTGCTCGATCGTCGCCTCGGTGCCGTCGGCGTACTCGACGTCCTCGCCGTAAAGCGGTTGCGGCATGGCGATCTGGTGGCCGGGGAAATACGGATTGAAGCTCAACCCGTCCATCAGCTCGAAACCGTCCTCGGGCTCCTCTTCGTAGCCGCTGAGCAGGGCGTGGAGATAGTTCGCCCCGTTGGCGCGCGCCTTGTAGATCAGCGATAGATCGGGCGGCACCGCGCCGCCGTTCATCGCCGCGGCGTACTTCGAATTCGGGTAGGGCGAGACGAAGCGGTCGGCGGGGCGCGCGGCGCGCATAAACATCTCGCCGTCGCTGTCGGGTCCGTCCTCGACCTCATACTCCGCGGCGATCGCTTTGATCTGGTCCTCGTCATAGCCGATCATGCCGAGATCGCGATAGGCGACATATTGCAGACCGTGGCAATTGGCGCAGACCTCGAGATAGACTTGCAGGCCGCGCTGTACTTCGCTGAGATCGAACGTCGCGAAGATGCCCTCGAACGTCCAATCGCGGTCCGGCGCATGGGCGCCGCCGCCGGCAGCAAAGGCGCCGCCCGAAACCATAACAATCGCGCCGAATACCGACGCCGCGAGGGTGCGCGCCATGGTCATGATGATTTCTCCCCGCCGAGGACCGACTCCGCGATGCTCGCGGGCAACGGTCGGGTGCGCTCGAAGCGGCCGAGCAGCGGCATCAGGATCAGGAAGTGGAAGAAATAATAGGCGGTGCCGATTTGGCCGAGGTGGAGATACTGAAAGCCCGCCACCGACTCGAACACCGGATCGGCCGGGGTGTTGGCGCCGACGATACCGAGGATAATCGTGTCGACCAGCAGCAGCCAGTACACCTGCTTGTAGATCGGCCGGAAGCGGGCGCTGCGCACCGGCGAGGTATCGAGCCAGGGCAGCAGCAGCAGCACGAAGATCGACGCCATCATCAGCAACACACCCATCAGCTTGGCGGTGACGAACCAGATGTCGAAGGTGATCGACCGCAGAATCGCGTAGAACGGCAGGAAGTACCATTCGGGCACGATGTGGGTCGGCGTCACCAGCGGATCGGCGGGGATGTAATTGTCGGGATGGCCGAGATAATTCGGCGCGAAAAAGACAAAGCCCAAGAACACCACGAAGAACGCGCCGACGCCGAACAGGTCCTTGACCGTGTAGTAGGGATGGAACGGAATGGTGTCCTTATCGCCCTTGGTGTCGATGCCCAGCGGGTTGGACGAGCCGAACCGATGGAGCGCCCAAATGTGCAGGATCACCAGCCCGACAATGACGAACGGCAAAAGGTAGTGCAGGCTGTAGAAGCGCTGCAGGGTCGGATTGCCGATCGAGAATCCGCCCCATAGCCAGCTCACCAGGGCATCGCCGACCAGCGGCACCGCGGAAAACAGACTGGTGATCACCGTCGCGCCCCAGAAGCTCATCTGGCCCCACGGCAGCACATAGCCCATGAACGCGGTCGCCATCATCGTTAGCATGATGATTACACCGATCATCCACAGCAGCTCGCGCGGGCGCCGGTAGGAGCCGTAGTACAGCCCGCGGAAAACATGGATATAGACCACGACGAAGAATGCCGAGGCGCCGTTGGCATGGATATAGCGGATCAGCCAGCCAAAGTTGACGTCGCGCATGATGCGCTCGACGCTGGCGAACGCCATATCGACATGCGGCGTGTAGTGCATGGCGAGCACGATGCCGGTGACCAGCTGGATCACCAGCACCAGGCCGGCGAGCGAGCCGTAGTTCCACCAATAGTTCAGATTGCGCGGCGTCGGATAGCCGCTGCCGACCGCGTGTTCCATCAGGGTGAAAATCGGTAACCGATAGTCGATCCACCGAACCACTCCGGTAGCCATGGAATTGATGCTCATGATGCGCTGCCCGTCAGCCGATGCGGATGTTGGTGTCGTCGAGGAACTCGTAGGTGGGGACGGTGAGATTGTTCGGCGCCGGTCCCTTGCGGATGCGTCCCGAGGTATCGTAGTGGGAACCATGGCAGGGACAATACCAGCCGTCGTAATCGCCGGCGTCGCCGAGCGGCACACAGCCGAGATGGGTGCACACCCCGACCATGACCAGCCACGGATCCTTGACCACCCGATCCTCGTCGGCCTGCGGGTCCTTGAGGTCGGCCATGTCGACAGCGCGCGCGCCGGCGATCTCTTCCGCCGTTCGGTAGCGAATAAACACCGGCTTGCCGCGCCACACCACGGTGATCGATTGCCCCTCCTCGATCGCCGACAGGTCGACTTCGGTCGAGGCCAGCGCCAGGACATCGCGTGACGGGTTCATCTGATCGATCAACGGCCACACCGCGGCGAGCGCGCCCACGGCGGTCACCGCGCCGGTCGCCAGATAGAGAAAATCGCGCCGCGTTTCACCGTCGCCGACGGCCGCGACCGTCGCGCCAGAGGCGCCTGAAGTGGGGGTTTGCGCCATGTGGAATCCTTGTTCAGCCGCGCAAGAAAAGCGCGGCATTTGTGCCCCAACTATCCTAACATGTCCAGGGATATAGCCTTGTTTTCGTTAACTACCATAACCCCAGGCGGATCACCGTGAGACTGGCCCTCTACCAACCCGACATCGCGCCCAACGCGGGCACGATAATTCGGCTCTGCGCCTGCCTCGGCGTGGCGCTCGACATCATCGAGCCGTGCGGATTCGTCTGGTCGGACCGAAAGCTCCGGCGCGCCGGCATGGATTATGTCGAACAGGCGAGGGTCGCCCGCCACGATTCCTGGGACACCTATCGACATTCGCGCGAATCGGGTCGCCTGGTGCTGCTGACCACCAAGGGCGATCTGTCGTACACGGATTTCGTCTATCGCGTCGACGACACTTTGATGCTGGGGCGCGAGACCGCGGGCGTGCCCGACGACGTGCACGATGCCGCCGACGCGCGGCTGCGGGTGCCGATGCAAGCGGGCGCGCGATCGCTCAATGTTGCGCTCGCCGCCGCCATGGTGTTAGGGGAAGCGCTGCGACAGACCGGCGGATTCGACCCCGGGAGGGAGAAAGCGTGAGCGATACCGACTTGGTCGAAGACCGCAAGACACGCGCGCGTGCCTGGTTCGAGGAATTGCGCGATCGGATCTGCGTCGCCTTCGAGGCAATCGAAGACGCCCTCGCCGAGGGACCGCACGCCGCGTCGGCGCCTGGCCGGTTCGAACGCACGCCCTGGCAGCGCCCCGAAGGCGGCGGCGGCGAGATGGCGGTGATGCACGGCCGGGTATTCGAGAAAGTCGGGGTCAACGTCTCGACCGTGCACGGCGAATTCTCCGAGCAGTTCCGCGCCGAGATCCCCGGCGCCGAGGACGATCCGCGGTTCTGGGCGAGCGGCATCAGCCTGGTCGCCCACCCGCGCTCGCCGCTGGTACCGGCGGTGCACATGAACACGCGGCACATCGTCACCACCAAGGCCTGGTTCGGCGGCGGCACCGATTTGACTCCGATGGTCGCCGATGAGCACGACACCGAAACCTTTCACGCCGCGCTCAAGGCGGCCTGCGACAAGCACGATGCGGAACACTATCCGCGCTTCAAAAAATGGTGCGACGAATATTTCTATCTGCCGCACCGCGACGAGCCGCGCGGGGTCGGCGGAATCTTTTACGACCGCCTGGCCGACGATTGGGACGGGGACTTCGCGTTCACCCGCGACGTCGGTCTCGCGTTTTTAGCGGTCTACCCGGCGATCGTCCGCCGCCACATGAACCGCGCCTGGACCGCGGAGATGCGCGAACACCAACTGGTGCGCCGCGGCCGCTACGTCGAGTTCAACCTGCTGCACGACCGCGGCACCAAATTCGGCCTGATGACCGGCGGCAACACCGAGGCGATCCTGATGTCGCTGCCGCCCGAGGCTAAGTGGCCATAGCGGCCGATTGGCCGGTCGGGGATTGGCGATTGACCGAAAGGTCGGCTAATCAAGTTTCGTGTCGCCGCGACCCGACTATGCGGCAGTCCCGAGTTTCCTTAATCCTTCGATACTTGGGGCAAAAAAATACTCGCCGCCGCGCAATCTAACGTGCTCGCCAAATGCTATTCGTCGGCGTTCTTTGGACCCGTATTCAGTCGTCCAATCTGGGTGGTCATTCGGTTCCTGCGGACCGCCATCCTGACCGATAACAGGATCAAGACCAGTCCCGGGCCTGCTGAAATTATGACTGTTTGCCCACCTGCGTTGGATAAATTCGAACTGATCCTTTATGTCTGCCTGGTAGCAGATAAATAATAACCCAACCTTACCCGACTTTTCGCTGTAGGTAATTGCGCGTCGAGCAATGCGTCGTTTTTTTTCCCTCGCAAAAATACCTCGAAAAAATCCAAGTGAATTTCTGGGATTTACTTTGCGTATGTGGGCGTGTAACGGACAATTATCTCCACCGTCATCATCGTCGTAGTCGAATCTTCCCTCGCCAGTTGTGCTAAAGTTTGGGTCTTCTACGCCGCTGAGCGCCAGAGGTGTACCGTTCTTAAAGCGTCCGATGGCCTGCGCACCAACAAAATTTTCCGATTGACCGAGTTGGTTCGCGACTTTCTTAACGGCCTCATTGAATGAATCGACATCTTGCTCGAGTTTTCGGTAGACCAAGAAACTGCCGTAGTGGCCTTTCGCGAGCCGGTCTTCCTCGAGAACGCGTTTCAAAGGCGTCCGTTGGTCAAATTTTACACCGCCAGGCTGTGTCTCGGGGTCATCGCCGGCTTCCACGATAAACAGCGGTTGGCTGACGCCGTCACGATAACCGAAATGTTCAACAGCTTTGCCGTCGTTGTTGCGCTGCTGATGGCCGCGTTCAGCGACCAGGACTTCCGCACCAAAGGCCGTCAATTCCTCGGATACCGATTTAACTCTTTCTTCCAAGGCCGGAACATCATTGTCGGCAACAATTAGCAATGCGTGGGCCTGTTTATTATCGTCTTCATATCTGTAGTCGGCTTCCCACGTTGTGGGTTTGGGATCGTTTAGTCTATCGCCCCGGTCCAGCATGCCATCTCGAAACGAGCCGTCCCTGGGTCGTTTTTCGTCCAAGAATTCGTATCCTTCGCTACTTAAAAGCAGGGTCTGAAACGTGCCTGACCGGTCGGCGCCGTTTTGGTCCTGCTGAAATGCTGTAGTGATATGGCCTTCGGCAAGAAGGTTTCGAATCCACGTTCGCGTGTTGGTGTTAGCCTCAGCCGTCGGAGCGCCGAAACTTATGAAAATATGAAAGGCCTCGTCCCGACCGTGCGACTGAAGGATATTTCCCTGTAGAGATTTCAATAAATCTTCGAACTCCGCTGATCCACGTTCCAATGGTTTGTTCAAATTAATGCCCATAACATTCTCACGTTCGGTTGCGGTTGACGGTGGAATTGTCGCGTTAGTCGATACTAATCACGATTTACTGTAAGTAAAAGAAAAAATAATAGCTATGCACGCACTGCAAGGTTGCCAGTAGCGACCGCTTCGGAATGGTGTCGATGTGATTGGATTTCGAATAATTCGAGCTGTTGCCAAAATCTCAGTAAAAGTGCTGGCCTGCAAATCGTATTGATACTCTCAATTACACCGCGACATTGCACAAACGTCTTGAACAAGCGGTTCAATATTGGTCCGTTTGAGCGTACCGACGGCACACCTGAGCACCCCACGAGTTAGAGGGACATGGAGGTTAAGGGGACGCGATTCCGTCCCCAAGCGTCAGATGGGCTTTCTTGTGCCCCTATTCGTCGAGATTTATCAGGCTGGCTTTGCCGTTACCATGCAACGTGCCCCAACAATCATTGCCGGTGTAGCTCCATGTCACCGTGTTCGTCGTGAAGGTATAATCCCCATTGTAGGTGCCTGGGCAGCTCGGTGTAGTATTTTGGAACGAAAGGCGCGCCACGCAGGTCGATTGGGAGCTATTGTCAAAAGTTG
>JAKZSU010000253.1:0-5700 GCA_047517485.1 Alphaproteobacteria bacterium
TCGACGCGACCGACCGGCGCCCTGTGGACAAGTGGACAGCCGCTCCGCGCCCGACCACTTCCCCACAGGGCCAGCAACCGCAACAGAAGCGGTCAACTCATATGGTACATAAACCGGTCAACTCAGAATGTTCTCGACACCCGTGTTTGTCGGCAATGGAATATTTCTTGACCGTGTAGACGCCATTGCCCACCGGTTCGCCGGTCAGGTAGCACTTGATCGAGGAAATGTTCTCCCCCGCCATGACGATGTTTTTCAACAGGTCGAGGCGGGCCTGCGAGCGATCGACGAAATTCGGCGAGCTGATCAGACCGCGGGCATCGTCGGTCGGGCGCTGGAAATTGCCGATCAGCAGTTGCCCCGGCAAGGTCTTGTTGACCATGCGCGCGAGCTCGATGGTCAGATCGCCGACGATAAAACCCGAAACTCCCGGATTGAGGCCCTCGGCCTGGTAATATTCATAGTGGCTGCCGACGTGAAAACAGGTGCGCAGGACCGGCGCCGTGCGCGGCGCGCCGCGGCTCCGCGCGATCGCGTTGTCGGCCAAGGTCAGCATCAGCAAATAGAACAGTGCCAGGTCGGCATCGACGCCCTCGTCGCGGTTCCACACGTAGAACCCGTCGCCGGTGGTGGTCCGGCCGAGATCGATGTTCAGGCCGTTGGCCTGGCCACGGCTGTGCGCGAGGTTGATCGAATAGGACAGGCTGTTGAGCAGGGTGACTTGCTCGAGCGGCGAATGCAGCGAAAAGCCGACAATATCGAACAGGATCGCGGCGCGATGATCGGACTTGGTGACGCTGTAGCGGCGAACCACCGAATCGACCGCGCGCGCCGGCACGCTGCGCGGACCGATCGAGAAGGGCAGCGCGAAGAAAACCGGTCTGGCGCCCAACAGACGCGCCAGCTCGTCCATTTTGGTCGCTGACATCATGTGGCTGCCGGTTAGGAGTTCGGCATAATGGTCGGTGAGTTCGGGGAGCGCGTATTGCGGGATCGCCAGCACATTCATCCCGGCATCGGCCGGGCTCCAGCCGACGACGATATTGCGGCCCAGGCTCCATAATTCGTTTAGCTCGCTATCGATGACACGGACCTGCTCGCGAACAGCCGCGCGACCGGCGGATTTGCCGCCGCGGAGCGCGGAGTTCTTCCGCCTTGGTTTGTCCAATGTGTCGCTTATCGCCACTGACCGCACCCAAACATCCGGTTTACGAAGCATGTGCGCGACATGCTTTCTTAACACCTTGTTAACAGAGTCATTTAGGGCGTTTAGCGGCTTTGGCGCCCCCAAAATGGTAAGAAAACGCAAAGAATTGTGTGGTGCAGCGAGATTCGAGCCAATCATTAATTTATGATATTATAATATCGTTATAAGTAATTGTTATTTATTCCATTTATGAGATGTAATAACTCCGCGTTGCGGCCAATCCGGTCGGGCATCGACGTCGCGCAGTCCGCAGTGCCGGCACCGCAGGCGATGCTTGAGATCCGGAACCGGAAACTCTCCGCCCAGGCGGCGGATCAGCGAGGCGACGGCGAGGCGCCGCCCCCGCGCGCAGCGATGACACCAAACCCAGACGCCATGCCCCTGGGTGGCGAGACCCGCGAGGGTAAGCGGCGATGGGGCGGCGGAGCGGTCTGAATGGGCCATATCCACTGAGAACAAAAAGAGAACACATCAAGCAAACATGTCCCAGACCGGCGGTCAAGCTTGGCGTGTGAGCAGCGCCAGAGCACGTCTTGCCTTGATGGAAACGGTTTGATGGGACAGATTGGCTTTTCGAGGTGGCGCGGCACGACGGGCGATGCGGCGCATCGGCCGAGGGTCGCAACGCACGCGAAAAGCCAATCTGTCCCACCGAAGGCCGCGTTCCCGCATCCCGTGGCGTCGTTGCGCGGCTTGTCCGATGCACCCACATCGCGCGGCACCGCGCGCCTAGCCACGGGATGCGGGAACGCGGTCAAACCGTTTCCATCAAGGCAAGACGTGCTCTAGTTTCGGTAGGAGGGGTCGATCCGGTCCATGCGCCGCATCAGGGCGTCGAAAACCAGATCGCATTGCGCGCCGGATTCGAGATCGGCGGCGTGGGTCTCGCGGACATCCGGCGACGGCTCGGTGACCACGGCCCCGAAGGCGTGGGCGGCGACCTGCACTTCCGCCGCGATCTGCATGGTGTGCAAGTTGGCGAACGCCTCCGCGATCGAGCCGCCGCAGCTCAGCAGACCGTGATTGCGCAGCACCAGATAATTTTTGTCGCCCAGGCTTTCGACAAGGCGCGCGCGTTCGTCATAGCGTGTCGTCAAGCCCTCGAAATCGTGGTAGGCGACCCGGTCATGGAGCGAGGCACCGGCGAAATCGCAGGCGTTGAAACCATCCTTGAGGGCGGCGATCGCCATGCCTTCGCGGGTGTGGGTGTGCATAATGCAGCGCACGTCCTCGCGAGCGTCGTGAATCGCGCTGTGGATGACGAAGCCGGCGGGATTGACCGGATGCACGCTCTCTTCGACGATGGTGCCGTCGAGGTCGATCTTGACTAGGTTGGACGCGGTCACCTCGTCGAACATCAGGCCGAAGGGATTGATCAGAAAATGTTTCTCGGGCCCCGGCAAGCGCACGGTGAGGTGGCCGTAGATGGTCTGGGTCCAGCCGAAATGCTCGACCATGCGGTACGCGGCGGCGAGCTGGATGCGCAGGCTTGGCTCGTCGTCGGCCTGGGCCTTGCGCGTCGCCGTGCTGATTTCTTCCAACCGTCCGACGCTGGCGTAGCTCGCCATGATCGTTACCCCATAACTCTCGCTTCGCGTGCTCCGGCGCATTCTACGCCATGCCGGCACGGCACGCCATGACCGCGTTGGTGACCGGGGCGACCGGATTTGTCGGCGCGGCGGTGGCGCGCCGCGTCCTCGCGGCGGGCGAGGCGGTGCGCGTGCTGGTCCGCGAGACCAGCGATCGGGGTAATCTGGCGGGGCTCGATGTCGAGATCGCGATCGGCGATCTGGCCGCGCCCGAGACCTTGCGCGCCGCGCTCGGCGGGTGTGCGGCGCTATTTCATGTCGCCGCCGATTATCGCATCTGGTGCCCCGATCCGGCGCCGATGATGGCCGCCAACGTCGAGGGAACCCGCGCCATCATGCGCGCCGCGGCCGAGGCCGGGGTGGCGCGCATTGTCTATACCTCGAGTGTCGCCGTGCTCGGACTCCACGCCGACCGATCCGCGGCCGACGAGGACACCGCGTCATCGCTCGGCGACATGATCGGGCCGTACAAGCGCTCGAAGTTCCTCGCCGAACAGGTGGTCGACGACATGGTGCGCGACGACGGGCTGCCGGCGGTGATCGTCAATCCGTCGATGCCGGTCGGGCCGCGCGACATCAAGCCGACGCCGACCGGACGGATGATCGTCGAGGCCGCGGCGGGACGCATGCCGGCCTATGTCGAGACCGGTCTCAACGTGGTCCATGTCGACGATGTCGCCAAGGGGCATTGGTTGGCCTATGAACGCGGCGAGGTCGGTCGGCGGTATATCCTCGGCGGCGATAATATGAGTTTGCAAGCTATTCTCGGTGAGGTCGCCGCGCTGGTCGGCCGGCGGCCGCCGCGGATCAAGCTGCCGCACGGCGTGGTGTTGCCGATCGCCGTGGTGGCCGAGGCGCTCGCCCGACTCGGCGGCGGCAAGCGCGAGCCGATGGCGACCGTCGACGGGGTGCGCATGGCGTGCAAATGGATGTTTTTCTCCAGTGACCGGGCGGTGGGCGAACTCGGGTACGCGCCGCGCCCGGCGGCGGACGCGCTCGCCGACGCGGTCGCGTGGTTTCGGGGGCACGATTATTTCTGAGTGTCGTCTTCCAACACTTGCTTTGCGATCGAATACGAAAACCCGGCGCGCGCCATCGCCGCGAGGTCCTTGCGGCGGCGCTCGGGCGTGTCGTCGCGCCGGCGAAAGGGGCCGAATCGTCGGCGCCGCGCGTAACGCAGCGCGGCGGTCAGATCTGCGGCGTCGCGATCGGGGAACTTTGCCGCCAGGACGTCATCCACCAAGTCGCGCGCCAGGCCCTTGGCGACCAGCGCGCCGTGGATCGCTCGCGCGGAGCGGCCGCGCGCGTGCAGACCGGTGGCCTTGGACTCGGCATAGCGGCGATCGTCGATGAGGTCGAGGTCGTCCAATCGGTCGAGCAGGGTGGCGACGGCGGCGGCCATCTCGGATTCGATTTCGCGGTCCCAATCGAGCCCGGCCCGGGCGGCGCGGCGCGGCGCCTTGTTCAGCAACACCCGCCGCAAATTGGCGCGGCTGGTCGCGTAGCGTTCGAGATAGGCATAGGCGGCGCGTTCGAGATAGGCGGGATCGGGGGCGCGGGTTTTTCTGGCCGGCATATTCGGGAAATCTCGTTCGCTTGTTCGACGCGTTAGAGCCCTTTTCGACCTAACGCGGTCGGTTTGACCGCGCTCCCGCAGCCCGTGGTTAGGAGCGCGCCGCCGCGCGATGTGTGTGCATCGGGCAAGGCACGCGACGCTTCCACGGGCTGCGGGAGCGCGGCCTTCGGTGGGCCATCTTGGCTTTTCGTGTGCGTTGCGTCGCTCGGCCGATGCACCCACATCGCCCTTCGCACCGCGCCTACCCGAAAAGCCAATTTGGCCCATCAAACTGATCGCGTTAGGTCGAAAAGGGCTCTAGCCTATCGTACAAGCAGGGAAAAGGACCAGGACATGACTATTGTTGAATATCGCCCCCGCCGCAGCCTGATTTTCGCGCCCGGCGACCGGATCGAACTGTATCCCAAGGCGCTGGCGACCGGCGCCGATATCGTCTGCATCGATCTCGAGGACGCGGTGGCGCCGAAAAACAAGGCGCGCGCACGGGCCGACGTGATGGCATTGTTCGCCGAGCCACAAGTCGACGACGGGATCGAGCGGGTGGTGCGGATCAACTGTTTACGGTGTGGCGACGGCCTGCGCGATGTGTTGGCGGTGCTGGAGACCGATACGCCGCCGCCGGCCTTGGCGATGACCAAGGTAAGAAGCGCCGATGAGATCCGCCAGCTCGCCGAGCTGTTGGGCGAGGGGCCGCACGCGGCGATCCGCCTGCACGTCATCGTCGAGACCAATGATGCCTTGGAAGCCGCGTACGACATCGCTCAGGCGAGCGACCGGGTGGATTCGCTGCTCTTCGGCGCGGTCGACATGGCGGCGGAACTGCGCACCCACGTGTCGTGGGAGACCCTGCTCTATGCGCGCTCGCGGCTGGTCAATGCCGCGGCCGGCGCCGGGCTCGACCTGATCGACGTGCCGCATCTCGATCTCGATGACCCGGCCGGTCTCGAGGACGCGGCCAAGCGCGCCGCCGACCTCGGCTTTACCGGCAAGGCGGCGATTCATCCGACCCAGATCGATGTCATCAACCGCACTTTTAGTCCCGACGAAGAAGAGATCGCTCATGCGCGCCGCGTCATCCAGGCGTTCGACGAGGCGGCGGGCAAATTGGTGGTGATCGATGGCAAACTGATCGAGCCGCCGGTGCTGCGTTCGATGGTTCGCGTAGTGGCAATCGCCGACCGTCTCGGCTAGTGGTTCGACACAGAGGTTATGACTCTTTGGGCTGATCTTCGATCGGTAGATGGGGCTTCGGATAGGCGCGACTCAGTTTGTGTCTGGCTTTCTCCGTCGTGAACATCCATTTGATGCGCGCGGCGCTGTCGTTGCGC
>JAKZSU010000254.1:0-7383 GCA_047517485.1 Alphaproteobacteria bacterium
CGCCCCCACGCCACGATCCGCCACAAAACCGGCAAACCGCCTCTATCGGGAAGAAACCCGCGCCACCTCAGCCCGATGCCAAAACCACCGGCGACAAATCCATATTCAATCGATGACCCAAAGTCCGACAGACTGCTAGCCCATCGACTCCTCGAGGATCGCCAAATAATCGCCGCGGCTGGCGGCACGCGGGTTGGTCTGGTGGCAATGATCGCCAAGCGCCGCGTCGGCGATCGCGCCGAGCACTACGGCATCGATCCCCAGGGCACTCAATCCTAGGGGAATCCCTAGTTTAGCGTTGAACGCCGCCGCCCAGTCGGGCAGCGCCGCCGCGCCCGCCGCGCCGACCGCCGCCGCCAGCCGGTCATATTTGTCACCGACATGAGCGGCGTTGAAGCGGAGCACCGCCGGCATCAACACCGCGTTGAGGGTGCCGTGATGCAGTTTGAGATCGGCCAGCGCGCCGAGCGGGTGCGACAGCGCGTGGATCGCGCCGAGGCCTTTCTGGAACGCCATCGCGCCTTGCATCGCCGCCATCATCATGTGCCAGCGCGCGTCGCGATCGGCGCCGTCGGCGACCGCCGTCGCCAAATGGCCGGCGATGCGCGCCGCGCCGTCGAGCGCGATCGCCTCGGCCGGCGGATTGATCGCCGGCGCGATAAAGGTCTCGACGCAATGGGCGAGGGCATCGAGCCCGGTGGCGGCGGTGAGGCTCGGCGGCAGCGAATGCGTGAGTTCGGGATCGCACAACGCGAGACGGGGAATCAGGCGCGGGCTGATGACGCCGAGCTTGCGGCCGTCATCCATGATGATCACCGCGCCGCGGCCGACCTCGCTGCCGGTCCCGGCGGTGGTCGGAATGGCAATGACCGGGGCCACCGCCGAGGTTATTCTTGCCACCCCACCTTCGACTAAGGCGAACCGCGCCAGCGGTCCGTCGTGGGTCGCCATCAGCGCGACCGCCTTCGCCAGATCCATCGACGAGCCGCCGCCGTAGCCGATCACCCCATCGCACCGGCCGTCGCGGTACATGAAGGCGGCGGCGCGCGCCGCGTCCTCGGTCGGGTTCTGCGGGGTGTCGTCGAATATACTCGCCGCCGGCGGATCGGCAAGCGCCTCGACCAGGCGATCGACCATGCCGAGGGTCAGCAACCCGCGATCGGTGACCACCAGCGGACGCGCGATGCCGAGCAACGCCATTTCGTCGGCGAGCAGGGAAAGCGCGCCGAAGTCGAATTGAATGCGGGTGAGATACGTGATCAGCGCCATGACATGCCTTTGCGGTGAGGGGAGGGCCGAGCATAGTGTCGATACCGGCGATTGCCGAGACCGGAAACGCGGCGTTAGACTCACGCATGATTCGGGCATCTTCGAGACCGCGGTGATGAGCGACGCCATGGCGCTGGTGGTGACGCTGGTGGTGGCGCCGTTCGCGGGACTGGTGTTCGGCAGCTTCGCCTCGCTCGCCGGGTACCGGCTGCCGCGCGGCCTCGGCGTGGTCGCCGGACGCTCGCGGTGCCCGGCCTGCGACGCGACCCTGGGGGCGCGCGATCTGGTGCCGGTCCTGTCGTGGGCCATGCTCGGCGGGCGCTGCCGCCACTGCGGCGCGGCGATCGGCGCGCGGTATCCGCTTAGCGAAGCGGTGACCGCGCTCGGCTTCGTCCTCGCGACCGTCGCTTTTGGCGCGAGCTGGCCGGCGGCGACGGTGGCGGCGCTGGTACTCGGCCTGGTGATCCTGACCTTGGCCGATCTCGACCACCAAATCATTCCCGACGCGGTGCTGATCTGGCTGCTGCCGATCGGTCTGGTCCATCGCACGCTGCTCGGCGCCGACTGGACCGACACCGCGGCCGGCCTGGTCGCCGCGGCGGCGCTCGGCATAATCCTCCGCCGGGTCGGGAGCCGGCTGGCGCGCCGCGAGGCCTTGGGCCTCGGCGACGTCAAACTGCTGGCGGTGGCCGGCGCCTGGCTCGGACTCGCCGCATTGCCCGGGTTCCTGATCGCCGCCGGAGTCCTCGGCGCCGGCTTCGGACTGCTGTGGCGCCGGGTGCGCGGCAATGCGGCGTTTCCGTTCGGCCCGGCCTTGGCCGCGGCACTTTTCGTGTGTGTGCTGTGGTCGGCGCCCTGGATCATGGTATGAGTGCGGCGATGGCCGCGACCCTGCGCACGATCTTGCTCATCGCCCGGCGTGACAGACTATTTGTCGCGCTGTTGATTGCCATCATACTCGCCGCCGTGGTCTCGGCCGGTCTCGGATCCGCCGCGATCGTCGAGCAGACCGAAATGGCGCTGGTGTTCGCCGGCGCCTCGATCCGCCTGGTGGTGGTCCTCGGCCTGGTGATTTTCGTCCTGTTCAGCCTCGCCCGCTTGTTCGCCAGCGGCGAGGTGGCGTTGATGATGAGCCGACCGCTGACCCGCACCCGCTTCGTCGTCGCGGTCTGGGCCGGCTACGGCTGCGTCGCCCTGGTCCTGCTGGTCCCCGCCTGCGCGGCGATCTGGCTGGTCGGCCCGCCGCCGCTCGACGGATTCTTGTTATGGGGGCTGAGCCTGGTGCTCGAGGCGAGCCTGATGGTCGCGGTCGCGGTATTCTTCGGATTGGCGCTCGCCAGTCCGGTAAGCGCCGCGGTGGTGGTGCTCGGCTTCTACGTGCTGGCGCGAATGACCCGGTTCTTCATCGCCATCCTCGACGCCGCCTGGGCCGACCAGACCGGCGCCTTCGCGATGTTCGCCGAAGGCGCGCTGACGGTGATCTCGGCGGTGGTCCCGCGCCTCGACCTGTTCGGCCGCACCGAGTGGTTGGTGCACGGCGCCGCGCATCTGCCCGCGGATTGGCTGATGCTGGTGCAATGGGCGGTCTATCTGCCGCTGGTGCTCGCCGCGACGGCGTTCGACTTCCGCCGCAAGGCTCTGTGAGCCGGCCATGGGTAAAGTGGGATCGGGGAAGCGGATCAATTTGGGCTCGTTGGTTCTCATCGCGGCGTTGGGATGCCAGCTGGCGTTCTGGGCGGTTAGTCGCGATGTGGTGACCGCGCAAGCGATCGTGCCGCCGGCGCCCGGCCACGCGGTGGTCGCGGCGGTGGCGCTCGGCGACACCCAGGCCGCCTATCGGGTGATGGGCCTGCGGCTGCAGAACTTCGGCGACTCGGACGGCCAATGGACCGGGCTCAAGGACTATGATTACGACCGTCTGATTGCCTGGTTCGAGCTGCTCACCGAGGTCGACGGCCGAGCCTGGTACGTGCCGGTGCTCGCGGCCTATTACTATGCGCAGACGCCGGTCGACGCCGATGCGCGGCGCACCGTCGCCTTCGTCGCCAAGTTCGCCCAGCGCGACCCGGCGCGCCATTGGCGCCTGCTCGGCCACGTGGCCTATATCGCCCGCCACCGCTTGGGCGACCTGCCGCTGGCGCTTAGCCTCGCGCGCGAGTTCGCCGGGCTAGAGGTTGCCGAGCTGCCGTTCTGGGCCCGCCAACTCCCTGCCCTGATCCTCGCTGAAATGGGCGAGGCAGACGCCGCGGCGGCGGAAATACGCGCGCTGCGGGAGCGTTTTCCGGATCTACCGCCGGAAGAGGCGCGGTATCATGAGTATTTTTTGGAGGAGGTGTTGGGGCGTGGGGCGGGGGCGGCGGAGTGAGGGGAAAGGAGTGGTACCGGGCAGGGTAGGTGAGGAGAAAAAGCGATTGCGAAGTGTGAAACGCGTTGCTGAAAATCGCGCTACGACTGGTGAGGCCGCGCCGATATCCCAGTCGCATGGTCTAGGGGCAGCTTTCCGACTTAGAGCGGGCGTTTTCAATTGCTGCGTTGTACCGCCGCTTTTAGCCAAATCCAGACATGGCGGATGGTTGTCGCCACAAATAAGTAGAAGCACTCCTGCGGTACTGTAGCAACTCGATCACCAAGCCGTAGGCTTGTGATAGGGTCATCGCTTCCGGGAGATCATATCGCTCCCGAGGGTGGTATGAGGGTGCGCGTGGTCGAGAGTGACATTAAGCGAAAGCTCGCGGCGATTTTAGCCGCGGACGTGGCGGGATATTCGCGTCTGATGGGCGATGATGAGCGGGCGACGATCGCGACGCTCAGGGACTACCGCGAGGTTTTTCGCGACAGGATCGATGCCAACGGCGGCCGCGTAGTGGATATGGCGGGCGACTCCGTGCTTGCGGTGTTCGAGAGTGCGAGTGGCGCGGTGCAGGCGGCGATCGAGACCCAGGGCACCATCGCCGAGCGTAACCAGCTGCTGTCCGACGAGCGCCGCATGGTGTTTCGCGTCGGCGTCAACCTCGGCGATATTGAGCAGGCCGACGACGGAACGGTTTACGGCGACGGGGTCAATGTTGCGGCGCGTCTGGAAGGCTTGGCCGATCCCGGTGGCGTGATGATTTCCGAGTTCGCTTACCAGCAGGTGCGGCGTAACCCGGAGCTGGCTTTTGCCGACGCCGGCCGCCATGAAGTCAAGAATATCGCGGACCCAGTGCGCGCATACAGGGTTGGAGTGGTCGGCGAGGGTGTAGTTGGTCTAGCCACCAGCCACGGGTCTCTTCGCTGGAAGCTTGTCGCCGGATTTGCCGCCGCGATCGTTTTGGTGGTCTTGGGCGGAGCGACGTGGTGGTTTACGGCCGGCGACGAAGCCTCTCGGATTGTCACTGCCGACACCAAGCCAACAACAGCTCCGGCACCCGACAAGTCGACCCGCCCGTCGATTGCGGTGTTGCCGTTTACCAACATGTCCGACGACCCCGATCAGGAGTATTTCTCGGACGGCATCTCCGAAGATCTGATTACCGAGCTGTCCCGGTTCGAGGGACTCTTGGTGATCGCCCGCAACTCGACATTCCGTTTCAAGGGGCAGGCGGTCGATATCGGCGAGGTAGCGGCGGCACTTGGCGTGCGTTACGTGCTCGAAGGCAGCGTGCGGCGCACCGGAGACCGGGTTCGCGTTACCGCCCAGCTTATTGACGCCGAGACCGGCGGGCACCTCTGGGCCGAACGCTATGACCGCCAGATGACCGACATCTTCGCTGTGCAAGACGATGTTACGGGCCAGATCATAGCGGCTCTGAAAACCGAACTCGGCAATGCCATCACCAGCCGTGCGAACCGACCGTTGACCAGCAGCCAAGAGGCCTATGACTTGTACCTGCGCGGCCGGGCTAACCAAAACCGTCGGACACGCGAAACGAATGCCCTTGCACAAGACTTATTCGAGCAGGCGGTCGGTCTAGACGAGACTTTTGCGGCTGCCTACGCGGAGCTCTCTCACGCCCGAGGATTGGCCTGGTATTACGGTTGGGCCAAAGGCCCGGCGGCGCTGGAGAACGCCGAGAAAGCGGCGCGGCGAGCCGTGACCATAGATCCTTCGTTGCCGCAGGGGCACGCCCAACTTGGGTGGGTGTTGAGCTTTCGGGGAAGACTTGACGAGGGCATTGCCGCGGCACGCAACGCCACGGTGCTGGATACAAATTACGCGACCGGCTACGCGAACCTCTCCATCTTCCTGAGTTTGAGCGGCGAGGGCGATGAAGCCCTGGCTGCCGGAAATGTTGCGGTACGGCTCGACCCTTTCTCCTTCGTCGCTCATTTTGCCCGGGGCGTGGCACAATTGATATTGCGCGACTACGAGAAGGCGGCGGCCAATTTCCGGGCCGGCTTGGCAATCAACCCCGATTTTGGTGCCGGACATCAGTATCTCGCGGCGGTTTACGGATTGCTTGGCCGTGACGAAGAAGCGCGCCGCGAAGCGGCAGAGGTGTTGAGGATTTCACCCAATTTCGCCGACGGCATATTAAGCCTACCCTTCAGAAACCGCGCCGATCTGATGCTTATCGTCGATGGCCTGCGAAAGGCCGGGCTCGACGTTCCGGACCCGCCTTCGGCGAACTGAATGCGGAGCGAACAATGACGAAGGCTGGATTGTAGATCATTTTTTAGTGGCACCACGAATGACCGGTTTGGGTAGTGTGTCACGAGTATCGCCGGTCCACACGGCGGTGCGCAACTGTATGAGAGATGAAGGAGGGCCCTTCGGGTTCGGCGATCAGGAGCTGATCCCAAGCCACCGCAAGCAATAAAGTTACGGGGACACAATACTGATTTGATATTGCCTTGGATTGATTGAGTTCTGTACGCTGTGAATGTAAGGAAGCTTAAGCGGGGCACCGAGACTGTGTTCCGCGTGGTTTTAAAGGGCGTTCAAGCGCCACGCAGGCTTTCCTCGCATAAGCTCGGGCGCGCGGTCGCGCTTGCCGTTCGCTGCGCATCGCGCAGCCCGGTTGTTTTACAGAAAGTTACTAAGCTACGGGGACACAATACTGAATCTAGATAAATTGAGTTCTGCGCGCCGTGAAAATGCGGAAGCTTAAGCGGGGGCATCGAGCCTGTGTTCCGCGCGTGGTTTTAAAGCGCGTTCAGGCGCCACGCGGGCTGGCCTCGCATTGGCTCGGTCGCGCGGTCGCGCTTGCCGTTCAAAATCCCGGTTTAGGATCCCGTGTGACCGAGATTATGGGGCTCTGATACTGGCGAGGAACTTGCCCACGGTCTCGTTCAGATACTCCGATTGGCGAGACATCTCGCCGGCCGCCCCGAGAACGTTGGTCGAGGCCTTGCCCGTTTCTTCCGCACCTCTGGAAACGCCGGTGATGTTGCTGGTGACCTCCCGATTGCCGTTCGCCGCGTCCTGCACGCTGCCGGCGATCTCCTGGGTGGCGGCGCTTTGCTCCTCGACCGCGACGGCAATATTGGCGGCGATCTCGTTGACCTCGATGATAGTCTTGCCGATACCGCCGATGGCGTTGACGGCGTCACCGGCGACGCTCTGCATGGCGGTGATTTGTTTGCCGATTTCGTCGGTCGCCTCGGCGGTCTGGTCGGCGAGGGACTTGACCTCGGCGGCGACCACGGCGAAGCCCCGGCCGGCATCGCCCGCGCGCGCCGCCTCGATGGTGGCATTGAGCGCGAGCAGTCTGGTCTGGTCAGCAATGGAGGTAATGATCTGGATAACCGCGCCAATCTCATCCGCCACCTCGGCCAGGCCCTGGACGGTGCCGTTGGTCTCCTCGGCCTCGGCCACCGCGCGCCGGGCGATTGCGGCCGATTGTTCGACCTGAACGCCGATCTCGCCGATCGAGGACGACATCTCCTCGGCCGCGGCAGCCACTGTTTGAACATTGGCCGTGGCCTGTTCCGAGGCCGAGGCGACCACGCTCGCCTGCTCGTTGGTCTCTTCAGCGGTGGCCAACATCGACTGCGTGAGAACGCCGGAGCAATAATCCCTCACTGAAGCGGCCGGAGAGTCTGGTTGCGCCGGAGCAAAATTCCGTCAGCGATAGCCCTTTGCATTTTGGAGCGAAGGGTGGGGGATGAAGCGAGTGGAACTGTATGGGCGGG
>JAKZSU010000255.1:0-20244 GCA_047517485.1 Alphaproteobacteria bacterium
TCTTGCCGGTGTTCATGAGCATCTCCTCGGAGAAACTCCGAAAAGTGCTCCATCCAATTCAAATCGACACCATGCATTTTCGCTTCAAACCCCGCAGAAATCCTGGCTCTCAAAGCCAGCACCGCTCAGTTAACCGGACACCAGTGCTTTGCCCACTAAAATAAACTTAGCCTGGATTTAACCGCGATTTCGCCCCCGGCGCGATTGATTTCCCGACCACCAGCACCCATACTTAGCCGCAGCATGCAAAATCGGGGCCGTATTCAGGAAAACGCCGGTATCGGCGACGCCGATCCGCTCGCTCTCGCGGGCGACGAGCCGTCTTCGGCCGAGCCGAGCGCCGACGATATCGAAGCCGGGCGCGCGGTCCTGGCGAGCGAATCGCGGGGTCTCGCGGCGCTGGCCGACGGTCTTGACGATCAATTTGGCGCCGCGGTCCAGTTGCTCGCCGCCGTCGAGGGGCGGGTGATTGTCACTGGCATGGGGAAATCCGGCCATATCGCGCGCAAAATCGCCGCGACGTTCGCCTCGACGGGGACGCCGTCGACGTTCGTCCACCCCGCCGAGGCCAGTCATGGCGATCTCGGAATGATCGCCCGTGATGATCTGGTGCTCGCATTGTCGAATTCGGGCGAGACCGCCGAGCTCAACGATATCGTCGAGCACGCGGGGCGGTTTCGTATTCCCCTGATCGCCATCGCCGGCCGCGCCGGCAGTACGCTTGGCGAGCGCGCCAATGTCGCGCTGGTGCTGCCGGATATGCCCGAGGCGTGCCCCAACGGCTTGGCGCCGACCACATCGACGACGATGACGTTGGCGCTTGGCGATGCCTTGGCGGTGGCGTTGATGAAGCGCTCGGGCTTTACCGGCATCGATTTCAAGCTGCTCCATCCCGGCGGCAGCCTGGGCAGCCGTCTGCGCAAGATCGAGGATCTGATGCATCGCGGCGAGCAGATACCGTTGATCGATATCGAAGGCCGGATGGACGAGGCGCTTCTCGAGATGACCGCGAAGAGTTTTGGCTGTATCGGCGTGACCGATGCCGATGGGCTGTTGGTCGGGGTGATTACCGACGGCGATCTCCGCCGCCATATCGACGGCGACCTGCTCGCCCAGCCGGTGCGCGCGGTGATGACCGCCGAGCCCAAGGTCGTCGCGCCGCGCCAACTTGCCGCGGAAGCCCTGTGGATAATGAGCACCCGCTCGATCAGCAGCCTGTTCGTCGTCGAAGACGGCAAGCCGGTGGGCATTCTCCACATGCACGACTGCCTGCGGGCGGGAATCGCCTGAGCGCGCCGGGCATGGCACATCCAAAATTCGTCGATCGCTGGCGCCATAGGCGGACACCCGCCGAGGTCATGCGGGCAGAGCACGGCTATCGTCGCCGCCTCGGCATGCTCAAGCTGCTGGTTCCCGTGGTCGCCCTGGGACTGGTGATATCGCTGTTCGCCTGGCCGCTGATCAACGGCGGCGGCGACGGGTTTCGGGTCGATTTCGCGGATAAGAACTTCCGCATCAACGGTCGCGATGAAATGTTGAGCCCGCGTTTCGTCGGCACCGATTCGGCCGATCAGCCCTATAGCGTGACCGCCGAGGTCGCGATGCGCCCGGAAGGCCAGGACGACATAATTTATTTGATGATGCCGGAGGCCGAGATCACCCTCGACGATGGCGAATGGATGTTTATCGAGGCCCAGCAAGGCCTCTATGATCGCAGCAATGAAACACTCACTCTCGACGGGTCGGTCAACATGTTCACCGACAGCGGCTTCGAAGTGCGGACCGAGTCGATCAAATTTGATCTTCGCGACGGCAGCGCGAGCGGCGATCAGCCGGTCACCAGCCAAGGTCCGTGGGGATATCTCAAATCGCTGGGCGTCCGCTACCAAGCCGCCGATCAGGTCTTCACCTTTCCCGGTTGCCCCACCCTGGTGCTCTATCCCGAGACCAAGAAAGCGGAGGGCTGACCCGTGCGACCACCAATTCTGATCTTAGCCCTGCTCGTCGCGTTCGGGTCGCCAGCGGCGCACGCCCAGTTCGAAAGCGATACGAACGCGCCGATCGAAATCACCGCCGACAGCATGGAGTGGTTGAACGTCGAGCGGATCGCCATCGCCCGCGGTGACGCCGACGCGATTCAAGGACGCTATCACCTCCACGCCGATGTCTTGACCGCGCATCTCGGCGAGGGCGAAGGCGGCACCCAGGACAAAATTCGCCTGATCGAGGCGGATGGCAATGTCCGCCTCAGCACGCCGACCGAAACCGCGAGCGGGGAAACCGGGGAATACGACGTCGAACAGAAGCGGGTCGTACTCGAGGGTGGGGTGGTGCTCACCCAGGGCGAGACGGTGATGCGCGGCGAGCGGTTGGTGATGGATCTCAATACCGGGGTCAGCACCCTCGAGGGCACGCCAACGGCCGCGGCCGAGCCAACGACGTCCGCCACTGGGGGGCGGGTCAGCGTGATTCTCCACCCCGAAAACGAGTCGAATTCGGGAGGCGATCAGTGACGTTGCGGGCGGATCATGGTCTGCGGGTCGATGCGACCGGCCGCGATGACACGCAACACCCGCACTTGGTCGCCGAGACCGCAGGCCTGGTGGCGCGTCATCTCGGCAAGAGCTATCGCCGCCGCCCGGTTTTGCGCGATGTTTCGCTGTCGGTTCAGCGTGGCGAGGCGGTCGGCCTGTTGGGCCCGAACGGGGCGGGCAAGACCAGTTCGTTCTATCTGATCACCGGCTTGCTGCGGCCCGATACCGGCAGCATCAGCCTCGATGGCCATGACATCACCGATTTGCCGATGTATCGCCGCGCCCGTCTCGGTATCGGTTACCTGCCGCAAGAGGCGTCGATTTTCCGCGGCATGTCGGTCGAGGACAATATTCGCGCCATCCTCGAGGTCGTCGAGCCGGTGCGCGAGCGCCGCGAAACCATGCTCGATGAATTGCTCGCCGATTTTTCGATCAGCCATTTGCGGCGAACACCGGCGCTGGCGCTGTCCGGCGGGGAACGCCGCCGGGTTGAAATCGCCCGCGCGCTGGCCTCGCAACCGGCGTTCATGTTGCTCGACGAACCACTGGCCGGGATCGATCCGATCGCGGTCGGCGAAATTCGCGGCTTGGTCTCGCATCTCAAGGATCGCGGGATCGGCGTGTTGATTACCGAGCACAATGTGCGAGAAACCCTCGACATCGTCGATCGCGCCTACATTCTGCACAATGGCTCGGTGTTGATGGAGGGCGCGCCGGACGAGGTCGTGGCCCACGAAGGGGTCCGCCAAGTTTACCTCGGCGACCGCTTCAGTCTCTAGGGCTTTCTCCGCAATGGCGACCGGCATCCGACTCGAGCAACGCCTCGGCCAGTCGCTGGTCATGACGCCGCAATTGCAGCAGGCGATCAAGCTGTTGCAATTGTCCAATATCGAGCTTCAGGCCTATGTCGAGCAGGAACTCGAGAAAAATCCGTTGCTCGAATTGGCGCCGCCCGAGGAAGGCGTGCCCCAAGAAGCGACCGCCGATACCCCGTTCGAGCCCGACGAGACCGGCGATCGCGACGAACCGGTCAGCGCGCCGAATTCCGCCGAGTTGACTAAAAGCGATACCCTCGCCAGCGAAGCGTCGGGTCCGCTTGATGCCAGTTACGAAAACGTCTACGACGGCGAGATGCCGGCGGTGGCGCCGGCGCCGGCGCAACTTGGCGAAGCAGGACCGGTGTCCTACGGTGCCGGCGGTCGGTCGGACTTCGAGGACTCGGACTCGCTCGAAGGCACGCTGACCCGGCCGAAGAGTTTGCGCGAGCATGTCGAGGAGCAAATCGCCCTCGATGCCACCGCGCCGATCGATCGTCACATATGCGCCTATCTGATGGATCAGGTCGACGACACCGGCTATTTCACCGGCGATACCGCCGAGGTCGCGGAAATTCTCGGGTGCGAGGTCGGCCAGGTGGAGAACGCTTGGGGGTTGCTCCAAGGCTGCGACCCGGTGGGGCTTTTTGCCCGGTCGCTGGAGGAGCGCTTCAAGTTGCAACTCGAGGATCGCGGACGCTGTACGATCGAAATGGAATTATTGGTCGATAATCTGGCGTTGCTCGCGGCGCGCGACCTCGCCAAATTAACCGAGATTTGCGAAGTATCCGAAGACGAACTGGTCGAGATGGTCGGCGAAATCCGCACTCTCGATCCCAAACCCGGCCTCGAATTCGACCACGATATCGTCCAGACCGCCATACCCGATGTTTTCGTGTCTCTCGACCCGGGTGGCAACTGGGCGGTCACCCTCAATACCGAGACCTTGCCGCGGGTTCTGGTCAACAATCAATATTATGCGGTGGTTAGCCGTCAGATGCGCGGCCGGGACGAGAAAACCTACGTTCAAGAAAGCCTGCAGACCGCCAACTGGTTGGTCCGTGCGCTCGATCAAAGGGCGCAGACCATTCTCAAGGTCGCCGGTGAACTGGTCCGCCAACAGGATATGTTCTTCGAGAAGGGGGTGCGCCACCTGCGGCCGCTGACCTTGCGCGATATCGCGGAAAAAGTGGAGATGCATGAAAGCACCATCAGCCGCGTGACCAGCAACAAATACATGGCCACGCCGCGCGGTGTATTTGAGTTGAAATACTTTTTTTCGGCGGCTATCCCGGGGACCAACGGCGCGACCGTGCATTCTGCGGAATCCGTGCGTCATCGGATAAAGGAGTTGATCGACGGCGAATCGATCGATGATGTTCTGTCCGATGACCGCCTGGTTTCCGTTCTGGCCTCGAATGGCGTTATGATCAAGCGACGGACCGTCGCTAAGTATCGAGAATCTTTACGTATTCCGTCATCGATTCAACGCAGAAGGCAGAAAACGGCGCGAATCTGAGGCATGGTCGACAATTGCAATTCGCACTCATGTATTGGGTCGAGGGAAGGTCTCGCGGCCATTGACATATGCCCCAAGCTTTCACTATGTTCCCGCCCTTCGCGACGCGGGTGCAGCGACATATCCCTGCCGCCGCGCGTAATTGATCGGAAATATCGGATTTCATGCAGGTCTCTGTTAGCGGCAAACACCTAGATGTGGGCGACGCCTTGCGCGGCCATGTCGAGACCAGGTTGACCGTCGGTGTCGGCAAATATTTCGATCGCGCGATCGAAAGCCAAGTCCAGTTTTCCAAGGCGCGGCACGTCTTTCGCAGCGATATCTCGGTCCATGCCGGGCGCGGCGTTTCGGTGCGGGCGCATGCCGAGGCGGACGATATATACGCCGCGTTCGACGGTGCCGCCGATCGTATCGAGAAGCGCCTGCGGCGCTACAAACGACGCTTGAGCGATCATCATTCGCATCGCGGCGGCCGTGACGAATCGACCGCGATCGCGCGCCAGGCGGTGTTCGCCGCCGAAGGCGAAGAAGCGCCCGAGCCGAGCCACGAAGAATTGAGCCCGGTGACCATCGCCGAGACCACCTTGCCGCTTCACGCCTTGACGGTCAGCGAGGCGGTCATGCGCATGGAACTCGGAGAACTGCCGGTGCTGATGTTTCGCCACAGCGGCTCGCAGCGCCTCAACGTCGTCTATCGCCGCACCGACGGCAATATCGGCTGGCTCGATCCGGCGGAGGCCGACGCATGACGCTGGACAAATTGCTCACCCCCGATTCGGTTATCGCCAATCTCAAGGCGACGAGCAAAAAACAGGCTTTGCAGGAGCTGGCGCGCCACGCGAGCACCCTGACCGGCGTCGACGAACGGCGGATTTTCGATGTCCTGCTCGAGCGCGAGCGTCTCGGCAGCACCGGAGTCGGTGTGGGCGTTGCTATTCCGCATGCGCGACTTGGCGATATCGACACCTTGTTCGGGCTGTTCGCGCGGTTCGAAAATCCAGTCGACTTCGACGCCGTCGATGATCTTCCGGTGGATCTGATGTTCCTGCTTTTGGCCCCCGAATCGGCGGGCGCCGATCATCTCAAGGCCCTGGCGCGGGTCTCGCGTCTGCTGCGCGACAAACCGAGTTGCGCGAAACTGCGCGGCGCCGACAACGCCGACGCTCTATACGCCCTTTTGGCCGAACCGATTGCCACGACCAGCCATGACGCGGCGTGATCGCGTCGGCGCGCGCCGGTCCCGCCAACCTCTCTAATTGACAACACACCCCGGCCGCGCGAGCCTGATTACTCATGGCCCTCGTACATGCCTCCTGCGTCGCCATCGCCGGCACCGGCGTACTCTTGCGCGGTGCGCCGGGGAGCGGCAAATCGGATCTGGCGTTTCGCCTGATCGACGGTGGTGCGCGCCTGGTCGCGGATGATCAAGTCGATCTGCGGCGCGACGTCGGCGACCTGATCGCCACCGCGCCGCCGCGCCTGCATGGCCTGCTCGAGGTCCGTGGCCTCGGCATCATGCGATATCCGGCGGCGCCGGAGGCGACCCTCGGGCTGGTCATCGACCTGGTTCTCGACGACAGCGTCGAGCGTTTACCCGAACCGATCGAATGGGAGATCGAGGGCGTGCGGTTGCCGGGTCTTTCGGTCGCCGCGTTCCATCCGTCGTCATCGGCGCTACTCCGCGCCGCGGTGGCCGCCCTGCGCGAAGATGCGATGCTGGTCGGCGCCTTCGCCGAGGAGGCGCCATGAGCGCGCACGGCCGCCTGTGCCTGGTCACCGGGCTGTCGGGGGCCGGCAAGAGCACCGCCCTCAAGGCGCTCGAGGATCTCGGCTATGAGACCGTCGACAATCTCCCGGTCAAGCTTGTCGCGCCGCTGATGCAAAGCGATGACGGCCCGCGCGGGCCGCTTGCCATCGGTATCGATGCCCGCACCCATGATTTTCGCGTCGATGCCGTGGAGGACGAGCTGCAATCCCTCGCTGCACGGTCCGACCTGGCGGTCTCGCTGGTGTTTCTCGACTGCGATGACAATGTCTTGGGGCGGCGATTCACCGAAACCCGGCGCCGACACCCGCTTGCCGCCGACCGCCCGGTCAGTGATGGCATTCGTCACGAACGCCAATTGATGGCGCCGTTGCGCGCGCGTGCCGACCTGGTCCTCGATACCACCGATATGACGAGCGCCGATCTCGGCCGCTTGCTGGGCGGCCATTTCGCCATCGACGAGGGGCCGCCGATGCGGCTGTTCGTCACCTCATTCGGGTTCCGCAACGGTCTGCCGCGCGAAGCCGACCTGGTCTTCGACGTGCGATTTCTCAGCAATCCGCACTACGTCGAGTCCTTGCGCCCGCTTACCGGTCTCGATTCCAAGGTCGACGATCATATAACCGCTGATCCGTTTTTCGCGCCGTTCTTCGATCGGCTGTGTGCCATGTTGGTGCCGCTGTTGCCGCGCTATGTCGCCGAGGGCAAGAGCTATTTAACGATCGCGATTGGTTGCACCGGCGGACGCCATCGCTCGGTGGCGGTCGGCGAGCGCCTGGCACGGCGCTTGGGTGAAGAATCCGGTGTCGTGGTCGCCATTCGCCATCGCGATATTGATCATTGATCCTTGGTATAAAGCGCCGCCGCTTTTATGGTCTATGTGGTTTGACAAGAGGAGAACGCCCGCATGATTGGTCTGGTGCTCGTGACCCACGGTCGGTTGGCGGAGGAATTCGTCGCCGCGACTGAACATGTGGTGGGCCCGCAAGAGGCGATGAAAAGCATCTGCATCGGCCCCGACGATGACATGGAACAGCGCCGTACCGACATCGTCGAGGCGGTCGAGGCGGTCGACCAGGGCGATGGTGTGGTCGTGCTCACCGACATGTTCGGCGGCACCCCGTCGAATCTCGCGATTTCGATCATGGACCGGGCGAACCTCGAAGTGATTGCCGGGGTCAACCTGCCTATGCTGATCAAATTGGCCAGTGTCCGAAGCGATAAATCCCTGAGTGAATCGATCGCCTGCGCGCGCGATGCGGGACGCAAATATATCAACGTGGCGAGCCAACTCCTGTCCGGCGAGTCCACGTGACGGAGGACGCCGCGGGCTGCCGATTGACGGTCGCGATCGTAAACAAGCGGGGCCTGCACGCCCGCGCCGCGGCCCAATTCGTCAAGCTGGTCGAGAATTTCGACGCGGAAATCACCGTGGCGCGCGCCGGGACCGCGGTGTCCGGGCGCTCGATCATGGGGCTGATGATGTTGGCCGCGTCGCCGGGTACCGAGCTCGATCTGTCGGCCGAGGGCCCACAGGCCGAGGACGCGTTGGCGGCGGTGGCGAATCTCATCGCCAATCGCTTCAATGAAGACTGATCGCCGGCCGTGGCGCGGCTTTGATCGATCGCAACAGCCCGGGTTAGACTCTTTTCGACACCGGCCCTTGCCGGACGCCCCCGGCACTGATATATGACATATAAAGAAGTCTTTATATTCCATATTCAGAGCCGACAGGTGCGGGCTCGCCGATACATTGGCGATCCGAATCGTGTTCGGTCGAAACCGCCAGGAGCCACTGAATGAGCCAGTCCGCCGACTACAAGGTTGCCGATATTTCGCTTGCTGGCTGGGGCCGCAAGGAAGTCGAAATCGCCGAGATCGAAATGCCCGGTCTGATGGCGCTTCGCGAGGAATATGCCGGCAACAAACCGCTCGACGGCGCGCGGATTGTCGGCTGCCGGCACATGACCATCCAGACCGCGGTGCTGATGGAGACCTTGATCGATCTCGGCGCCGATATCCGCTGGTCGAGCTGCAACATCTTCTCGACCCAGGATCACGCGGCGGCGGCGATGGCGGCGGCGGGCATTCCGACGTTTGCGTGGAAAGGCGAGAGCGACGAGGAATTCTGGTGGTGCATCGACCAGACCCTCGAAGGGCCAGGCGGCTGGCGGCCGAACATGATTCTCGATGACGGCGGCGATCTGACCAAGGTTATGCACGAAAAACACCCCGAGCTGATGAAGGAGGTGCGCGGGCTGTCCGAGGAGACCACCACGGGGGTCCATCGGCTCTATGAAATGGAGCGCGAGGGCAGCCTTTTGGTGCCGGCGATCAACGTCAACGACTCGGTCACCAAATCGAAATTCGACAATCTTTACGGCTGTCGCGAAAGCCTGGTCGACGGCATCCGCCGCGCCACCGACGTGATGATGTCGGGCAAGGTCGCGGTGGTCGCCGGTTACGGCGATGTCGGCAAGGGCTCGGCCGCGTCACTGCGCAACGCCGGCGCGCGGGTGCTGGTGACCGAGGTCGATCCGATCTGCGCCCTGCAGGCGGCGATGGAAGGCTACGAGGTGGTGACCATGGACGATGCCGCCAAGCACGGCGACATTTTCGTCACCGCCACCGGCAATGTCGACGTCATCACCCTCGACCATATGCGCGACATGAAAGACCGGGCAATCGTCTGCAACATCGGCCACTTCGATTCCGAGATCCAGATCGAGAGCCTGTCGAATTACAAATGGGACGAGATCAAGCCGCAGGTCGATCAGGTCGAATTTCCCGATGGCAAGAAGCTGATCGTGCTCGCCCAGGGTCGCTTGGTGAATCTCGGCTGCGCCACCGGCCATCCGAGCTTCGTGATGAGCGCGTCGTTCACCAATCAAGTGTTGGCGCAGATCGAGCTGTGGAACAACGCCGACGCTTATGAGAACAAGGTCTACACCTTGCCCAAGCATCTCGACGAAAAAGTCGCGCTGCTCCATCTGAGCAAGGTCGGCGCCAAGCTCACCCAGCTCACCGAGGCCCAAGCCGACTATCTCAGCGTGTCGCAGACGGGCCCGTTCAAGGCCGATCACTACCGCTATTAGTCGGCAGGCCCTTGGTGGTCGAATATTCGAAGTGTAGCGCCTGATCGGGGCGCGCCCGGGGATAAGCCGCGTGCGCCGCCATTGCCGCCTCGGCGAACCCGGTGAGGATCAGCTTGAGTTTTCCGGCGTAGTCGGCGACATCGCCGATCGCATAAATGCCTTCGACCGTGGTCTCGCAAGTCGCGGGATCGACACGGACGAGATTGTGCTCGATCTCCAATCCCCAGTCGGCGATCGGGCCCAAGGTGGCGGCGAGACCATAGAAAGCCAGCAGCGCGTCGGCCGGGACCCGCCGCTCCTCGCCGTCGAGCGAGGCCAGGCGCACCGCCTCCAACCGCGTGCCGTCGCCGTCGAGCCCGGCGAGTTGATAGGGAATCGCCAATTCGACGCTGCCCGCCGCGACCAGGGCTTCGAGTTTCGCCACGCTTTCCGGCGCCGCGCGAAATTTGGGCCGGCGGTGAACCACGGTCACGTGGGCGGCGATTTCGGCCAGCGACAGCGCCCAATCGACCGCCGAATCGCCACCGCCGGCGATCACCAGGCGCTGGTCGCGAAACGCCTCGCGCCGCGTCACCATGTAGAACACCCCGGTGCCCTCGTAGCTCTCGATGCCGTCGAGCGGCGGGCGGTTGAAGCCGAAGGCGCCGGTACCGGCGGCAATCATGATCGCCGCGGCGTCGATCACCGTGCCGTGCGAGGTGGTCAACCGCCAGCGGCCATCCGCGCCGCGCGCCAGGGCATCGGCGGTCTCGCCGAGGTGGTATGTCGGCGCGAACGGCGCCGCTTGTTCTTGCAAACGGGCCACCAGATCGCCGGCCTCGATGACCGGATACCCCGGAATGTCGTAGATCGGTTTTTCCGGGTAAAGCGCGAGGCACTGGCCGCCGATATCGGACAGGCTGTCGATGACGTGGCAGCCGAGCCCCAACATGCCGCATTCAAAGACCGCGAAAAGTCCCACCGGACCGGCGCCGATGATCGCGATATCGGTTGTCTGCGGCTGGCTGGGCACGGCGTATCTCCTTGGAACCGGGGCGTCGCCATTGATGCTATACCAAGCTGCATCGATAATGAGCGGGCAATGCACCGAGCGTCCTCACCCCGGCCCAAACCTGTGTCACTTCCCGCCGTCGCCCTCGCCGACGAAGCCGCGACGGCCACCCTCGGCGGCCGGGTCGCGCGCTGTGTCGAAGCCGGCGACGTGATCGCGCTGTGGGGCGACCTGGGCGCCGGCAAAACGGTCTTCGCGCGAGGATTTCTGCGGGCCTTGGGCATCGAGGACGAGGTGCCGAGCCCGACTTTCACTCTGGTGCAAACCTATGCCACGGCGCCGGCCATGATCTATCATTTCGACCTTTACCGGCTCGAGTCGCCCGAAGAGGTCTGGGAGCTCGGCATCGAGGATGCGCTCGCGGGGGGAATCAGCGTGATCGAATGGCCCGACCGAATCGCCGACATGCTGCCGGCCGATCGCCTGGATGTGACCTTCGACCTGACCACCACAGGGCGCCAGGCGCGCCTCGTCGGGCACGGCGGCTGGGCGATCCGGGTCGGCGAACTGGCAGGTGATCCAAGTGACTGATCGCGAACCCCTCATCGCGGCCTTTCTCGCCCGCCACCGGTGGGACGACGCGGTGCGCGCCGATCTCGCCGGCGACGCCTCGTTCCGCCGCTATGAGCGCCTCCATCGGACGAGTGAAACCATGGCCGAATCGATGGTGCTGATGGACGCGCCGCCGCCGCAGGAAGACGTCCGCCCCTTCACCGCGATCGCGCGCCATTTGATCACTCTTGGCTACAGCGCGCCGGCGATCGCCGCCGAGGACCCGGAGGCCGGCCTGCTGCTGATCGAGGACCTCGGCAACGACACCTATACCCGCGCGCTCGACGCCGATGCCGACGCCCACGCCTTGTACGGCGCGGCGATCGATCTGCTCGTCGATCTCCACCGCAAATCGCCGCCGGTTGGCCTGGCCTCCTATAACGAAGCGGCCTATTTCGCCGAGGCCGATCTTCTCATCGACTGGTTTCTGCCGGCGGTCACCGGCCGCGATGTCGAGCCCGAGGTCCGGGAGTCGTATCACGCGGCGTGGCGCGAGGTCCTCGAACAAGTGATGCCGGGCGCGCCGGTCCTCGTGCTGCGCGACTATCACGCCGACAATTTGATGTGGCTGCCCGAGCGCGCCGGTCACCGCTGCGTCGGGTTGCTCGATTTCCAGGATGCGCTGGTCGGCTCGCCGGCCTACGACATGGTCTCCTTGCTCGAGGACGTCCGCCGTGACGTCGCGCCCGACCTGATCGAGGCGATGATCGTGCGCTACCTCGCCGCCCGACCGGATCTCGACGCAACCGCGTTTCGTACCGCCTTCGCGGTGCTCGGCGGGCAACGCAATGCCAAGATCGTCGGCATCTTCACCCGGCTCTGGAAGCGCGATGGCAAGGCCGCCTATCTCGACCTCATTCCGCGGGGCTGGCGCCTGCTCAATCATGATCTGGCGCAGCCCGCCTTGGCACCGGTGCGCGCCTGGGCCGATCGCTGGATCCCGCCGGAGCTGCGACGGGCACCGACGCCGTGACCGCGGCTGGGGTTCCCGAGGTGGCGATGGTGCTGGCCGCCGGGCGCGGCGAGCGGCTGCGGCCGCTGACCGATACCCTGCCCAAGCCGTTGATCGAGGTCGGTGGGGTGACCATGCTCGATCGTATGCTCGATAGCTTGGGCGCCGCCGGGGTTCGCCGCGCGGTGGTCAACAGCTGGCATCTCGCCGACCAAATCGAAGCGCGCCTCGCCGCGCGCCGCGCGCCGGCGATCACGATTTCCCATGAAGACGGCTTGCTCGAGACCGGTGGCGGGGTCGCCAAGGCGCTGAAATATTTTGGCGATTCGCCGTTCTTCGTGGCCAACAGCGACATCGTCATCCTCGACGGCATGGCGCCCGCGCCACGCCGTCTTGCCCAGGCCTGGCGCGACCACGACACCGACGCGCTGTTGCTGCTGCAGCCGACCGCGCGGGCGTTCGGCTATGGCGGGGCCGGCGATTTTACCATGGCGGACGACGGCGCGCTCGAGCGCCGCGGGAAACGCTACGCCGCGCCCTACGTCTTCGCCGGCCTGCAAATCCTCCATCCGCGACTGTTCGCCGATTGCCCGGACGGCGCGTTTTCCCTCAACCGCTTGTATGACCGGGCCGGCGATGCGGGACGCCTGCGCGGCGCGGTCCACGACGGCGAATGGCTCCATATCGGCACCCGCGACGACCTCGACCGGGTCGAGCCCTATCTCCGCGACCTCGCCCGACGATGACGCGTGTTTTCACCATTCCGCCGGGGATAGCGTTTGTCGATGCGCTCGCCGCCGGTCTGCTCGCCGATCATGGCGGCGATCCCTTAGGCTTGTGCCGGGTCACCGTGCTGCTGCCCACCCGGCGCGCGGTGCGCAGCCTACGCGAGGCCTTCCTGCGGCTTGGTGGCGGCAAGCCGATGCTGCTGCCGGTGATGCGGCCGATCGGCGATGTCGACGAGGATGATTTCGCCTTCGGCGACAGCGTGCTCGACGCAGTCGAGGGCGCGCTCGATCTGCCGCCGGCGATGCCCGAGATCGAGCGCCAGCTGCTGCTCGCCGAACTGGTTCGCAAGCGCGACGAGGCGGCGGGCTCGGGCCCGGCGCAAGCGGTCCGCCTTGCCGCCGAGCTCGCGCGACTGATCGATCAGGTGCAGACCGCGCGACTGACGTTCGATCCGCTAGCGGGTTTGGTCGATGGCGATCTCGCGGGTCACTGGCGGCAAACCGTCGAGTTTCTCAGTATCGTTACCGAAAACTGGCCGGCGATTCTGGCCGATCGTGGCCGCATCGACCCCGCCGAACGACGCAATCGTTTGTTGCGGGCGTTGGCCGAGCAATGGGCCGCCGCGCCGCCCGAGCACCCGGTTGTCGCCGCCGGATCGACCGGCAGTATTCCGGCGACCGCGGATCTTCTGGCGGTGATCGCGGCGTTGCCCGAGGGCCGCGTCGTGCTGCCCGGCCTGGATCGCGATCTCGACACCCAGAGTTGGCGGGTGCTCGGTGAATCGCATCCGCAATATGGCCTGGCGCAGCTGCTCGATCGCCTGGAGATCACCCGCGACGAGGTTCGCGACTGGCCGGTCTTGCCGGGCTTTTCGCCATCCAACGTCGATCGGGCGCGATTGATCAGCGAAGTCATGCGCCCGGAAGCGACCGCCGAGGCGTGGCAGGATCTTGGCCACCTAAAGGCTCGGGCGATCGATGGCGTCCGGGTGGTGTCCTGCGCCGACCCGCAGGCCGAGGCCGGGGTCATCGCGTTGATGCTGCGCCAATCGCTCGAGGCGCCGGGCCGCACCGCCGCGCTGGTCACCGCCGACCGCGCGCTGGCGCGCCGCGTCCGCGCCGAACTCGCACGCTGGGACATCGAAATCGACGACTCCGCCGGGCGGCCGCTGTCGGACAGTGTGCCCGGCGTGTTTTTGCGCCTGATCCTAAAGGCCTTGGCCGATGGTGTCGCGCCGGTCCCCTTGCTCGCTCTGCTCAAACATCCGCTCGCCGCCGGCGGTCAGGCTTCGGCGGTGTTTCGCGCCCAAGCGCGGCGCGTCGAGACGGCGGCGCTGCGCGGTCCGCGTCCCGCACCCGGCTTCGGCGGTCTCAAGCGCGCGCTCCTGGCGGCCGGCAAGGCGGTGCCGGTCTGGCTCGACGCGCTCGCGGGTGCGGCCGCGCCGCTGGCGCACGCGTTGGCGAGCAGGACCGTCAGAATCACCGCCCTCGTCGAGGCTCATATCGCGCTCGCCGAATATCTCGCCGCCGATGATGCCGAGCCCGGCGCCGCCCGTCTGTGGACCGGCGAAGCGGGCACCGCCAGTGCCGCCCTGATGGCCGAGCTGGCCGAGGCCGCCGACGGTCTGGCGCCGATCGCCGGCGCCGATTATCCCGCGCTTTTCGACAGCCTGCTCGAACGGGCGACCGTGCGACCGAGCTACGGTACTCACCCGCGCCTCGCCATATGGGGGCCGTTGGAAGCGCGCTTGCAGCAGGCGGATTTGCTCGTATTGGGCGGTCTCAACGAGGCCAGTTGGCCGGCCGAGGCCGCCGCCGATCCGTGGCTCAGCCGGCCGATGCGCGCCGCCTTCGGGCTGCCTTCGCCGGAACGCATGATCGGGCTCGCGGCGCACGACTTCAGCCAAGCGTTGGCCTCGCCCCAGGTGATCGTCACGCGCGCCGAGAAGGTCGATGGCACACCCACCGTTCCGTCGCGCTGGCTGATCCGCCTGGACGCGGTTCTCGAAGGCGCGGGCCTGGTGGGGCCGACCGCTGGCGACGCGCCGTGGACCGCGTGGCAGGCGGCGATGGACGTGCCGGACGCGACCCAAGAGCCGCTGGCGCCGCCCGAACCCCGCCCGCCGGTCGAGGCGCGGCCGCGCCAGCTCTCGGTGACCCGGGTCGAACGGCTGATGCGCGATCCCTATTCGATTTACGCGCAGTATGTTCTTGACCTGCGCGCCCTCGACCCGATCGACGCGCCTGTCACGGTCGCCAACTATGGCAGTTATATCCACCGAACCCTCGATCGCTTCGTCGCCGCCCACCCCGGGGCGCTGCCGGCCGACGCGTATGCTCGCCTGATCGAAACCGGGCGCGCCGTGTTCGCCCCGGTTGCCGCCCATCCCAGCCTGTGGGCGTTTTGGTGGCCGCGCTTCGAACGTATCGCCCACTGGTTCATCGAGATCGAGACCGCGCGCCGTGCCGCGGGCCTGACCAGCGTCACCGAATGCCACGGCACGTTGGTGCTCGACGCGCCGGCGGGCCCCTTCACCTTGACCGCGATCGCCGACCGCATCGACATCGCGCCCGGCGGCGGCCTCGAGATTATCGATTACAAGACTGGCGCCATACCGAGGGACGCCGAGGTCGTGGCCGGCTTCTCGCCGCAATTGCCGCTCGAGGCGGCGATCGCGCGGGCCGGTGGATTTAGCGATTTGCCGCCCGGGCCGTCGGGGCCAATTGATGCATTGTCGTTTTGGCGGCTCACCGGTCGCGGTGCCGGCGGCGAGGTGCACACCGTCGGGCATGACGCCGAACAACTCGCCGAGGAAGCGTTCGCCGGCCTGGCGCGCCTGATCGCGGTGTTCGACAATCCCGACATCCCCTATCGCGCCGTGCCCGCCGCCGCCGAGGCGCTGCGCTACAGCGATTACACCCATCTCGCGCGCGTCGGCGAATGGTCGGCGGTCGGCGAGGGCGGTGAGTGATGTCTCTTACCGCGCTGAACAGAGATGATCCAACCGCGCTGCAGCAAGCCGCCTCCGATCCCGACGCGTCGGTCTGGGTTGACGCCTCCGCCGGCACCGGCAAGACCAAGGTTCTTACCGACCGCGTTTTGCGCCTGCTTCTCGGGGGCGACGACGGGCCGGTGCCGCCGTCACGCATTCTCTGCCTGACCTTCACCAAGGCGGCGGCGGCGGAGATGGCGAACCGACTCAACCGGCGCCTGGCGGCATGGGCGACCGCGTCGGACGACGCGCTGACCCTAGATTTGCGCGAGCTAACCGGCGGCAATCCGGGGCCCGAGACGCGCGATGCCGCGCGCCGCCTGCTGGTCTGGGTGCTCGATACTCCGGGCGGGATGCGGATTCAGACCATTCACGCGTTTTGCCAGTCGGTGCTCGCGCGATTCCCGCTCGAGGCCGGCATCTCGCCGCATTTCGACGTTATCGACGAACGTACCGCCGATGAATTGATGCGCGACGTCCAGGAGGAAGTCGTCACCGCGATCGATCCCGACGCGCCGGGAGCGCTCGGCGCCGCCTTGGCCGCCGTCACCGCGGCGATCCACGAGGTTCATTTCCCCGAGCTCATGGCCGACCTGGCGCGCGAACGCGGGCGTCTGGCGCGTCTGGTGCATCGCCTGGGCGGACCCCAAGCGCTACTTGCCGCGGTGCACGACGCCCTCGACGTGCCGCCCGGGCTGAGCATGGAACAGGTGACCCTGGAGACCTGCGACGATGGCGCATTCGACCGCGACGGGCTGAGCGCCGCCGCCGCGGCCCTCGCGGCCGGATCGTCCGGCGATCAGAAGCGCGGAGAGCAGATCGCCGCATGGCTGGCGGCGACCGACGCCGATTCGCGAGTCGCCGGGTTCGACGATTACGTAAAAGGCTTCATGACCGACACCGGCACGGTCCGCAAAACCCTGGCGACCAAGAAAGTCGCGGCGAGCGACCCCGCCGCGTTCTCCGCCCTGCAGGCCGAGGCCGAGCGCTTAGTCGCGGCGCGCGAACGTGGCCGCCGGGCGGCGGTGGCGCGCTCGACCACGGCGATCCTTACCCTCGGTCAGGCGTTGATCGATAGCTATCAACGCCACAAGCGGGCGCACGGCTGGCTCGACTACGACGATCTGATCCTGCTCACCCGCGACCTGGTGACCGCGCCGGGACGCGCTGCCTGGGTGCTCTACAAGCTCGACGGCGGTATCGACCACATCCTGATCGACGAAGCGCAGGACACCAACCCCGACCAGTGGGAATTGATCGCCGCGATCGCCGACGAGTTCTATGCCGGCGAGGGGGCGCGGGACGGCCATCGCACCACTTTCGCGGTCGGTGATCCCAAGCAATCGATCTATGGTTTTCAGCGCGCCGATCCGCGAGATTTCGAACTTATGCGCCGCCTGTTCCGCAACCGAGTGGTTGGCTCCGAGCGCGAATGGCGCGAAATACCGCTCGAGACATCGTTCCGATCGACCACCGCCGTGCTCGAGACGGTCGACGGCGTGTTCGCGCGACCCGAGGCACGGCGCGGCCTGATATTCGACGATCGGCCGATTCGACACGTATCGAATCGTCATGGCCAAGCGGGCGAGGTTGAAATTTGGCCGGCCATCGAGCCGCTCGCTGTCGATCAACCACCGTCGTGGAAACCGCCGATCGAACAAGTCGAAGCGTCCTCGGCGCAAAGCCGGCTCGCCGAACTCGTTGCCGACAAGATCGCCGCGCTGTGCCACGGCGATGAAATCCTGGCGTCGCGCGCCCGCGCGATCGAGGCCGGCGACATCATGGTACTGGTGCGCCGCCGCAACGCCTTCCTCGACGATCTCGTGCGCAACTTGAAGGACCGCGACGTGGCGGTCGCCGGCATTGACCGGCTGGTGCTCACCGATCATATCGCGGTCATGGACCTGATCGCGGTGGGGCGGTTTCTGTTGCTGCCGTCCGACGATCTGAGCCTTGCCGAGGCGCTCAAATGTCCGCTTTTCGGGTTCGATGACGAAGACCTGTTTGCCGTCGCCTATCAACGCGGCGAGCGCACATTGTGGCAAAGTCTGGGTGAAAGGCGGGAGCGCCAACCACGCTATGCCGCCGCTCATGAGACCTTGGCGAAACTACTCGGGGTGACCGATCTGCGGTCGCCTTACGAACTCTACGCCGATCTGCTCGGCCGGCTGCGCGGGCGGCGGCGGTTTCTCGCGCGCCTTGGTCACGAGGCGCTCGACCCGCTCGACGAATTTCTCGCCCAAGCGCTCACCTACGAGCGTAACCATGTGCCCAGTCTGCAAGGCTTTCTGCACTGGCTCGAGAGCGGCAAGGTCGAGGTCAAGCGCGACCTCGATGTCGGCCGCGCTCGCGCGGTGCGGGTGATGACGGTGCATGGCGCCAAGGGCTTGCAGGCGCCGATCGTGTTTCTGCCCGATACCTTGCAGGCGCCGCAGATGAACCCGCGTCTGGTCTGGTCGCCCGACGAACAGCTGGTGTTGTGGCCGTCCTCCAAGGACCTTCGCGATCCCCTGTCGCGCGAATGGATCGAGCACGCGGGCGCGCGCCGCGACGAAGAATATCGCCGCCTGCTCTACGTCGCGATGACCCGCGCCGAGGATCGCCTCTATATCTGCGGCTGGCATACCAAGCGCAAGGCGCCCGAGCACAGCTGGTATAATTTGGTACATGACGCCATGGCGCCCGCCGCCGACTCGGGACCCGGGTCCGGATCGACCGCGGGTTTGCGCCACGAGGCGCCGCAGACGGTCGCCGCCGATCGGGCCACCTCGTCGGAAATCGAGCCCGTCCGGGAGGCGCCGCCGGACTGGGCCGGGGCGGCGCCCGCCGCCGAGCCGTCGCCGCCGGTCCCGCTGGTCCCCTCCGCGCCGTCCGGCGACGATCCGCCGGCGCGCTCGCCGCTGCTGCCCGAGGACCGCCGTGCCGCGATCCGTGGCCAGCTCATTCACCGCCTGCTCGAAAGCCTGCCCATGCTGGCGCCGGCGCAGCGCCCCGCCGCCGCCGCCAAATTTCTCGGCCGGCCCGGACTCGCCCTCGATGACGGCGTGCGCGCGGACATCGAATCGGCGGCAATCGGTGTCCTCGAAGACGCGGGATTCGCCGCCGTCTTCGCGCCCGGCAGCCTGGCGGAAGTCGCGATCGCCGGGCTGTTGCCGGCCGGCGCCGGGAAGCAGCACATTCTGTCGGGCAAAATCGACCGTCTGGCGGTCACCGACGAGGCGATCCTGATTGTCGACTACAAGACCAATCGTCGGCCGCCGGCGACCGAGTCGGACGTACCAGTGGCGTATATCCGCCAGATGGCGATCTATCGCGCCGCTTTGCGCGCGATCTATGACGACCGGCCGATTCGCTGCGCTTTGCTGTGGACCGAGAGCCCGCGTCTGATGCCGCTCAGTGACGCACTCCTCGATCGCCACCACCCTTGAGCGGGTTTTCGGCGCTGATCCGCGACTCCGCGAGACGCGGATTCACACACAAATATCGTAAAATAAGGAGGGGCTTTGGACGCTTGACGCTGCCGGGGGCGCTCCCTACATTTGGCGCCGGGCCGAATTAGGCGCCCGGTCGATGGCCTTTGTAAGGAGTATTTCATGACCACCCAGAAAGTTTCGGACGATAGCTTCGAGGCCGACGTTTTAAAGTCGGAAACGCCGGTTTTGGTCGATTTCTGGGCGGAATGGTGCGGTCCGTGCAAGCAGATCGCGCCCGCGCTCGAGGAAATTGGCGCCGAATTGGAAGGCCGTTTGACCATCGCCAAGATCAATATCGACGAGAATCCGCAGACCCCGACCAAATATCGCGTGCGCGGCATTCCCACGCTTTTGCTGTTCAAGGACGGCGAGGTGGCGGCGATGAAAGTCGGAACCGCGCCCAAATCCGAATTGGCCAATTGGATCGAATCCAACCTCGGCTGATCTTTCTGATACCGACCTGCATTAGAGTCTTTCCGGGTTTAATTGAAGCAGATTGATGGGCCAAATTGGCTTTTCGCGCAGCTGGCGACGCTCGGCCGATGCGCCGCATCGCCCGTCGCGCCGCGCCACCTCGAAAAACCAGTTTGGCCCATCAATCTGCTTCAATTAAACCCGGCAAGACTCTAAGTGTCCGTCCGGGGACTTTATGAGTCGGATGAATCGGTTATCCGGCGCCCCCTCTTGAAGAGCTGAATCAGCTGTGATTCTCTGGGGTGGTGAATTTGCTCTTGAGGTGCCCCATGTGGACTGCCGACAACCGCCCG
>JAKZSU010000256.1:0-4001 GCA_047517485.1 Alphaproteobacteria bacterium
GGAGACACGCCCGCAAATGCGCGCCGCGCGCTTGAGCGACTTGAGGGCTCCACGCACGGCGCGCGTGCCAACCCATCAACAATGCGCTATGCAGAAACAGGACTCTCCTTATGAATGCGGGGGCCTTGGGGCGCAGGTCATCGGGCATCGCCGCCGGAAAGCCCTCGCCCCTTGCGGGAGAGGGTTTGGGTGAGGGGGGCCCTTCAAAAAAATCCAGGGGCGAGGGGAAGAAAGTGAAGCGGGACCCTAATCGGGAACACCGAGCCTGTGTTCCGCGTGGTTTTTAAAGCGCGTTCAAGCGCCACGCAGGCTTTCCTCGCATTAGCTCGGGCGCGCGGTCGCGCTTGCCGGCCTGCGCGTCGCGCAGTCCGGTTGTTTTAAAGCGCGTTCAAGCGCCACGCAGGCTGGCCTCGCATTGGCTCGGGCGCGCGGTCGCGCTTGCCGGCCTGCGCGTCGCGCAGTCCGGTTGTTTTAAAGGGCGTTCAAGCGCCACGCAGGCTTTCCTCGCATTAGCTCGGGCGCGCGGTCGCGCTTGCCGAGCTGTAATGAGTTTCACTCACTGCAGGTCGGTATAACGCCATCGCGCTTGCACGTCGAGCAGCGCTTGACGGTGTTCGTCTTTGATCGCGCGGTGCGTGCCCCTGGCGCGAGTCGGTTTAAAGCGTGCTCTCATCAATCTTCTCCAAACCATTATCATGCTTTTGTTTCGGATGCGGATTGATGGCACCGATTCCTTGCCTTGATTACGCGCAAGCGGTACCTTGCCAATCAATACCTCTAAAATTTTATCCAAATTTATAACGTATTCGTTGGCTCATTTGCCGGGAGGCCCGCCGTAAGGCAGGCCGTCAAGGAGCGGACCGGAGCGATGACCCACCACGAGTCGACAGCAACCGCTGTCGTCAAGCGCGAGAGTTATGAAGGTCTCTCGGCCGATGCCCCCGATGCCGGCTTCGATAGGCCGGAAAGTCGCAATGGCTTGGCGCGCTTACTTCATCAATTCGCCGACTGCGAAATTCAGTGCGAAACACCGACCGAGGGTCACGAAGATCCGGACCATGGCGGGGACCGCTCTGGATTGGCCAAGTGGTTGATCGTGCCGCGACCGGTGGCGGTAGGCGGGATCTCGATACGGACTCCGCGGCGAGATTATCGGCAGGGTGAAAACGATTCTCGGGCGCCGCCAAGCGGTGTCGCGCGCATGAATCGCCGATCGTCGCCGCGCGCGCGGGTATTAGGGGGCGGGGCGATCGTCGGAACACTTGTGGCAATCCAGATAGTCGATAACCGAGTACCCGTGGCCGGGCTCGCATGATATAGCGCTTGCGAAGAGTGAACGACGACCCCGCTAACTCTGTATTCATTGGCAAATATGAAATTGAGCGACGCGATCAATCTCGAGGACCTGCGGTGCATGGCCAAGCGCCATTTGCCGCGCATCGCCTTCGATTATATCGAGGGCGGTGTCGACGACGAGCAGGGGCTCGATCACAATCGGGCGGCCTTCGACCGTCATCGGTTGATTCCGCGATATCTCGTCGATGTCTCGGCGCGGCCGCAGACCACGCGCCTGTTCGGGCGCGCGTACGCGGCGCCGTTCGGCATCGCGCCGATGGGGCTTGCCGGCCTGTTTCGCCCCGGCGCCGATCTGATGCTGGCGGAGGCCGCCACGGCGGCCGACATTCCCTTCGTGATGTCCTGTGTCGGCTCGGCGACAATCGAGAAACTCGGCGAGATCGCGCCGGATCATGGCTGGTTGCAGCTCTATCCGGCGCGCGACCGGTCGATTTCCGAGGATATGATGCGCCGCGCCCATGATGCCGGCGTAGCGACCCTGGCGATCACCGTCGATGTCCCGGTCAGCCCGAAACGCGAGCGCAACCAGCGCAATGGGTTCACCCGCCCGCTCAATATTTCATTGTCGGCGCGGCTCGATGCGATTCTGCATCCGCGTTGGCTCGCCGAATACCTGAGAAATGGCATGCCGGTACTGGTCAATTGGGCGCCCTATGCCGACGATGGCGCGACCGCGGGCCAGATCGCCGAGTTCGTCAGCAGTCAACTTCCGGCACCATTGAGCTGGCGCGAGGTTGATGAGTATCGCCGCCAGTGGCCGGGATCGCTGGTCTTGAAAGGCATCATGCACGCGGACGACGCGAAGCGCGCCGCCGATGCCGGGGTCGACGGGATCATGGTCTCCAATCACGGCGCCCGGCAACTCGATCGCGCGCCGTCGCCGCTCGACGTGCTGCCGGCGATCAAGGCGGCGGTCGGCGAGCGCATGACGGTGATGCTCGACAGCGGTATTCGCCGCGGCTCCGACGTGTTGATCGCGCTCTGTCTCGGCGCCGATTTCGTCTTTCTCGGGCGCCCGACCTTGTATGGCACCGCCGTCGGCGGCACCGCCGGGGCCGCCCACGCGATCGACATTATGCGGCGCGAAGTCGATATCGTGATGGCACAAAGTGGCCTCACCGATCTCACGGCGCTCCGGCCAGAGTGCCTCTATCACGATCCGCCCGGCGACCGGGCGAACGATAGGCGGATCTGACCCGCGAACGAGGCGGTATCCCGTGGCTCCAAAGTGATCTACGCTCGCGACCAGAGGTTATGTCGGGCCGAGGGAGATTGAGGACATGCCGGTAGTCAATAGAATTGCCGCTTTTCACACCGAAATGGCGGAATGGCGGCACGATATTCATCAACATCCCGAGCTTGCCTATGAGGAGGCGCGGACCGCCGCGCGGGTCGCCGAATTGCTTACCCATTTCGGCGTCGACGAGGTGGTCGAGGGGATCGGCAAGACCGGCGTTGTTGGCGTGCTGCGCAACGGCGACGGGCCGTCGATCGGGCTGCGCGCCGACATGGACGCGCTACCGATCCTCGAGGAAACCGGGCTGCCGTATCAATCGCGCCACGACGGTGTGATGCACGCCTGCGGCCATGACGGCCATACCGCGATGCTGCTCGGCGCGGCGCGGTATCTGACCGAGACGCGGAATTTTACCGGCACGGTGGTGCTGGTGTTCCAACCAGCGGAAGAGGGGTTCGCCGGTGCCCGGGCGATGATCGAGGACGGTCTGTTCGAGCGCTTCCCGGTCGACGCGATCTACGGCGTGCACAATATGCCGGGAATCCCGGAAGGGGTGATCGCGGTCTCGCCAGGGCCGATCATGGCGGCGGCGGATGCGTTCACCATCACCGTGCAAGGCAAGGGCGGCCATGGCGCGATGCCGTCCCAGACCGTCGATCCGGTGGTCGTCGCCGCGGCAATGGTCACCGCGCTGCAGACCCTGGTGTCGCGCAATGTCGATCCGACCAAGACGCTGGTGATCTCGGTGACCAAGATTCACGGCGGCGATGCCTTCAACGTCATCCCCGACACCGTCGAGATGGGCGGCACGGTGCGCTATTTCGATGCCGAGGTCGGCGCCATGGTTCGCCGCCGCATGCAGGAGATCATCGACGGGGTCGCGGCGGCGCACGGCGCGAGCGCGACCATGACCTACAACGAAGGCTATCCGCCGACCGCCAACCACGTGGCGGAAACCGAGTTCGCGCGCGCCGTGGCGGGCGAGGTGCTCGGCGCGGAGGCCGCGGAGCAACCGCTGGTCATGGGCTCGGAGGATTTTTCTTTCTTCCTGGAAATAAAGCCCGGCGCTTACGCCTTCGTCGGCAATGGCGACGGCGAAGGTTGTGTGACCATTCACAATCCGAAGTATGATTTCAACGACACCATCCTGCCGGTCGGCGCGAGCTATTTCGCGCGGCTGGTGGAGACCGCGCTGCCGCGCCTGGCCTCGGACGCGGCCTGAGGCCAAGAGCACTTTCCAACTTAATGGGATCGGTTTGATGGGACAAATTGTCATTTCGAGGTGGCGCGGCGCGAAGGTCGATGCGGTGCATCGTCCGAGCGTCGCAACGTCCTCGAAATGACAATTTGTCCCATCAAACCGATCCCATTAAGTTGGAAAGTGCTCTTGGCCTCAGGCCGCGTCCGA
>JAKZSU010000257.1:0-25853 GCA_047517485.1 Alphaproteobacteria bacterium
GCCATGCTCGCAGACCAGCTTCTCGTGGAAGTGCTTGGCCGTGAAGTCCGGGTAGCGCGTCTCGAACAGCTCCAGCACCCGCATCACCTCGTCCACCGGCGCGCGGCGCGCCGAGACCCGCCCAAGGCGCCGGTCGTACAAACCCTCGGCACCCTCGGCCTCATAGCGCTCCCGCCAGCGCCGGAACGTCCGCTCCGACATGCCCAGGATATCCGAGGCCTCGGCCTGGCTCAAATCACCCCGATAACAGCGTCCGTAGACATCCTCGAACTTCATCAATCTCAGTCCCTGCAACTGCTCCGTCCGGCGCATCCGATTCCTCCAGACTTGGAGGAAATCTAAAACCGGACCGATCATCTGGTACATAAACCGGTCATATCGTGTGTTAGCGACAGGGGTGGGGCCCGGGAAATTGCCAAAAAGCGACCAAAGCACTATGCTCGCGCGCGAATGAGCGGGACGCGGGCTGTCCACATTTCCAAATTTTTAGGAGGGTAATCCGACATGTCGGAGACGGTGAGGAAATCGGGACCCGCGGGGATCGCCACGTTGACCTACAAGGAAACCGGCATTTCGGTGGATTTGCCGGTTATTGCCGGAACCTTGGGTCCCGACGTCATCGACGTTCGCAAGCTTTATTCGGAAACCGGGATGTTCACCTACGACCCCGGGTACACCTCGACAGGCAGCGCCGAATCGTCGATCACCTTTATCGATGGCGAGGAAGGAATCCTCCTCCACCGCGGCTATCGGATCGAGGATCTGGCGGAACACAGCGACTTCATGGACGTGTCCTACCTGCTGCTCAACGGCGAGCTGCCGAACCAAGCGCAGAAAGACAAGTTCTCTCACAATGTCACCTATCACACGATGCTGCACGAGCAGCTCGCCTATTTCTATCGTGGCTTTCGCCGCGACGCCCACCCGATGGCGATCATGATCGGTGTCGTCGGCGCCTTGTCGGCGTTCTACCACGACTCGATGGACCTCACCGACGAACGTCAACGTGTGATCGTCTCCCATCGCCTGATCGCGAAAATGCCGACGATCGCCGCCATGGCCTACAAATATTCGATCGGCCAGCCGTTCATCACGCCGCGCAACGACCTTAGCTATGCGGAGAACTTCCTCCACATGCTGTTTGCCGTTCCGGCGGAGGAATACAACGTCAGCCCCATTCTTGCCCGCGCCATAGATCGCATCCTCATCCTGCACGCCGATCACGAACAGAATGCGTCAACCTCGACGGTGCGCCTGGCGGGTTCGTCCGGCGCCAATCCTTTCGCCTGTATCGCGGCGGGGATCGCCTCGCTTTGGGGACCGGCCCACGGCGGCGCGAACGAGGCGGTCATTCGCATGCTCGAGGAGATGGAATCGGTCGATCGTATCCCCGAATTTATCGAGCGCGCCAAGGACAAGGAGGATTCGTTCCGGCTCATGGGCTTCGGTCACCGGGTCTACAAGAATTTGGATCCGCGCGCCTCCGTTATGCGCACCTCGGCGCACGAGGTGCTCGCCGAACTGGGGCTCGAGGACGAGCCGCTGCTGAAACTGGCGATGGAGCTCGAGCGATTGGCGCTCGAGGACGAATATTTCGTCGACCGCAAGCTGTTCCCGAATGTCGATTTCTATTCGGGCATCATTTTGCGCGCGATGGGCATCCCGCTCGACCTGTTCACGGTGATATTCGCCGTGGCGCGGACCGTCGGCTGGGTCGCGCAATGGAATGAAATGATCGTCGATCCGACGCAAAAAATCGGTCGTCCGCGCCAGCTCTACACCGGCGCGGATTTGCGCGACTACATTCGGATCGAAGACCGCTAGAGCGGATCAAGTCTAGGCTCTTTCGATGAGTTCGATCTTGTAGCCGTCCGGGTCCTCGACAAAGGCGATCACCGTGGTGCCGTGTTTCATCGGGCCCGGTTCACGCACGACTTTGCCGCCATTGGCCTTGAGCGTATCGCAAGTCTGGTAGATATCCGGCACGCCGAGAGCGATGTGCCCGTACCCGGATCCCAAGTCGTACGCGGTATCCTGATCCCAATTATGGGTCAGTTCGATCACCGTACTGCTGGTCTCCGGTCCATAGCCGACAAACGCGAGGGTGAATTTTCCCTCGGGAAAGTCAGTGCGCCGGAGCAAATCCATGCCGAGCAAATTGGTGTAGAAATCCACCGAGGCGTCGAGGTCCTTGACCCGCACCATGGTATGCAACATGCGAAAACTGTTTGAGTCTGCCATTGGCTCGCCAATCCCTGTTTATTGATGATTTGCCTGTTTTCTATCACCAGTCGATGCGGACACCATAGAGAAACAAGCCGCCAGCATCGGCCGCCGCCACGGTCTCGGTCCGTTCGAGTACCAGCGCGGCGCCGGCGCCGATTGCTATGCCACGCAGTCCGCATGCGAGAGAGCCTTTTACGGTTTCCGGCCCGATCGACGGTAAATCGGCGCGTCGCTCCTGACCGGGCTTCACACATTTAACCAGAACCCCGCCAACGCCGTCTCGCCGCAACGCGGCGCATCGGTCGATCAGGACGTCGGTTCCCTCGGCCGCCTCGACACCGAGGACGATGCCCTGTTGCACGATCACCGCTTGTCCGACATCGACCGAGCCAAGCGCGCGGGCGACGTCCAGGCCGCGGGCTATATCGTCGAGCGCATTCGAATCCGGCGCATGAAGTCCCATCGCGCCTTCAAGCGCCAACAGATCGGGCATCACCTCATCGAGGCCGATGACGTGAAAGCCCTCGGACTCCAACTCTTCAATGATTACCGATAATATGGCGTCGTCGCCTTGGCCGGCGGCGGCGATGCGCGGCAGCATTTTCAGCCCCCGCATATCAGGTCGCACGGTCGACCAGGATGGTCGCGCCACGGCGCCGGCCAGAACCACATCCTCGACCTGGTTCGCTTTCAACCAATCAATGGTCCGGCCGACGGCGCCGAGCCGCGTCCAGATATGATCGACGCCGACCACGGTTGCCTGCGCCGTGGTCCCGTCGAAGGCGACCACGACCACGTCGCGCCCTTGTTCCCGACACGCCTCGACGATTTGCCGTGGCAGCGATCCACCGCCGGCGAACAGCCCGAGCTTACGCGGCACGGTCGATTTTGGGCTGACAGATCGAACGGCTGCTGTCGGAACGGATGAAATTGACGATATCCATGATCGGCTCATTACCGTCGAATTCCTCGGCGACATCGCTCAGGCGTTCCGCCATCGTGCCTTCCTCGGCGAACAGTAGTCGGTACGCCTTGCGCAAATCGTGGATCACGTCGCGGGAAAAGCCGCGGCGCTTCAAGCCGACCACATTCAGGCCCGACAAGTGCGCCCGATTACCCATCACCGAGCCGTAGGGAATGACGTCGCTCTCGACACCGCTCATGCCGCCGACCATGGCGTGACGGCCAATTCTGGCGAACTGATGCACCGCGCTTAAACCCCCGAGGATCGCGAAGTCGCCAACTTGCACATGCCCCGCCAATGTCGCGTTGTTGGCCAGGATGACGCCGTTGCCGACCTGGCAATCATGGGCGACATGGGCGCCGACCATGAACAGGCAGTCATCGCCCACCCGCGTCACCATGCCACCGCCCTCGGTCCCGGGGTTCATCGTGACATGCTCGCGGATCACCGTATTGGACCCGATCACGAGGTCCGAGGCCTCGCCGTGATATTTCAAATCCTGCGGCGGATGTCCGATCGAGGCAAACGGGAAAATCCGTGACCCCTGACCGATTTCGGTCCGGCCGGTCACCACGAGATGGGATTCGAGCACCACGCCCGAGCCCAATCTTACCTCTCGCCCGACGATGCAATACGGGCCGATGACGACCCCTTGGCCCAACTCGGCACCGTCTTCGATCAAAGCGGTGGGGTGGACGCGAGGGGCGGTATCGACGATTTCAGCGGTCATTATTCGGCCATCCACATCGCGACATCGTCCTCGGCGCTACCGGTGTGTTGGTGCCCATTGGTTGATCGAGCATCTCTACCAAGCCCATCCATGTCAGGTATCCATGATCATCGCGGCGATCGTGGCCTGAGCCACCAACGCGGCTTCGACTTTAGCCTCGCACTTGAATTTCCAGACATTGCGGCGGTTCTGGATTATCTCGATATGAATGTACAGACTGTCGCCGGGAACCACCGGTTTGCGGAACCGCGCACCGTCGATACTCATGAAATAAACCAGTTTTCCCTCCGCTTCCGCACCCATGGTCTCGACCACGAGAATCGCCGCGGTCTGCGCCATGGCCTCAATGATAAGGACCCCAGGCATAACCGGCGCCGATGGAAAATGTCCGGCAAAGTGCGGTTCGTTGAAGGTCACGTTCTTGAAACCGATCGTGCTCATCCCGGGCACCATCTCCAAGACTCGGTCGACGAGCAGGAAGGGATAGCGATGGGGAATCATTTCCATAATTCGCTGGATATCGATGGCAGATTCCGACGATGTGGTCTCCGTCGTCATTCACTCTTTCTCCACATCGCGGCGCTTGGCTAGGCGACCGAGTGTCGCGACTTGCCTCCGCCATTCCATAGCCGGACGCGCGGGACTTCCGCCATAGGTCTCACCGTCCGGTATATCTCGCGTCACCCCGGATTGCGCCGCCACCACCGCGCCGGCGCCAATCCGCAAATGACCGGCGAGCCCCACCTGGCCGGCCAATACAGCGAATTCGCCGATCTGCGTGCTCCCCGATATCCCCACTTGCGCGACCACGATACACCCGCGATCGAGGCGCACGTTATGCGCAATCTGTACCAAATTGTCGATTTTGCATCCATCGCCAATGATCGTGTCCGGACCACTGCCTCGGTCGATGGTGCTGTTGGCACCGATCTCGACGTCGTCGCCAATCATCACCCGGCCGAGCTGTGGAACCTTGACGTGGCCTTGCGCACCACGCGCGAACCCGAAGCCGTCCTGGCCAATTCGCACGCCCGAATGAATAATCGCCCGCTCGCCGACGATACAATGGGTCAAACACGCACCGGCACCGATATCGCCGTCTTCGCCGATCACGACATGCGCGCCGATCACGGCGTTGGCGCGAATCCGGCACCGCGCACCGATTTCCGTACCCGCCATGATAACCGCGCCGGCATCGATCTGGCATCCGTCCCCGACCGGCGCGTCGGAGTCGACATGGCTCTCTGCATCGATCCCCGGTGCATCGACCGCGCGCAAGGGATAATAGGCTTGCGCCGCGAGCGCATAGGCATCGTATGGCCGGTCGGTGATCAGCGCGCCGCAGTCCGCCGGCAGACGATCGCGAAACGGCTTGGCGACGATCACCGCGCCCGCAGCGGTCTGCGACAATTGCGCGAGGTACTTGCGGTTTTCGAAAAAGCTGACATCGTCCTTCGTCGCCGTCTCGAGCGGGGCTACGCCGTGCATCAAAACGTCGGCCCCGACCGGTCCCTCGAGCGAGGCACCGATCTTATGGGCAAGGTCACCCAGCGCGATCGGCGCGGGGACCGGATAAAAGCGTGTGTCCGGCATAAATCAAACCACACGATCTCTTATACCAAGGGTTGATAATAATGACCCATTTGATGGCCCGAGGTGGCTTTCCGGGTAGGCGCGACGCGGCCTCCGCGATGGGTGTCCATCGGGCAAGCGGCGCCAGCTGCCCGGAAAGCCACCTCGGGCCACCGCAGGCCGGTCCGGCCAGGGAGCAAGAGTCGTCGCTGGCTGCGCGGGTCGCCTGTCATGGGGCCGCTTGACTTGGGGCCGTTTGACTTGGGGTCGCACGACGGCGCGTCCCGCTCCTACCCAGCGACGAAAATCGCGCGGTCAAATGAGTCATTATTATCAAGCCTTGGTATTATTGCGGTTCGGGCGGCGGAGTCGTCGATACCGACGGTGTTTCGGTGTTCAAGGCGGCCAGCGCTTCTTCGGAAAACTCGAGCCCCTTGGCGACTAGCAGAAGTTGCGATTTGTCGAGCACCAGCCCAAGTTTGAGCTCATCCGCGATCCGGGCAATGACCCTGAGCGCGGCCACTTGGACTTGCTGCATGCCGTACGCCAGCGAGCGCTCCAATTGCCGATTTCGGTTCGACACTTCGCGCTGCAAGGCCTCGACTTTGGCGGCGAAGTCCGCCTCTCGGGCCGCGAACGCCTCCGGTGCCAAAATTGTTCGCTGGCGCTCCAATTCTTCCTGCTGGGTTCGCAATTCAGTTTCTCGCGCACTGATTTGCCCGCGATACTCGGTCTGCCGTGCCTCGATCTCAACGCGAACTTTCTCCGCCGCGACTGAATTTCGCATGATTTTTTGTAGATCGACGACCCCTATGCGTGGAAGTCTGTCTTCATTGCCATCTTGGCCCCAGGCCGGTGCGCCAAGCACCATCGCCCAAGCCAGCAAAATCATCGCGCAGAGCCACGACCGCGCTTTATTCAATTTCAAACCCATCTCCATTAATACGATTCCCGAGACATTCGCGCCTGACAGTCATCCGACACGGCGCTCGGTCTCAAAAGAGGGATCCAAATCCGAAGCTGAAGATTTCGGTCTCGTCGAATCCTTCCGATATGACAGCCGAGGTCAGATCAAGTCTCACTGGCCCGAACGGCGAAGCCCAAGAAATACCTACCCCCACCGATGCACGGATCGACCCGGTATCGATAGTGTTGATGTTAGTCGTGTCCACATCGGTCAAGGAACCCGCGATCGCGAACAGACGGCCCTTCACGCCGAGTTCGTTCGGTAGGCCAATCGGAAACGCCAGCTCAAGTGTTCCCTTGTAGAGAACGTTGCCACCCAGCGCATCGTCGGTGCCGATATCGCGTGGCCCGACGCCAGCCACCGCAAAGCCGCGGAAGCTATTGCCACCGAGGAAAAAGCGGTCCGAAATTTCTATCTCTTCGCCGGATTGCAAGCCGAATATGTAGCCCGCCTCGGTGGTCGTCGACACCACCCATTCATCCCAGAAATTGAAGTAATAGCCGCCGCCTACGGATTGCGAAAGATAGTGTTTGTCACCGCCGAGCCCGGCCAACGCGAACGAATACAGGCCATAATAGCCGGTCGTGGGATCGATCTTGCTGTCACGTCGATCGTATAGCAACGATTGGTCGACGCGGGACAGCAGCCTTTCACCTGCCTGGTCGATTACCAATTGCGGCGCCCCTGAGTCTGGCAAGATTTCTTCTTGCGCCAACGTGTATCGCCAAGTCTGAGTCAGATACTCCGACAGCGGATAGCCCGATCTCAAGGAAAAACCGAAATCGCGGCGATCGAACCCGGAATTTTGAAACTCGCGTTCGCGATGAAAAACGTCAAAGCCGGCGGCGAAATCACGATTGAGAAAATACGGTTCGGTGAAGCTCAGATCGAGATCCTGGGTCACCGCGGAGATGATGAACTGCAGCGACAGGTCCTGGCCGCGGCCAAGCAGGTTCCGTTCCCGGATACCCACCGATCCCGTCGGCCCTTCGGTGGTCGAGAAACCGCCACCGAATGTCACTTCACCGGTCGACTGCTCTTCGACGTCGACATTGAGGACAATATTATCCTCCCGGCCTTTTAGAACGTCGTTTACGTCCTGGCCGGTCACCCGCCATCTGGTGCGGCCTTCATCGGCGTTGAAGTTGCTTCGAACCGTTATGTCGCCGCTCGGTGTTTCGACCAACTCGGCCTCGAGTATCACTTGCGGCGGCCCGCTTCCGGTTCGGTCGTTAAAGTCGACCCGCGAGAAGAAACCGAGGTTTTGAATCAGGGTCAGCGAGCGCCGCAGTCGCGCCGCATTGAAGGCATCGCCCTCGGCGAGCCGAACATTGCGGCGGATAATCCGGTCGAGTGTTCGCTCATTGCCGGTAACCTCGACCCGTTGAACATAAATCCGCGGGCCCTCGATTACTTTGTAGGTCACGTCGATCGCCAAATCGTCGCGTCGACGAACGATTTGCGGCTGAACATCGACAAAGGCGAAGCCGCGCGATCCTATGCGATCGGCCAACTCGGCGATGTTTTCCTCGATCTCATCCGCATTGTACCAATCGCCTTCCTCGGTCGAGACCGGGGAATCGATCGAGTCGGCCTCGAATCCGGGCAACTCCGAGGTCAGCTCGATTTTGCCGTAGCGATAGCGTTCGCCCTCGTCGATGGTAAAGGTAATGAAAAAGGTGGATCGATCGGGGGTCAGTTCGGCCAGCGCGTTGACCACCCTGAAATCGGCGAAGCCCTCTTTCAGGTAGTGGCGGCGCAGCAGCTCGCGGTCAAAACTCAGGCGGTCGGGATCGTAGGAATCAGTGGTCGAGAAGAACCGCCACCACCGGCTTTGCTTGGTCTGGATGACCTCGCGCAAGGTGCCGTCGCTGAAGTTTGCGTTGCCGATAAAAACAATGCGCTGAACACCGGTCAGCGGGCCCTCGCTGATCTCGAACACCAGGTCGACGCGATTTTGCTCGAGCTGAATGACTTTGGGTTCGACCGACGCCGCGAACCGGCCGCTGCGGCGATACAATTCCAGCACCCGCGCGACATCGGACTGAATCCGGGTCCGGGTGTAGACGGTGCGCGGGCGCAACTGCACCTCGCTTTGCAGGACATCGTCTTCGATGCGCTGGTTGCCCTCGAACGCAAGCCTGTTGATGATCGGGTTCTCGATGACCTTGACCACCAGAATGCCGCCTTCGCGCGCCATCGTCACATCGGCGAACAAACCGGTGGCGAACAGACTTTTCAGCGAATCGTTGATCCGTCCCGGGTCGAAGCGGTCGCCCACCACGGTTTTCATATACGAAATGACCGTGGCATCCTCGATGCGCTGATTGCCCTCGATTCGTATCGCGGAAATAAACGCGCTGTCCTGCGCGTGCCCGGGCGCGGCGAACATTACACCGGCGATAAGCCACAGCCCCACGGCGATCGCACGCGCGGCATATCTCATAATACGCTTAGTCCCCGCCATTCGGCATTACGGCTCCCCCACCGTATTCCTCAGCCAACGATTCTGGCGAAGAAATCCACCACCGACGGCCGTGTCAGATCATTAAATGTCGCGAATACCATCAGACTTATAACCAACGCAAATCCGATCATATAGCCGAACTCCTGCGCGCGCGGCCCCAATGGCCGGCCGCGCACCGCTTCGAAGGCGTAGAACACCAGATGGCCGCCGTCGAGCATCGGGATGGGAAACAGATTGATCAGGCCCAGCGTGGTCGACAATATGACGATAAACTCGATCATCGGCAGCAGACCCGCCTCCGCGGTCTGGCCCGACAATTGCGCGATCATGATCGGGCCGCCCAATTCACTGGCATCGCGTTTGCCGATGAGAATTTCGCCGAGCCCCTGCAGCGATCGCTTGACCAGAACGTAGATATCGAACATCGCCGCGCCGACCGCGTCGATCGGGCCCAGTCGCACCAATTCCGCCGCCTTGACGCGGATCCCAAGGCGTCCGATGACATGGGTGTTACCCAAACTGTCTTTGAATTCGTATTCGCGCGGCGTCACCAGGAGCTCGATTTCCGCGTTGTCGCGGATCACCCCCATGGCCATTTCGACCCCAGGGCCGAACATCACGATATCGCGGAGCTCCTCGAACCGCTCGATCGACACGTCGTCGATCCTGACCACATGGTCGCCGGGAAGGAAGCCGGCTTCGAGCGCCGCCGAATCCTCCATGATCGTGTCGATGATCGCCGGCGTAATCGGTCGTCCCGCGGTCATGAACAGACCGGCATAGAGCGCCAAGGCGAGGACGAAATTCGCCGCCGGGCCGGCGGTGACGATAGCGGTGCGCTGCGCCAGCGACTTGTAATGGAAACAGACCGCCCGGTCTTCCGGTGTCATGCGTTCGATGTGGCTGGTAACCCGGCTCGACGGTCCGTCATCGCCGTAGAACCGGACATAGCCGCCCAGCGGAACCAGGCCGACTTTCCAGCGCGTCCCGTTGCGCGTGGTATAGCCGAAGATTTCGCGACCAAAGCCGATCGAGAAGACCTCGACCCTCACACCGCATCGCCGCGCCACCCAATAGTGGCCGAATTCGTGAATAAACACGACCAGGGTGAAGACGATCAAAAACGCGAAAAGCGTGTGGCCAAATCCGAGTAGTGTTTCCATAACAATCCGTAGCGGCGTCGTCGCCTATTATATCAAGGGTGGATTATAATGACCCTTGGTATTAAGTGCCGGAACCGGCTGACACAATCAAGGCATTCGCGATCTCGCGCGCCTCGTTGTCGATCTCGACAACCTCGCCGAGCGAGGCGACGTCGCCGAGTTTGCTGCGCTCCAAGGTATCCTCGACCACGGAGACAATATCCAGGAAGCCGATGCGTCCGGCAAGAAAGCCGTGCACGGCCACTTCGTTGGCGGCATTCATCGTGGTCGCCGCCGCGGCCCCCATCTTAAGCACTTCGCGAGCAAGACCAATTGCGGGAAACTTCACTATATCAGGATTCTCGAAGGTCAAATTACCAATTTGCGCGAGATCGAGCCGCGGCACCGGCGCCGCCACCCGGTCGGGCCAGGCCAGGCTATAGGCGATCGGCGTTCGCATATCGGGGGAGCCGAGCTGGGCGAGGACCGAACCGTCGCAATAGGCGACCATGCTGTGCACCACCGATTGCGGATGAACCAGGATCTCGATTTGGTCCTCGGCGACGGGAAACAGATGATACGCCTCGATCAACTCGAGACCCTTGTTCATCATAGTTGCCGAATCGACGGAAATCTTCGCCCCCATGTCCCAATTCGGATGGGCCACCGCCTCACTTGGCGTGACCTGGGCCATGGCCGCTCGATCGAAATCGCGAAACGGACCGCCGGACGCGGTGAGGATGATTTTCTCGACCCGCTCAGGGCGATCGAAATCGAATACCTGGAATATCGCATTGTGCTCGGAATCCACCGGCAGCAAGGTGGCGCCGTGCCGCGCGACCTCGCGCAGCATTAGCGCGCCGGCGCAAACCAGGCATTCCTTGTTGGCCAGCGCCACCACCGCGCCGCGTCGCACCGCCGCCAACGTGGGCTGAAGGCCGGCGGCGCCGACGATTCCCGCCATCACCCAATCCGACGGCAGACTGGCCGCTTCGATCAGCCCCTCGACACCGGCCGCGACCCGCACCGCCGTGCCGTCCAACGCGGCTTTCAGTTCGCCATAACAGCTTTCATCGGCGACCACGGCGAGCCGCGCGTCCAATTGTCGCGCCTGGCGCGCGAGAAGGTCAACGTTCGACCGTGCGGTCAGCGCCTCGACGCGGTACGCCGCCAAATTGGATTCGAGCAGATTGACCGTGCTGCGGCCGATCGATCCGGTCGACCCGAGAATTGTCACGCTGCGCGGTTTTGAACGGGTATGTGTGGCTTGGATCGCCATGCGACGCTTACCCCATCACCGTCAGCACGGTCGCGGCCATCACCGGCGCGGTCATCATCACGCCATCGACGCAGTCGAGCAGACCGCCGTGTCCCGGGATCAAGTCGCCCGAATCCTTAACCTCGGCGCGTCGTTTGAGCCACGACTCGAAAAGATCGCCAAGTTGCGCGATAACCGCCAGAATCGCCGCGCCGACACTCGCGACGAGCGGCGGTAGGATCGCCGAGGCCGTCGCGATCGCCGCGCCGACCGCCGCCGCGGCCACCATGCCGCCAAACAGTCCGGCCCAGGTCTTGCCGGGGCTGATCGCCGGCGCGAGCTTGCGCCCGCCGATACCGCGACCGGCGAAATAGGCGCCGATATCGGTCGCCCAAATCACCGCCAGGAGCCAAACAATCAGCAGAACGCCGCTATCCGGAACCGCTCTCAGCAAAACCAGGGCGATACCGGCGCCGGCAATATAGAGCGGCCCGAGACCGGCAAGACCTCTTGCCGTTAACGGACCACGGGCCGCCAGAGCCAGGCCGACCCCAGCCACCACCAACCCGACCAAAGCCCATTGGACAATACCGAAATGGGCGGCGACCAGTCCCACCGCGGCGAGCAGGGCGACCAGCGACATACCACCCGGGCTGGTCACTAGGCCAACCCACTCGCGCGCCAGCAACCCGGTCACCAGGAGCAGCGCGATCAACAGGAACAAGCCGCCGAGCCATACCACCGCCAAAGCGACCGGCGCCAGCACGGCGGACGACAGCACGCGCAGTCTGAGTTCGGACGATATCGCCATTTCAGCCACTGGTTCCGCCATAGCGGCGTTCGCGCCGTTGAAACTCGACAATCGAGCGTTCCAGTTCCTCGCGTCCGAAATCCGGCCACAGCACCGGCGTGAAGACCAATTCCGAGTACGCCGATTGCCACAGCAAGAAATTGCTCAATCGGTGCTCGCCGCTGGTGCGTATCAGCAGATCCGGATCAGGGGTTCCCTGGGTTTGCAAAAAAGAGGCGAAGTAGTCGGCGTTGATCGCGTCCGGCTCAATCTGACCCGACGCCACCTGCGCGGCGACCGCGCGGACGGCGGAGACGATTTCATTGCGGCCGCCGTAATTGAGCGCCACCGTCAGCGTCAGTCCCCGGTTATCACCGGTTCGCTCTTCGGCGTCGTCGATGAGGTCCTGGATGTCCGGGTCGAGCGCATCGGTGTCGCCGATCACCCGAAGCCTCACGTCATTGTCGGCCAGTTCGTTCAATTCGCGTCTCAGATAGAGCCGCAGCAGGCTCATCAGGTCCTGCACCTCGGCCACCGGTCGCTTCCAATTCTCCGACGAGAACGCGTAGAGCGTCAGATACTCCACCCCGAGTTCGGCGCACGCCTTGACTGCGGTTCGAACCGAGTCGGCGCCACGCTGGTGGCCGACCACGCGCGGCAAGCCGCGGCTTCCGGCCCAGCGACCGTTGCCGTCCATGATGATCGCGATATGTCGCGGCGGCGCCAGCGACGCCTCCGGTGATGCGGCGGTTTCCATCGCGGTATCAGACCTGCAGGATATCCTGCTCCTTATGTTCCATCTTGTCGCCGATGGCGGTGATCATCTCGTCGGTTAGTTTTTGGACTTCGTCGCCGCGTTGGCGATGCTCGTCTTCGGAAATATCGCCCGCCTTTTCCATCCGCTTGAGCTTATCCATGCCGTCGCGGCGCACGTTGCGCACCGAGACCCGCGCATCCTCGGCATACTTGTGGGCAATCTTGGCGAGTTCCTTGCGGCGCTCTTCGGTCAATTCGGGTATCGGCACGCGGACCAGCTGGCCATCGCTCATCGGATTGAGCCCGAGATCGCCATCACGAATCGCGGTCTCGACCGGCTTGACCATGGATTTGTCCCACACCTGGACCGCGATCATGCGCGGTTCGGGGACGTTTACCGACGCCACTTGGTTGAGCGGCATCTGCGATCCGTAAGCATCCACCATGATTGGGTCCAAGAGGTTGACCGACGCTCGGCCTGTCCGCAGGCCGCCGTATTCGCTTCTAAGAACCTCAATCGCCCCGTCCATCCGACGGCGTAAGTCAGCCATATCGAAGGCAGCCATATCTCACCCCTTTTCGGTTATGATCGTATACCTACCGTCGCCGCGAATCACATCCGCCAACGCGCTGGGATTGTGGATCGAGAACACCAGTATAGGGATGTCGTTCTCGCGGGCCAATGCGATCGCGGAGGCGTCCATGACCTTCAGACCGTCGCGCAACACGCGACTATAACTCAGCGACTCGAATCGCTCGGCCGACGCATCGGTCTTGGGGTCCGACGTATAGACGCCGTCCACCTGGGTCGCCTTGAGAAGCGCGTCGCATCCCAGTTCCGCCGCGCGCAGCGCCGCCGCCGTGTCGGTGGTGAAATATGGATTACCGGACCCGGCGGCGCACACCACCACGCGCCCGCGCTCCATATGGCGGCTGGCGCGACGGCGAATATAGGTCTCGCATATGGTCTGCATGGGGATCGCCGACAGCACCCGCGTTGGTACCGAAATTTTCTCCAGCGCGCTTTGCAGCGCCAAGGCGTTGATCACGGTGGCCAACATGCCCATACTGTCCGCGGTCGGCCGGTCGATCCCCGCCGCGACACCGGCGAGGCCGCGAAAGATGTTGCCGCCGCCGACCACGACACAGACTTCGACCCCCATATCGTGAAGGTGTTTCACTTGGTCGGCGATGAGAATCACCGCGTCCGATTCGAAACCATACTCGGCTTCGCCCATCAGCGCTTCGCCTGACAATTTGAGAAGAACCCGCCCATAGCGCACGGAAGAAGCCGTCATCAGGTCTTCTTCTGACGCCATTCCTGTCCTCCTGATACAATCATTAAGGGACCGCTCAAGCGGCTTGAGCGACAATATGACTATACGCCACTTGCCCGATTATTGTCGGCGCAAAGTTTCCCTAAAGCGATCGGCGCGCGCGTATCAAGACCCCGATTGCACGGCGGCCACTTCGGCGGCGAAATCGCTTTCTTCCTTCTCGACCCCTTCACCAAGTTCGAAGCGCAGGAATCCAGTGATCTCGATCGCCGCGCCGGCCTCCTTCGCCGCCGCCGCGGTGGCATCGGCGACCTTGGTCTCGTTGTCGATGACGAACGTCTGCTCGTTGAGGACGATATCTTGGTAATATTTTCGCAACCGACCCTCCACCATCTTTGCGATAATTTCTTCCGGCTTACCCGATTCCCGTGCCTGATCGGCCAGGACCGCGCGCTCGCGATCGAGCAGCGATGCGTCCACACCGTCCCGGGTCACCGCTTCCGGCCGCGCCGCCGCGACATGCATCGCGACCTGTTTACCGAATGCGGCAAGCATTGCCTGATCGCCGTCCGATGACAAAGCCACCAGCACCCCGATCTTGCCAAGCCCGGGCGCCGCGTCATTGTGGATGTAACTCGCGATCACGCCATTTTCGACCGTGAGCCCGGCCGAACGGCGCAATACTATGTTTTCGCCGATCTTGCCGACCAACACCGTTGCCTGATCCGCGACCGTACGGCCGGCGCCAGGAAAATCGGCCGCCTTGAGCGCGTCCTCGACGCCGCCCACCGCCCGCGCGATGTCGGCGACACCGGAAACGAAGCCCTGGAAATCCTCATTGCGGGCAACGAAATCGGTCTCCGAGTTAACCTCGACAATCGCGCCGGCGGTGCCATCGACCGAAATGCCGACCAAACCTTCCGCGGCCACCCGGCCGGCTTTCTTGGCGGCGGCGGCCAAACCGTTCTTGCGCAGCCAATCGACCGCGTCGTCGATCACGCCGGCGGTCTCGATCAGCGCCTTTTTGCAGTCCATCATGCCCGCGCCGGTTTTTTGGCGCAGTTCCTTGACCAGGGAGGCGGTAATCTCAGCCATCGCTGTCCTCTATCGTGTCACGGGTTTAGGGGAATCGTCGAACCGGAGCCGCGACAGGCGGCCGACCGGTTACTTCGACTCCTTCTTTACTTCCTCGGCGGGCTCGGCCGCTGTCTCGGCGGCAGGTTCGGCCGCGGCTTCGGCCGCCGCTTCTGCAGCTGGCTCGGCCGCTGCCTCGGCGGCAGGTTCGGCCGGGGCTTCAGCAGCAGGCTCGGCCGCTGCCTCGGCGGCAGGTTCGGCCGCGGCTACAGCAGCTGGCTCGGCCGCCGTCTCGGCGGCGGGTTCGGCCGCGGCTTCGGCGGCAGGTTCGGCGGCGGCTTCGGCGGCGGGTTCGGCCGCCGCTTCTGCAGCTGGCTCGGCCACTGCCCCGGCGGCGGGCTCGGCCGGGGCGTCAGCAGCTGGCTCGGCCGCTGCTTCGGCGGCAGGCTCGGCCGCGGCTTCAGCGGCAGGCTCGGCCGCTGCCTCGGCGGCAGGCTCGGCCGCTGCCTCGGCGGCAGGCTCGGCCGCTGCCTCGGCGGCAGGCTCGGCCGCGGCTTCGGCGGCAGGCTCGGCCGCTGCCTCGGCGGCAGCTATTGGCGCCACTTCCTTGACAGTTTCCGGCAAGACCTCGGCGGGCGCCTTGTCGGACGCGCCAATATCGCCGCCCAATGCCACTTGCTCGGCTTGCAAGCCGTCGATCACCGCTTGCGACAGCAACTGGCAATACAGCAAGATCGCCCGCGTGGCGTCGTCGTTGCCGGGAATCGGATAGGTCACGCCGTCGGGATCGCTGTTGCTGTCGATTACCGCCATAACCGGGATGCCGAGTTTAATCGCTTCCAGTTTGGCGATTTTTTCTTTGTTGGTATCGATGATGAAGACCACGTCGGGCAGACCACCCATTTCGCGGATCCCGCCCAAGGTGCGTTCCAGGCGATCGCGTTCGCGGGTCAGATTGAGCAGTTCTTTCTTGGTCAGGCCCGAGGAGTCTCCGCCCAATTGATCATCAAGCGTGCGCAAGCGTCCGATCGAATTCGAGATCGTCCGCCAATTGGTCAGTATCCCGCCCAACCAACGATGATTGACGAAATACTGCCCGCAGCGCTTGGCCGCCTCCGCGACCGGCTCCTGCGCTTGGCGCTTGGTGCCGACGAACAGCACGCGGCCGCCGCCGGAGACCGTCTTTTGAACGAATTCGAGCGCGCGATACAGCATCGGCACGGTCTGTTGCAGATCGATAATGTGAATGCCGTTGCGAACGCCGAACAGATACTGATCGACTTTCGGATTCCAACGATGAGTCTGGTGGCCAAAATGAACGCCAGCCTCGAGGAGCTGGCGCATGGTAAAGCTCGGCACGGTCATAGGTCTTCCCCTTCTCCGGTTGCTCCGCCGCAAGCGTCAAGCCCGTCCCGAATTCGGGAGAGGCACCGGAACGACAAGCAATCGATACGAATGCCGTCGCAAGCTCGCGTGAGTGATAAACGAAGCGGGGAAATACCCGCTTACGCGGCCTTTGACAAGCCCTGATCCGCTTTCAGCGTGTCATAGATCATGCACGTCGATAACGCCGGGGACCGCCTTGAGCGCGGCCCGTGCCGCCGGCGAGACGGCAAATCCGCCCGCCAGTTCGATTTCGACCTCGCCGGCCCCTTTGTAGGGGACGACGACTCGCAGACGACCACGCCCGGTGCGCTCGCGCTCGACGACGCTCTTGAGCGTGGGAACGGCCACATCGGCAGCGACGAAAATTCGATACCCGGCACAATTCAGCGCCATCCGCCGGTCCAGCGGCTCGATATCCAAAGCGGTCAATCGAACCAATTCGTCGTCGCGTTGAACCTGGCACTTTGCCAGCACCATCGCGCCGGGCTCCAACCACTCGCGGGCGCGGGTAAATTGTTCGGCGAAAAGGGTGATCTCGAACAGGCCGCTTTGGTCCGACAGCTGGACGAAGGCAAAGCGACCGCGCGCCGAATTGCGTTCCTGGATCGCCAACACCACCCCCGCCAGATCGGCGCGATCGACCGGCTTATCGGCGATCTCGCCATGCGCGATTATGCCGAGCTTGGCAAGTCCGGCGCCGTAGGCGTCCAGGGGATGCGCCGACAGATAGAATCCCAACGCTTCGAACTCGTTGTGAAGCCGTTCGAGCATCGGCCAATCGGCGACCACCGGCAGCGGCGGGGTGGCGATTTCGTCCGCCGCCTCGCCGAACAGATTGACTTGACTGCTTTGCCGCTCCTGGAGCGCGACGGTGGCGTGTCGGAGCAGCAGATCGGCGGCCGAGACGACTTGCGCGCGGTTGGGATCGAGGCCATCGAAAGCCCCGGCCTTGGCCAGGTTCTCGATCTGTCGCTTGTTGATCTGACCGGTATCGAGCCGTCGGGCAAAATCGAACAGGTCGGTGAACGGGCCGTTCTCATCGCGCTCGGCGATGACCATCGCCATCGCGCCGGGGCCGACATTCTTGATCGCGGCGAGGGCATAGCGGATTGCGCTGGCGCCGCTCTCGTCGGTCTCGACCTCGAAATCGACGCCCGATCGATTGATATCCGGCTGCAACAGCGTGATCCCCAGGCGATCGAGTTCCTGGCGGAATACATTGAGTTTGTCGGTGTTGCCGCGATCGAGGGTCATCGACGCGGCAAGGAATTCGACCGGATGGTTCGCCTTGAGATACGCGGTCTGATAGGCGATCAGCGCGTATCCGGCGGAATGAGCCTTGTTGAAACCATAGCCGGCGAATTTGTCGACCAGATCGAACACCTGGCTCGCGCAGCCCTTGTCGACGCCTTTCGCCATCGCGCCGGAGACGAAGGTCTCGCGCTGCGCCGCCATCTCGGATTTGATCTTCTTGCCCATCGCGCGGCGCAGGATGTCGGCCTGGCCGAGCGTATAGCCGGCAAAGACCTGGGCGATCCGCATCACCTGTTCCTGATAGATGATGACGCCGTAGGTATCCTTGGTGACCGGGGTGATCGTCTCATGCATATGCTCGGGCTCTTCGCGCCCGTGTTTGCAGCCGACGTATTTCGGAATGTTTTCCATCGGCCCCGGTCGATAGAGCGCGACCAAGGCAATAATGTCCTCGATATTGTCGACCCGCGCGTCGCGCAACAGATTGCGCATGCCCGAGCTTTCAAACTGGAACACGCCGACGGTCTCGCCGCGGCTCATCTGCGCGAAGGTCTTGGCGTCGTCGAACGGGATTTTGTCGAGTTTGATGATTTTTCCCTGCCGCGCGAGCAAGCCGGCGGCACGGTGCAACACGGTCAGTGTCTTGAGGCCGAGAAAATCGAATTTCACCAGCCCGGCCTGCTCGACATATTTCATATTGTACTGGGTGACCGGGACATCCGATCGCGGATCGCGATAGAGCGGCACCAACTCATCGAGCGGGCGGTCGCCGATCACCACCCCCGCGGCGTGGGTCGAGGCGTGGCGGTACAGCCCCTCGAGCCGCAGCGCGATGTGCAGCAGGCGGGCGACATCGGGGTCCTCGTCACGCGCCTCCTGCAAGCGCGGCTCGCCGTTGATCGCCTCCTGCAGGGTGACCGGGTCGGCCGGATTGTTGGGCACCATCTTGCACAGCCGGTCGACCTGGCCATAGGGCAGTTGCAGCACCCGCCCGACGTCGCGGAGCACCGCGCGCGCCTGCAATTTTCCAAAGGTGATGATTTGCGCCACCCGATCGCGGCCGTATTCGTCTTGTACGTACTCGATAACTTCGTCGCGTCGGTCCTGACAGAAATCGATATCGAAATCCGGCATCGACACGCGCTCGAGATTGAGGAAGCGCTCGAACAACAGGCCGAACCGCAACGGATCGAGGTCGGTAATATCGAGACCCCACGCGACCACTGAGCCGGCGCCCGAGCCGCGCCCCGGGCCGACCGGAATATCGTGCTCCTTCGCCCACTGAATGAAGTCGGCGACGATGAGGAAATAGCCGGCGAACCCCATGTCGATGATCACGCCGAGCTCGAATTCCAGCCGCTCGCGATAGGGTGCCGCCGCCGCGACCTTGGCGCTCTCATCCAGGTCCGCGACGGTGACCTGCGCATCGAGACGGCGCTCAAGTCCCGCGACCGCCAATCTGCGCAGGACCTCGGCCTCGCTGTCGCCGTCCGCGACCTTCGGTGAAGTCGGCAGCATCGGCGCGCGGCGCTCGACCATGAACGCGCAGCGCTTGGCGATCACCACGCTATTGTCGACCGCCTCGGGGATATCGGCAAACAAGTCGCGCATCTCCCGGGCCGACTTGAAATAATGCTCGGGCGTGACCCGCGGGCGATCTTCCTGGCTCACATAGGCGCCATGGGCGATGCACATCAGGGCATCGTGCGCCTCGTGCATACCGCGATCGACGAAGCACGCGTCATTGGTCGCGACCAGCGGCAGATCGAGCGCATACGCCAGGTCGATCAAGGCTGGCTCGATCCGATCCTCGATCTCGAGACCATGGCGCTGTAATTCGATATAGAATCGATCCGGAAACATCTTGGCCAGGCGCTCTGCCATCGCCGCGGCGCCGGCCGCATTACCAATCGCCAGCAGCCGGCCGATGAGACCCGCCGGCCCACCCGACAAGGCGATGAGACCGTCCGCATGGGCGGCCACGGTCGCGAGATCGACGTGCGGTTGTTCGCTTCCCGGGGTTTCGAGAAACGCCTTGCTGGTCAACTTGATCAAGTTCTGATAGCCGGCCGCGTCTTGGACCAGGAGAACCAGTTGAGCGGTCTCGACACCGGCCGCGCCGCCCTTTTGCTTGCGCCCCGCGTCCCCGAGGTCGATGCCGACGGCGATTTGGCAGCCGACGATGGGTTGAACGCCGGCGTCCGCGCAGGCGAGCGAAATCTCCAAGGCGCCGAACAGATTTCCCGAATCGGTGACCGCGACCGCGGGCATCTCGTTCTCGAGACACAGCCCGACCAGGTCGGCGACCTTGATCGCGCCTTCGGACAGCGAATAGGCGCTGTGAACCCGCAAGTGGACGAAATCGGCGTGTGTCATGGCTCGCGTGCTTTGAGAAAATCCAACCGCCAGGATTCCATTTCTGGCGCGCGAAGTCAGCCGTTGGACGCGCGGGCGCCGGGGGCCTAGACTTCGCCACCGGACAGTACAGGAGTGGCGGACGATGTCAGGCGAATCATCCTATCCGACCGTGACCGACGAGGCCGCGCTGCGCGACCTCTTCCCCGCGCCCAAGGAGCGGGTGGTCCTCAAACAGATGACCAGCCTCGACGTCTACTGCCGGCGCCTGATCGAGATCTCGCCGTTCGTCTGCCTGGCGACCTCCGACGAAGACGGCCGGGTCGACGTCAGCCCACGCGGCGACGCGCCGGGTTTTGTTCGTGTGGTCGACGACATGACCTTGATGATCCCCGATCGTCGCGGCAACAACCGCCTCGATTCCCTGACCAATATCATCGCCAATCCCGAAGTCGGTCTCTTGTTCATGGTGCCCGGGATCGATGAGACCGTGCGGGTCAACGGCCACGCCTCGTTGATCGTCGATCAAGCGCTCTGCGATACCTTCACCGTCAACGGCAAGGCCCCGAAAGTAGTGATCCGGATCACCGCGCACGAGGTGTTTTTTCATTGCGCGAAAGCGTTTATCCGCTCGAAGCTGTGGCATCCGGAATCGCGGGTCGAACGCAGCGTGCTGCCCGGGCTCGGGCAAATCGTCGCCGAGCAGATCGCGGGCAAGACATTATCGCAATCCGAGGCGCAGAAAGCCGACGCCGTCATCGACGACGCGTATCGCAACCTCCTCTATTAACCGCGCCGCACTTGGCGACGCCGTTAACGCTTTTACTGCGTCTCTTGGGTCCCCGACTCGGCGACCGTCATCGGACCATCGGTCGAGACGGTCTCGATCGGCACCGAGACTTCGTGCGACTGACCGCCGCACAACAGGCCGCCGGCAAACGCCGACGCCATGGTTATCGCGGTTACCGCGATCGCCACGCCAGAGACGCGAAGCACTGTTTTGGTCATGGGGTCTCCCCTCGTATTTAGGTCGCCAGCTTGGCGCCGCGACGGGCGAAAAGTCAAGCGCGACGCCACATATTCACCGCGGTGTGATGTTGTTCACAGTGTATTCGCTTTTCTTCCCCCATATTGTCGATGATTGATGCCGTATTATGTGAAATGTATGGAGTTCGGGGCGAATTTCGATGAGTGATTGTGGCCTTAACGTCCGTAGGATGGCGTTAAAATTGATCAAGGGGCATGGCAGGGATGCCATGGTGGTGGCCGCCCAATGGGTGCGCTGCGCCGATCGCGCTGGCGACCCGGATCGCCACAGCGCTTGGGTGCAGATCGAATCCCTGGTGCACAAACTGCTCAACAGCGCCGACGTCACCAAGAAACTTCGACTTAAGGCGGCCAAGGCCAGACAATCCGCCGACGCTCTCGATCAGCCGAACCTCACCCCCCAGCCGGAACCGCCTCGACCTTCCCTGCCCGCAGAGTAACCCCACGGTCCATCCGTCCCGCGATTTCGGGATTATGGGTCGCGATCAGCGCCGCCAAGCCCTCCTGGCGCACCAAAATCATCAATTCATCGAACACTTTTCCCGAGGTCTCCGGATCGAGGTTTCCCGTCGGCTCGTCCGCGAGAAGGAGTTTGGGCCTATTGGCGAGCGCGCGGGCGATCGCCACCCGCTGCTGTTCACCGCCCGACAATTGCCCCGGCCGATGGCCGACGCGATCGCCCAGTCCGACGCGCTCGAGCAGATCCATTGCCGCCGCCCGCGCGGTTGCGCGGTCCACGCCGGCGATCAATTGCGGCATCAGGACATTCTCGAGGGCGGAGAATTCCGGCAACAGATGATGGAACTGATAGACGAAACCCAAGGTGCGCCGGCGCATCGCGGTGCGGTCGCGATCGCCGAGGCCGCCGCACGCCGTTCCTGCGATCGCGACTTCCCCCGCGTCGGGGCGCTCGAGCAAGCCCGCGACATGCAACAAGGTCGATTTGCCCGACCCCGACGGCCCGACCATGGCGACCACCTCGCCGGCGGTGATCGTCAGGCTGGCGCCATTGAGCACCTCGAGGGTGCGTCCGCCTTGTTCGAAGCGCCGCACCACGCCGTCGAGTTCGAGTACCGCCGGCGCCGGCGGCGCGTCACTCATAGCGCAACGCCTCGACCGGATCGAGGCGCGCCGCGCGCCACGCCGGGTAGATCGTCGCCAGGAACGATAGAACGAGGCTGATCAAGGCGATCGCGGTGACGTCTTGGGGATCGATCACCGCCGGCATCCGCGTCAAATAGTAAATTTCGGGGTCGAACACCGTAGTCCCGAACACCGTTTCGACCCAACCCTGGATCCGCGAGATATTGCCGGCGAACGCCAGGCCGAGCGCGACTCCGGAAATCGTCCCGGCCAACCCGATCGCCGCCCCGGTCATGAAAAAGATTCGCATCACCGCGCCCTGAGTCGCCCCCATGGTGCGCATGATCGCGATCCCCTTGCCCTTGTCGTGCACCAGCATCACCAGACTGGCGATGATGTTGAACGCGGCGATCAGAATAATCAGTGTAAGGATAAGGAACATCACGTTGCGCTCGACCTTGAGCGCGTTGGCGAGCTGACTGAATTGCGCGCTCCACGGCGACGCATAGCCGCGCCCGTCGATCGCCACCGTGATGTCTTGCGCCGACAGCCAGGCGGTATCGGCATCGTCGGTCACCACCTCGATCTGATTGACCATATCCTTGAGTTGGAAATGCAACTGGGCGCGATCCAACGGCATGAAGATCAGCAGGCCGTCATATTGCGACATGCCGAGGTTGAACGTGCCGAGCACCGGGTAGGCTCGGGCACTCGGGATCACGCCCACCACTGTCGAGCGGCCTTGCGGCGCAACCACGGTAACTTTGTCTCCGGCGGCGATCCCGAGCGCGTTCGCCAGGCGGTAACCGACGAGAACACCGTCCTCGACACCAAACCGTTCGACGGCGCCGGGCGTCGCCTTGACGGTCACCAAATCACGTTCGCGAAGGTCCTCGGCGCGGATGCCGCGCACCAGCGCCCCACGCGCCTTGCCGGCGTTGGTCGCCATGACTTGGGCTTCGACTTGCGGTGTCACCCGGACCACCCGCTCGACGCCACGAATGTCGCTCGCCACCACGTCGAAGTCGGCGATCCCCTCGCCGATCTGCTGGGCATAGACCGTCACGTGGCCGTTGATCCCGAGCAGGCGGGTCAGCAGCTCGATGCGAAAGCCGTTCATCACCGACATGACGATGATCAGGGTCGCCACCCCGAGCGCGATGCCGATCAGCGAAAAACCCGCGACAACTGAAATGAATCCCTCGCTGCGCCGGGCGCGCAAATAGCGCCACGCGACCCAGCGCTCGAAACCGCCGAACACGCGCTAGCCCGTCAGGCGGGCCAATGCCGCCTCGGTAGACAAAGCTTGCTTGTCGCTGGCGCCGCGCGCCTTGAGCTCGACGGTGCCCTCCTTGAGGCCGCGCGGGCCGACCACCAGCTGCCACGGCAGGCCGATCAGATCCATGGTCGCGAACTTGACCCCGGCGCGGCCGTCGCGATCGTCGTACAGCACGTCGCACCCGGCCGCTTGCAGGGTGGCGTAGAGTTCGTCGCACGCCGTGTCGCACGCCGCATCCCCCGCCTTCAGGTTGATCAACCCGACCTGGTACGGCGCCACGCTCGCCGGCCAGATAATCCCGTCGTCGTCGTGACTGGCCTCGATGATGGCGCCGACCAGCCGCGACACGCCGATCCCGTACGAGCCCATTTCGACGGCGATCGACTCCCCGTCGGGTCCGCTCACCTTGGCCCCCATTGCGTCGGAATACTTGGTGCCGAAGTTAAATATGTGACCGACCTCGATGCCGCGCGCCGAACGTCGGTTGTCCGCCGCGACCTGGTCTTCATAGGCCGCCTGGTCGTGTTTCTCGTCGGTCGCCGCGTAGAGGCCGGTCCAGCGATCGACCATCGGCTGGAGATCGCCGTCATAATCGACATCGTCGGACAGCACGTCGAACTCGAGCAGACGCGAGTCGCACCACACCTCGCTTTCGCCGGTCTCGGCGAGGATGATGAATTCGTGGCTCATGTCGCCGCCGATCGGCCCGGTATCGGCGGCCATCGGAATCGCCCGTAGGCCCATCCGCGCAAACGTCCGCAAATAGGCGATGAACATCCGATTGTACGACCGCCGCGCGCTCACGGTGTCGAGATCGAACGAATAATTGTCCTTCATCAGGAATTCGCGGCCGCGCATGATGCCGAATCGCGGCCGCACCTCGTCGCGGAATTTCCACTGAATCTGATAGAGATTCTTGGGCAAGTCGCGATAACTTTTCACGGTGTTCCGGAAGACGTCGGTGACGACTTCCTCATGGGTCGGCCCGAATAGCATGTCGCGATCGTGGCGGTCGGTGATGCGCAGCATTTCCCGGCCATAATCGTCGTAGCGGCCACTCTCGCGCCACAACTCCGCCGGCTGGATCGCCGGCATCAGAATTTCCTGACAGCCCGCCGCGTCCATCTCCTCGCGCACGATCTGCTCGATCCGGCGCAACGTGCGATAGCCGAGCGGTAGCCAACTATAGATACCCGCGCTCGACTGGCGGATCATTCCGGCGCGCAACATCAGGCGATGGGAAACGATTTGGGCCTCGCTCGGGTTCTCCTTGAGCGTCGGCAGGAAGTAGCTTGAAAGGCGCACGGCGTGTCCGTTCGATTGAATTTCAGGCTGGGATGCCCACGCAATCTAGAGCAGTTCAAGTCTAGTTTGAAGCGGTTTGACCGCGCTCCCGCGGCCCCTGGCTAGGCGCGCGCCGCCGCGCGATGTGGGTGCATCGGGCAAGGCGCGCAACGACGCCAGGGGCCGTGGGAGCGCGGCCTTTGGTGGGCCAAATCGGCTCTTCGCGTAGCTGGCGACGCTCGGCCGATGCACGCACATCGCCCGTCGCGCCGCGCCTACTCGAAAAGCCGATTTGGCCCATCAAACCGTTTCAAACTAGACTTGAACTGCTCTAGGTAAGTGTCCGGGCCAAGGCAATGGCGCGCCTTATCGCTGCTCAGCGCACGCCTTGGCGATCGCGTTGGCGGCCTGGCTCTCCAGGCGATGGTCGCCGAGATAGGCGACGCCGCCCTTCACGGTGACCCGTCCGGGATCGATTTCCGCGTCGCCGATAACCGTCAGCAAATCCGCCGGAATGTCGTAGTACCGCGACAGCGGGATGCGCAGGTCGAGCGACACGTCCTCGGCGTCGAGCTGGAGCGGCTCATGTCCCGGCAGGTCGGCCGCGACCACGCCATCGTTCCCGGGTTGGTAAGCCACCGACGCATCGGCGTGATGCGCGGTCAAGGCGGCGCAATCGGACCGACTCACCACCACGATCGGGTCCTGCCAAACCTGGTCCTCCGCGGCGACGAGATCGCCAACAACCAAAACACATCCCAATAAACCCGCCGCCACCGTCGTGCGCGTGACTTTTTTCATAAACTGGGTATCCACTTCGCTCTCGTATCCCCTACATTTGGTTTCCGAGGCTGCGATGACCGCCGACTAGGCCCTTGTAGGGGACCGGCTCGTGCTGCACCGCCTGCTGGAGCAGTCGGAAGAAAAGCAGGCCACGAGCCT
>JAKZSU010000258.1:0-6027 GCA_047517485.1 Alphaproteobacteria bacterium
TCGGCCAGCAAGAAGTGGCGCCGCCTGAATGGCTCGCACCACATCGCCGCGATCATTCAAGGTGTCAAATTCAAGGACGGAGAAAAGCTAACCGAACGCGCCGCCTGAAACCCGCGTCACCAACTTTTGACAATAGCTCGAAGCGGCAGTATAGGAGCCGCTTAGACCCGTGCGAGCAGTCCCTCCGCCGCCGCGTCGATGATCGCTTCCGCGTCGATCCGATGATGACGATAGAGAACGATGAGGTCACCGGATTGGCCGAAAGTGGTGGTTCCCAGGCTGGTCACACGATGGCGCGCGACGCTGCCCAGCCACGACAAGGTGGCGGGATGGCCGTCGAGCACGGTTACCAAGGCCGCGTCCGACGCCAGCGCGCCGAGCAAGCGCTCGACCGGGGCGACCGCCGACTCGCCGTCGCGGCGGCGCGCCTTCGCATCCCGCCAAACGGCATAGAGTCGATCGGCCGACGGCACCGCCAACAGGCCGATCCCCGGCACGTCTTCCTTTAGTGCATCGATCGCTTGGCGTGCTTCGGGCGCGATCGCGCCACAATAAACGACGGCCAGTTCTGCCCCGGCGCGGGGCTCGATCTGCCAATACGCCCCCTCGATCACCGCCTTGGAAAAGGCTTGGTTTGCCGGCCGCGTCGGTTGCTCGATCGGCCGGGTCGACAGGCGCAGATAGACCGAGCCCCCGTCAGTCGCCTGCATATGAGAAAAGCCCCAGCGCATGATCGCCGTGAGCTCGTCGGCGTACGCCGGCTCGAAATAGGTCAGGCCGGGCTGGCCAAGACCGATCAGGGGCGTGGTAATCGATTGGTGCGCACCGCCTTCGGGGGCCAATGTGACACCCGATGGGGTCGCCACCAGCATGAACCGGGCGTTTTGGTAACAGGCGTAGTTGAGCGCATCGAGCCCGCGCGCGATGAACGGATCGTAGAGCGTGCCGATCGGCAACAATCGCTGGCCGAACATCTCACTCGAAAGTCCCAGCGCGGCGAGCGTTAAGAACAGATTGTTCTCGGCGATTCCGAGCTCGATATGCTGGCCCGTCGGTGAAGACACCCAACGCTGCGCCGAGGCGACCTGTTCGTCGCGGAAAGTATCGGCGCGGCCGTTACGGTCGAAGATCTGCCGCTGATTGACCCAGGGGCCGAGATTGGTCGACACCGTGACGTCGGGCGACGTGGTTACGATCCGCGCCGCCAACTCGGTATCGCCGCGCGCCAGCTCGTTGAGGGTGCGCCCAAAGGTCTCCTGGGTCGATGTCGTGGGCTTGTTCGCGACCGCCAAGGCGTCGGGAACCGCGACCATCGCGGCGGTGTGGCGGCGAAGTCCGCCGGCGGCAAACGGCGCCGCGTCGATGAAAGCGCGATACGCGTCGCCATCGACATCAAGGCCGGCGTCCGGCCGCCATTCCTCGCCGTCGGCGATCCCCATGCGCGCCTGGAGGACCGCCAATTGCTCCGGTGTCATCAGACCGGCATGATTGTCTTTGTGCCCCGCCAGCGGCAGGCCGTGGCCCTTGATCGTGTAGGCGATGATGGCGCTCGGCTGATCGGTTTCGGACGCGCGCTGGTAAGCCTCGAGAACGGTTTCCATGTCGTGCCCGGCGAGATTGGTCAGCAGCGCGTGCAGCGCGTCGTCGTCATGGCTGTCGAGCATTTCGGCGATGCCCGCGGTATCGCCGAGATCGTGGGTCAGGGCCTCGCGGAAGGCGCTTCCGCCCTTGAACGTCAGCGCCGAATACAGCTGGTTGGGGCACGCGTCGATCCAGTCGAGCAGCGCCTCGCCGCCGGGCCTCTCCGCCTGGGCCTGCAGCAGCTTGCCGAATTTCAGGGTGTGAACCTTCCAGTTCATCGACTCGAACAGCCCGTCGAGGCGATTGAACAAGCGGTCGCTGACCACGCTGTCGAGGCTTTGGCGGTTGTAATCGATCACCCACCAGACATTGCGCACGTCGTGCTTCCAGCTTTCCAGCAGCGCTTCGAAGACATTGCCTTCGTCGAGCTCGGCGTCGCCGAACAGGGCGATCATCCGACCCTCGGGCCGCTCCCGGCCGATCATGTCGTGGCGGCGCAGATAGTCCTGGGCGATCGACGAGAACACCGTCATCGCCCCGCCGAGCCCGACCGAGCCGGTGGAGAAATCGACATCGTCGACGTCCTTGGTGCGCGACGGATACGATTGCGCCCCGCCGAAGGCACGGAACGCCGCCATCTGTTCCATGGTTTGGCGCCCGAACAGATACTGAATGGCATGAAACACCGGGCTTGCGTGCGGCTTTACCGCGACCCGGTCCTCGGGCCTCAGGGTGTGAAAATAGAGCGCCGTCATCAGCGTGGTGATCGACGCACACGAGGCCTGATGCCCGCCCACTTTGACGCCATCGCGCGCCGGCCGCAGGTGGTTGGCGTTATGGATCGTCCACGCCGCTAACCACGCGACTTTCTGCTCGAGCGCCTTGAGCATCCGCAGATCGCCAGCGTTCGGTCCGGTGATTTCCGCTGGGGTCTGACTGACGACGCGCATGGGTTTGGCCATTCAAGCCTCGGAATTTGGAATGGCCGCTATTTTACCCCAGCCGATGAGCACGAGGGTTGCGAATCGTCCCGCAGACTCTGATTTTTACGCCATTTTCGCTCTATATTCTCCCGACACGAAGCATAATCCGCCCATGGCGCCGCGAATCACGACCGAAATGGGAAGCCCTATGCCGCGCATCAAACTCGATTCGATCGACCAGAATATTCTCACCGCCTTGCAGGAGAACGCGCGGCTGTCCAACGTCGACCTGGCGCGCAAGGTGGGCCTGTCGCCGTCGCCCTGTCTCAGGCGAGTCCGCGCCCTGGAGGAGAGCGGGGTCATTCGCCGCTACGCCACCCTGGTCGATCAGGCGGCGATCGGCTTGCCGATGAGCGTATTCGTCAGCGTCTCGCTCGAGCGCCAGATCGAGACCGGCCTGGAAACCTTCGAAGCCACCATCAAGGATCGGCCCGAAGTCATGGAGTGCTACCTGATGACCGGCACCTCGGATTATCTGTTGCGCATCGTCGTCGCCGACCTGGCGGCGTACGAGACCTTTCTCAAGGAGCACCTGACGCGCATTCCGGGGGTGCGCAGCATCGAATCCAGTTTCGCCTTGAAACAGGTCGCCTACCGTACCGCGCTACCGCTCGACGGGGTCGAGGCCTAATACCAAGGGTGGATAATAATGACCCATTTGACCGATCGATTTTCGTCGCTGGGTAGGAGCGGGGCGCGCCGTCGTGCGACCCCACGTCAAGCGGCCCCAAGACAGGCGATCTGCGCAGCCAGCGACGGCTCTTGCTCCCTGGGCGGACCGGCCCGCGGTGGCCCGAGGTGGCTTTCCGGGCAGCTGGCGCCGCTTGCCCGATGGACGCCCATCGCTGGGGCCACGGCGCGCCTACCCGGAAAACCACCTCTGGCCATCAAATGGGTCATTATTATCCACCCTTGGTATAAGCCGTCGAATTGGGCTGCGCGGGCGGCTGTGTCATAGTACCGGTCGATGTCGCGACGGGGGGCGCGCGAACAACAAGGAGGCGCCTGGCGATGTTGCGTGGATTTACCGCCATCATGATCGCCGCGTCCCTTACGGCGTGTACCGCAACTAGATTCGAGGACGGGCTCGGCCTCGAGGACAAATCCCACATGGCGGAGGCGATGCAGGTGGCGCTGGAGAGCAGAAAAACCGGCGAAGGACAGGTCTGGGAATATTCGCTGACCGGCCGTCGCGGTACGATCACGCCCTTGCGAACGTGGACCGACGACGACGGCCGGGCGTGCCGGGAGTATCAGGCGCTGGTCACCATCGACGGCACCACCCGGGCGTCCTACGGCAAGGCGTGCCGGACCCCGGCGAATATCTGGGTCGACATCCGCTCGCCCACGCCGTACGCACGGCCAGGGTTTGCGGCTGACAACCGCCCCCGCGCCACTTTCGGAATGGGCTTCGGACATCATTTTGGCCACCACCCTTACGGCCTCCATCACGGCCACATCTTCGACCCCTATCCGTATTGGCCGTATTACGGCTACTAATCGAATAAGAGAGTCACGTCGATGCTAGTGACCCACCGCCACTATTTCGTGGCCCTCACGGTGCTATTCGCCATTGTTTGGGCAGGCCTGGCGATCGATCCGCTGTACCGTAGCGATTGGCTATTGGAGAACGCCCTGGTGGTGGTCTTCGTTCTCGCCCTCGCGCTGTCCTGGCGCTGGTTCACCTTCTCGCGCCTATCGATGACGCTGGTCTTCATCTTTATGTGCCTGCACGAAGTCGGCGCGCACTACACCTATTCCGAAGTGCCCTACGACGCCTGGTTCACGGCACTGACCGGCACTTCGCTCAACGACGCGATGGGTTGGGAGCGCAACCATTTCGACCGGCTGATTCATTTCTCCTATGGATTGTTGCTCGCCTATCCGATCCGCGAAATCTTTCTCCGCATCGCCAACGTCAAAGGATTCTGGGGCTATTTCCTGCCCCTCGATCTCACCATGTCGACGTCGATGATTTTCGAATTGTTCGAATGGGCGGCGGCGGAATTTTTCGGCGGCGAGCTCGGCATGGCCTATCTCGGCACCCAGGGCGATGTCTGGGACGCGCATAAGGACATGGCGCTGGCCAGCCTCGGCGCAATCATCGCCATGCTGATCACGGCGGCGATCAACGCCCGCCTGCAATCCGATTTTGCCAAGGAATGGACAGACAGCCTGCGCCTCAAGGGCCGTGAACCGCTCGGCGAGACCGCGATCGCGCGCATGCTCGACGAGCGCGCCGACCCGGAGGTCGAAGATTAAGCGTCTGTGCTCGGCCGCGCGCTGAACTCGGTGTGCCAACGGTGGATGTTCGGATAGCGCCGCTCGACATCGATGCCGAGCATGTTCACCATGTTGATCACGAACCAGCACGTGATGTCGGCGATACTCACGTCGGCGCCGGCGATAAACGCGTTCTCCGCCATGTGCGGCTCCAGGCGTGCGAGAAAAATATCCGCCATTTCGGTGCCGCGCTCGACCATCATCGGCAATTGCGCCAAATCGGTGCGGGTGCCGGGCACCACCCGGCCCGCGAACAGCGGCACCTTGTTGCGCACCGCGTGCAGCGCCGGCATGAAGCCGTCGAGTTCGACCCGGCGGTTCCACATATCGATGATCCCACGCTCTTCCGGCGTGCGCCCGAACAACGACGGCTCGGGGTGCAGTTCCTCGAGATAACGACAGACCGAAATCGACTCGGCGATCACCGTGCCGTCGTCGAGTTCGAGAAACGGCACGCAATGAAACGGGTTCATCGAGGTGAACGGCTCCTTGAACTGGTCGTCCTCGCGCACGTTGAGCTCGACGATCGGAATCTCGATGCCCTTCTCGGCAAGAAATACCCGCACCCGTTTGGAGTTGGCCGCCGGGCCGAAATCATAGAGTTTCACGAGCGTTGTCCCCTTATTGAAATCGATTTGCCGGGCAATCCTCACTCACCGCCGAACCACGGTCCAGCACAATTCCGTCAGGCCTGCCGCGCGCACGCCTTGAGGCATGCTCAACCCCGGCGTAGCATGCCGGCCGGTTGGGAGGACAATCCTTGGCGGACGACACGGTCGAACAAAAGCTCGCGGCGATCCTGGCGGCCGATGTCGCCGGTTATTCGGCGCTGATGGGCGATGACGAGCGGGCGACGGTCGCCACCCTCGATGCCTATCGCGACGTATTTCGCAGCCACGTCGCGGCGAAGCGCGGCCGGGTGGTGGATACCGCCGGCGACAGCGTGCTGGCGGTGTTTCCCAGCACCATCGGCGCGGTGCGCGCAGCACTGGCGATCCAAGCCGATCTGAAGCCGCGCAACGAGGCCTTGCCCAAGCATCGCCGCATGCGCTTCCGCATCGGCGTCAATCTCGGCGACGTCATCGAGAAGACCGACGGCACGGTCTACGGCGACGGCGTCAACATCGCCGCCCGCCTGGAGGCCCTCGCCGAACCGGGCGGCGTGACCATATCCGGCACC
>JAKZSU010000259.1:0-5101 GCA_047517485.1 Alphaproteobacteria bacterium
CACCTCGCCGCCGGCGACGACCACCGCCTGGCCGGTGATCGAGCCCGATTTGGGATGACACAGCCAGGCCACCGTGTGCGCAACCTCGGCCGGGGTGATCAAACGGCCCTGTGGGTTGGTCGCGGCCAGGCGGGTGCGTGCTTCGTCCTCGCCAATGCCGGTGGTCTCGCTGATTGTCCGCACCGATCGGTGGAGCAGGTCGGTATCGGTGAAGCCCGGACAGACCGCGTTGACGGCGATCGGTCTGTCGGCGAGTTCGAGCGCCAGGGACCGGGTCAGGCCGACCAGCGCGTGTTTCGCCGCGCTGTAGGCGCTGACATAACGATACCCCTGCAACCCCGCCGTCGAGGCGATGTTGATCACCCGGCCCCAGCCCTCGGCCCGCATCGCCGGCAGCGCGACCTGGGTGCAGGTGAAAGCGGCGGTGACGTTGATCGCCAGCATGGCGTCCCACAGGGCGCGCTTGGTGCGCCCGAACGGCGCGCTTTGCGCCACGCCCGCGTTGTTGATCAGGATGGTTACCAGACCGTTGTCCGCGTGAGCCCGCTCGAAGGCGGCGGCGACCGCGTCCGGATCGGTGATGTCGGCGCGGTGGGTGGCGATCGGCACCGCCGAGGTCGCGCACAGCGCTTCGCGACGGGCGTCGAGAGCGCCCTGGTCCCGGCCCACCAGGGTCAGGGAGGCGCCCAGTCCGGCGAGCGCCTCGGCGATCGCCGCGCCGATTCCCTTGCCACCACCGGTGATCAGCGCGTGGCGCCCGGCCAGCGGTGCCGAGTCGGGTTCAAGCCGGGACGTGTCTGTGTGTGGTTGCTCGGACATCGTTGCCTTCGCGATTTATTTTAAGTATAAAATATTTAGCGTGTCGGACGCAAGACCGGGCGCCACCGTGGTGAAAACCAACCGAGAATGAGGAACATCATGCAGCCATTACTTCCTCCGGGCTGGAAACGCCCCTCCGGCTATTCGGCCGGAATCGCCGCCGAAGGCCGCTTGGTCTTCACCGCCGGAATGATCGGCTGGAACGGCCAGGAGGAGTTCGAGACCGACGATTTCGTCGGGCAGCTGCGCCAGGCGCTGCTCAATGTGCGCGACGTGCTCGCCGAAGCCGGGGCGGCGCCCGAACATATCGTCCGCATGACCTGGTATGTGACCGACAAGGCCGAATATCAGGCGAGCCTCGCCGGCATCGGCGCCGCCTGGGGCGAGGTGCTCGGCAAGGTCTTTCCGGCGATGGCGGTGGTCGAGGTCAAGGGCCTGCTGGAAGACCGCGCCAAGATCGAAATCGAGGCCACCGCGGTGGTGCCCAATTAGTTACTGCGGCGATAGAGGGTCAAATGACGGTACATGCCGTCGATGTTGAGCGGCGACCAGGCCTCGAACTGACCCCATGACGCGTACGCTGACAGATCCACCAGCGCCCTGATGTCGTCGAGCGTCTTGCCGGCGCGCATGTGGCCAAGCACCTGGCCGCGCAGGTCCTCGATGTAGGCGCGATGCGCGGCGACATCGGCGGGTACGCCGACCGACCCGTGACCGGGAACCAGGATATCGTAGTCCATCGCCTCGACCTGGCGCAGGCCGGTGATCAGCTGGTCGACATAGACGTTGGAGAAATCGCGATAGGGCATGCGGTCGACCGAGACGATGTCGACCGCGAACAGCGCGCGTTCGGCGGGAAACCGCATCACGATCATATTGTCGCCGTGGCCGAGCCCGACGGAAATCAGTTCGACGGTCTTGCCGCCCAGCCGGAGCGTCATGCGGTCGGAGAAGGTGACATCGGGCACCGCGGTCGGGCGCTGTTCACCGACAATATGAACCCGGGCGTTGGCGTGCGCGATCACCGTCGCGGTGTCGGCGAAGACTTCGCCGCCGGCGATATGGTCGGGGTGATCGTGACTGTAGACGAGATATTTGACCGGCACACCGAAGCGCGTGTCGAGTTCGCTTTTAAGCCAGCGCGCGGCGTCGGCGTTGATCGGGTCGGTTGCGATGATGCCTTCGGGGGTCACCAGGAACACGTTGAAATGGAACTGGTTCTGGAAGCGATAGAGATCGCCGGCGATGTGGGTGATCGAGCGTTGCGGCGCGTCCTGTGCCGCGGCGGGAACCAGCGCGGCGAACAGCGCGCCGACGAGAGCGAGCAAGGTGATGCGGATCATCGTAGCCTCCCATGGCCGGATTAGGCGTCGATGCTACGCGGACCGTTCGCGCGCTTCAAATCACGGCGGCGTGTACTTCTTAGATAAAGCCGTCTTGGCTCACCCCGCGCACGTCCATCTCGAAGGCGAGGCCGCGGACTGGCGGCTCGGCGAAGTGCCAATGAACGCCGTGCACCGCCGCCTCCGCCATCGGCATCAGCACGATGTCGGCGAGCAGGTCGTGCACCGGATGAACGGTGTAAATATTGGCCCGCGTTACCGACGACCAACCGACGCCGAGTCCCCGCATACGTTCGCCCATGCACGCCATGACGTGGGCGGCCTTGGCGCGCAGAGCGTGGGGTGATGTTTCGCCGGCGTGCACGATTCCCCGGCCGGTCAGGCCTTGATCGTCGAGATCGCCGGCGCCGGCGACCACGAAGCTTCCCGGGGCTCCGCCCTCGACGGTGTAAGCGAAGCTATAAAGCAGGGTTTCGCCGGGCGGTCGCACCGCCGGCGCGACATTGGTGCGGGCGACCGGGTTGTGGCCGTCGACCAACAGGTCCCAGTCCTCGAGGATCGCCCGATAGTCGGCGTTGAAGGCGCCGAACCCGTCGAACGACATGGGCTCGGAGCAACGCAGCGCGATCGCGCACAGGGCCTGCTTGGGTCGGTCGAGCGCGCCCAGGTGACGCTCGATGAGCCCAAAGCCGGCGCCATATGGCACCGGCGTCCGCAGGGTGAGATGGACGATTTCATGACCGTCGATCGGGATCACGCCCGAGGAATAGGGCGGTATTCCGGTGAGGAACCGGTAGCCGCCACGCCCATTGTCCAGCAAGTCCATCGCCACTTTCCCGCGCGACTCGTCAGGGTGCTTCGGACAAGGTGGCCAGCAAGTCCGCCGCGCGCGCCCGTTTGCCTGCGTCGGGGTCGCGCTGCACGACGCGGCGCAACGCCGCCAAGGCGTCGGCGTCGCCCTGCTTCGCCATCTCGAACGCCATCGCGTCGCGGCGGTCGTAATAGGAACGATCGAACGGCGCAATGCGCGGGTTCCGCCGGCGCCAATAATATTTGTGAGTGTCGGTTGGCCAGTCGGCGTAGATCTCGTCCCAGGTGCCGGTGCCGGCGTAGGGCGAGAGCGAAACCTCGGTCACCGGATCGGCCGCGCGCTGGTAACGCATGTCGACCGACTGACGCAGGCGGTCGGAGCGGTTGGGAAGGCCCCGATGAACCGCCATGGAGTGGAAAATCAGCACGTCCCCGGCGGCGAAACCGCCGCCCACCCATGCGCCGTCGAGCGGTTCCTCGACTTCCATCGCCCCGGCCCCGCTCGAGACCCGGAAGTCGCGAACACCGTCTTTGTGAGAGCCCGCGGCAATGCTCAACCCGCCGTGTTCGATCGGGCAATCGGCGAGCGGCACCCACGCGGTGAAGGTTTCGGCGGTGCCCTGGATATGGGGAAAGTCCTGATGCGCGGGGGTGGTGAAATCCGCGCGTTCGGGAAAGATGTTGCGTGGGATGACCAGTGGATGGACCAGCACGGGTGCGCCGAACAGACGCTCGAACAGGCCGATCAAGGCCGGGTGATGCTTCAGCGCGTGCAACGCCTCGATACGGTACAGGCGGCGGATGACGTCGACGCTGCGTTGATCCGGATCGGCGCAGGCGGCGGTGGGTTCAGCGATCGCCGCTTCCAGCGGCGTGCCGGATTTGAGCCATCCAGCCTCGGCGACGGTCTCCAGGCAAAGCCGGCGCAGCGCCGCCACCTGGTCCACCGGAAGCAAGTGGCGAACCAACACATAGCCATCACGTGACATCCGGTTCCGCAAGGCGGGGCCGTCTTGGGAAAGTTCCGTCGAATCCGTGAAAGCGCGCAGACCGTCGGTCATGCCGGTACGTCTCCCGCGATCATGATGCGGTGGAGGACGCGCTTGTGGTCGCCGTAATCCGCGTTGGCGTGGTGCATCGAGCAGCGATTGTCCCAGATCACCATGTCGCCGACCCGCCATTTGTGGCGATAGTGAAGGTCGGGGCGGTCGGCGTATGCCATCAGATCGTCGAGCAAGCGGTCGCTCTCGTCGCTCGCCATGCCGACGATCCGATCCAAGCGGGTGGTGCTGAGATAAAGCGCTTTTTCGCCGGTCGGCGGATAAGTGCGGGCCAGCGGATGGACCACCTCGGGCGTTGCCGCGATTTCGGCGGCGCTGCGTTCCATCATTTTGCGCGGCGAGCGGTGACTTTCGTAGCGGTGGACGGCCTTCAGCCCGTCAACGCGGGCGCGCAGCGTGTTGGGCAGCGACGCGTAGGCCGCGCGCATATTGGCGAAACAGGTATCGCCGCCGCGTTGCGGGATGGTCACGCCATAAAGAATGGTCGCTTTCGGCGGCCGCATGGTGAAGGAATGATCGGTGTGCCAGGTGGTGCCCATGATCATCGTCCGCCCGTCGCCGTGAATGTCCGCGTTCTCGGTCGAAATAATACCGATTTCGGGAAAATCCGGTAGATCGAGATGCCGGTTGGTTTGCTCGATCGGCTCGCCGAACACCCTGGCGGCGGCGCCGAACAAAGCGGGCGTGAAACGCTGGTCGCGGAAACACAAAACAACATGCTCGTGCAGCGCGTCGTTGAGCGCCGCGGCGGTTTTCTCCGATAGCGGAGTGCCGAGGTCGATGCCAGTCACTTCGGCGCCAAGCGCGTCCGCCAATGTCCGAATAATATGGGTCATGGCCTTTCATCCGTGACGGAGGCGCGGCACGCCATCCCAATCATCGCAAGACTACCACTCAGACGATGCCGCGCGCCATCTTCCCGGATAACGGCTGAGTCGGACCCGATTTCCTTGGACACAGAATTGGCTTAATCGAAGTGTCCAAGGAGGACCGGAACATGACCGATAATTTTGAGAAGAAAGTTGCTGTTGATGGGCCTGTGGTAAATGCGGGCGAGCTTGGCTCGTC
>JAKZSU010000260.1:0-8143 GCA_047517485.1 Alphaproteobacteria bacterium
CTCGAGGTTCTCATCGAGCGCGAACAGCGTGTCGTAGACCATGTAGCCGTGATTGCGGGTGATGTACGCCGTGGTCCAGATCGGATCGATGTTTTTCAGATCCGCGTGCGGCACGATACGCAGGACCGAGTCGGCGGACGCTAGCGGCGATCCCCACAAGAGCGCAACGAAAACCGCCGCGATCGCGGTTTGAAACCATCGTAAAGCCATGACCACTCTCCCTTGTCCGATGCCGACTTTGGCCCGAATACATAGCAAATCGTCGCCGAATCCCAGAACAACCTGCAGCGTGTCATGTCCCGCGCTGGTTGGAAATCGCCTTTCCATCGGGTATGACAGGCGCCCCGGTGGGTAGTCCAGGCTGTCTGCGGGATAATTTTCCCTTGCCCGCCGGCGGATTCATGCCCGTCCTCCTGTTCGTCGTCTTTATCGATTTGGTCGGATTTGGCATCGTCATTCCGTTGCTGCCGTTCTATGCCGAGCATTTTGGCGCGTCGCCGGCGATCGTCACCTTGGTCTTGGCGAGCTACTCGGCGGCGCAATTCGCCACCGCTCCGTTCATGGGTCAGTTGAGCGATCGATTCGGCCGTCGCCGAATCATCCTGTTGAGCCTGATCGGCGGTGCCGCCGGCTACGCCTTGATGGCGTACGCTGACAGTTTGGCCATGCTGATCGCGGCGCGGGTGCTCGCCGGCGCCATGGCCGGCAATATCGCCGCCGCGCAGGCCTACATCGCCGACGTCACGACGCCGGAGAACCGCGCCCGCGGCATGGGCCTGTTCGGCGCCGCGTTCGGGTTGGGATTTATCGCCGGGCCGTTCCTCGGCGGCACCTTGGCGGGCTATGGGCCGGATGCGGTGAACTTCACACTGCCGCCGCTCGCTGCCTCGGCGACCTCGATCCTCGCCGCCGGCTTGGCGCTCTTGTTCTTGAAAGAGCCGGTCCGCGAGACCGCCCGGCCCGAGGCCGGCGCGCCGGACCTCGGCCGCTGGTTCGGCCCGATCACCGCGGCGCTGGCGCGGCCCGGCTTGGCCGGGCTGGTTATCGTCTTCTTTCTCGTGGTCTTTGCGTTTTCCGGGCTCGAGACGACGTTCGCGCTGTGGGCGGAACGCCAGATGTCCTGGGGCCCCAGCGAAGTCGGCACCATGTTCGCCGGGGTCGGTGTCGTCGCCGTCATCGTTCAAGGCGGCTTGATCGGGCCGCTGACCCGCCGCCTCGGCGAGGATCGCGTCCTGCTCACCGGGGTTATCGGCCTGGCCGCGGGATTCGTATTATTGCCGACCGCCACCAATCTGGTCGCGGTGATGTTGGCGATGGCTCTGCTCGCGGCGGGCTTCAGTCTAGCCAATCCGTCGCTGAGCAGTCTGGTGTCGCGCAACGCCGATCAGGCGCGGCAAGGCGCGGCGCTGGGTGTCGCCCAATCGGCGGCGAGTCTCGCGCGGATATTCGGGCCGATCGCGGCCGGCATTCTGTTTACCGTCGGCGGGCGCGCGCTGCCCTACTTCGCCAGTGCCGCGATCCTCATCGCCGTCGGCATCGCGCTGTGGCGGCGCGGCCGGCGCGGGGTATTCAGCAGCCAAAGAAATCGGTGACCGTGCCGCCGCTGTCGGACGGCAACGGCGCCTGGCGATCCGCGACCCACGCCGCCACGTCGCGGTGCACCAGATCGGCCTGCAAGTCGCGCAGCAGCATGTGATAGCCGTCGCGATAGACCACCACCCGATGCGGCGCCGCGAGCGCGCACAGCATCGACACGGTCGGTTGGCGCGGAATGATCTCGTCGTGCGCGCCGTAGAGGACCAGTAACCGCGAATCGATTTCCGGCGCGGCGGCGCGTGCCGCGTCCATCAGGTCGACCAGGCCGGCGATGGTATCGACCCGGGTTTCCTTGATCACCAGCGGATCGGCGCCGAGCGCGCGCAACATGGCGATATTGTCCGACGGCGTAATATCGAGACCGCGCCCGGTCAAGGTCAGCCACGGCATCGTGTGGCGCGTCAGCGACAACAGGGCGCGCTCGACAAACGACATGGTCTCCCGACCCCATACCGCGGGCGCGACCAGCACCGTTCCGGTGACCTCGGGCAAACGCCCTCGCGCCAAGGCCACCATCGCCACCGCGCCGCCCATGCTGATGCCGATGACATGGACCGGGATGTCTGGATGACGGGCGCGGATCGCCGCGACCGCTTCGGCGAGATCATCGACCATGGCGTCGACCCCGGCCCACAAGCCCGGCGCGTCGCTGGCGCCGAAGCCGCGTTGGTCGAAGGCGTAGACCGCGAGACCTTCCGCGGTCCAGGTCGCCGCAGGGATGGCGAAGGCGTTGCCGTAATCGTTGAAACCATGCACGCCGACGATGACCGCGCGTGGCCGCCCGTCCGGCAGCCAGCGATGCAGCGCCAGGCGGGCGCCGTCGGCGGCGACGAACGCATCGTTCTCGACCACCGCGATCGCCACCCGGTCGCCGACCGGATACCAGCTCGATGCACAGCCGGCGAGCGCGGCGAGGGCCAGCGCCAGCGCGGCGTTTCGGACCGCGTGGCGGAAACGGTTTCGCTTTCGTCTCGACATGGTTATGAAGACCCCGCCCTCACCTTTTTCGCGTTCTGATTTTCATGAGCTTTCTCGACCGCATCGCCGAATGCAACCGCCATGATGCGGAACGCTATGTGCCGTTCCATATTGGCGCTGCCCAAGTCGGCGCGGTGCGCCGCGATCGATTGACGATGCTCGGCTCCTATCCGGAGTTCGCGATTAGGCCCGGCACGTCGGTCGCGCTCGCCGATTTTCTCACCGAGCCGGCCCTGCGGACGGCGGCCTTGAACAAGATCGTCCGGGTGATGTGTTCGCGCGGCATTTGCGATCCGTGGCGCGGCGAACCCTATCCCGTGGGCACCCGGTTTGGCGAAGTGTTGTGCGAAATCGAACGCGCCGGCGCCGAGTTTTTCGGCCTGACCGCGTACGGCGTTCATCTCACCGGCTACATTCGCGATTCCGGCGGGCTCAAGATCTGGGTGCCGCGGCGGACCGCCGACCGGCCGACCTATCCCGGCGAGCTCGACAATACCGTCGCCGGCGGCCAACCGTCGGACCTGACAGTGTTCGATAATCTGGTCAAGGAGTGCGACGAGGAAGCCGGTATGCCGCGGTCCCTGGTCGAACAGGCGGTTCCGGTCGGGACGGTGAGTTATACGGTCGACGGTCGGGTTGGCCGCAAACATGAGATAATTTTCAACTACGACCTCGAATTGAGCGCCGATTTCGTGCCCGAGAACCGCGATGGAGAAGTCGAGAATTTCGAACTCTGGCCGGTCGAGCGGGCGATGGAAGTGGTCGCCAAAACTAGTGACTTCAAATTCAACTGCGCGCTGGTGCTGATCGATTTTTTCGTCCGTCATGGGCTGATCGCGCCGGATCATCCCGACTATGTGCCGATTTGCCGCGGTCTCAACCGCTGATCCGGTCGGCCATTAAGGCCCGAGCCAGGGCGATTTTTTCCGGCTCCGCCATCTTGCCGCTGGCGACCGCGACAGCGGGATCCATGAAACTGATTTCCAGCGGTTCATGGTTGGGAACCAGCGGATCTCCGCCGCCGGCAACCGCGTAATAGAGTGGCGTGTAGTTCGCGTGGGTCCACGGGCTGAACAGCGTTCCCGGCCCGTGCAGCAACGCACCCGGAACCACGCTCAGGCCACATTCCTCGGCGAATTCGCGAACCAACGCCTGCTCCGGCGACTCGCCGGGCTCGACCCCGCCGCCGGGAAATTTGAGGATCGCCCGACCCGCGACTTGTTCGGCGCTGATCAGCGGGCGGCCGTCGCGGATCAAAACGCCGTAGACGCGAAGATTCTCAGGACCCGTAGGTTCGCTCACGCGCGCGGATATCCGACGGTCTTCAAATCGTCGGCGATTTCGTCGAAGATCACCGGATCATCGACGGTGGCGGGCATTTTCCACGCCGTCCCGTCGGCGATTTTCTTCATCGTGCCGCGCAAGATTTTCCCCGACCGGGTCTTGGGCAGGCGCTTGACCGCCACCGCGACCTTGAACGCGGCGACCGGGCCGATGCCGTCGCGCACCATTTGCACGACATCGGCGACGATTTCCTCGGGCGGCCGGTTGACCCCCGCCTGCAGCACCACCATGCCGAGCGGCAATTCGCCCTTGAGCTGGTCGGCGACGCCGATCACCGCGCACTCCGCGACATCGGCGTGACGCGCCAGGACTTCCTCCATCCCGCCGGTCGACAGACGGTGGCCGGCGACGTTGATGATGTCGTCGGTGCGCGACATGACGAAGACGTAGCCGTCGTCGTCGATATAACCGGCGTCGCCGGATTGGTAGTAACCGGGAAATTCCGTCAGGTACGAGTCGATATAACCTTGATCGTTATGCCAGAGCGTGGCGAGGCAGCTCGGCGGCAGCGGCAATTTGATCGCCAATGCGCCGGTCTTGCCGCGTGCGACCGGATTGCCGGAATCGTCGAGCACGTGCAAATCATACCCCGGCACCGGGAAAGTCGCGGATCCCGGTTTGACCGCGACCAAGTCGAGACCGGCCATATCGGAGCAGATCGGCCACCCGGTTTCGGTTTGCCACCAATGATCGATGACCGGCACGCCGAGTTGGGCTTCGGCCCATTCCAGGGTATCCGGATCGAGGCGCTCGCCGGCGAGAAACAGGTATTTGAACGCGCTCATGTCGTATTTCGCCATCAACTCGGCCTTCGGGTCGTCGCGGCGGATCGCGCGGAACGCGGTCGGCGCGGCGAACAGCACCTTGACCTTGTGCTCGGCGATGACCCGCCAGAACGCCCCGGCGTCGGGGGTGCCGACCGGTTTGCCTTCGTAGAGCACCGTGGTGCAGCCGTGGAACAGCGGCGCGTAGACAATGTAGGAGTGGCCGACGATCCAACCGACGTCGCTGCCCGACCAGAAAACATCGCCAGGCTCGACATCGTAAATCGCCTTCATCGAATAGCTCAGCGCGACCAGGTGACCGCCATTGTCGCGGACGATGCCCTTGGGTACGCCGGTGGTGCCCGAGGTGTAGAGAATGTAGAGCGGATCGGTTGCCGCCACCGGCACGCATGCGTGCGGCGCGGTATCCGCCACCGCGTCCGCCCAGCTGATGTCGCGGCCGGCGACCAGGTCGGCTTCGAGCTGCGGCCGCTGAAAAAGTATGCAGCGCGCCGGCTTATGCGTGGCGATATCGATCGCCTCGTCGAGTAATGGTTTGTAGGCAACCAGGCGGCCGGGCTCGATGCCGCAGCTCCCGGCGACCACCACCACCGGCTTGGCGTCGTCGATACGGATCGCCAATTCGTTCGCCGCGAAGCCGCCAAACACCACCGAATGCACCGCGCCGAGCCGGGCGGTGGCGAGCATCGCGATGACCGCTTGCGGCACCATCGGCATATAGATCAGCACCCGGTCGCCCTTGCGCACGCCTTGCGCGGCCAGCGCGCCGGCAAACACCGCGACCAAGTCGCGGAATTCGCGATAACTGAAATGGGTAATGGTATCGGTGACCGGGCTGTCGTAGAGCAGTGCCGCCTGATCGCCGCGGCCAGCCTCGACATGACGATCGAGCGCGTTGTAGCAGGTGTTCAGCTCGCCGCCCGGGAACCAGCGGTAGAACGGTGGATTGCTGTCGTCGAGAACCCGGTCCCAGCGCTTGGTCCAGTGAACCCGCTCGGCTTGTTCGCCCCAAAACCCTTCGGGATCGGCCAGCGCGCGCGTGGTCTCCTGCTTATATCGCCCAGTCATGGTATCCGGCCTTGTTCCTCTGTTATGGCGTTGCCGCGGCATAGTGGCGCCGACGATGCGTTGCGGCAACCTGGTTTTGTGGCAAGCCTCTGTCGATCGCCGCCGAGCGTGCTAAATAGGTGGTATGAAAAAAGCAGCATTGCTCGCCGGGACATGCCTGTCGCTGGCGATCCTGATTAGCGGGCCGGGATCGGCTCAGGAATCGACACGATACGAGAGCTGGAACGACGGCGCCGCGGGCTCGACCCAGGACATGGTCAAGGCGCTACGCGATCTGGTCGACGAGGCCGAGCAGGCGCGCGCCGCGGATCCGCGCTTTCTCGACGATCTCAAGGCGCTGGCGAACGCGTTTGACGACACCGCGCCGCTCGACCTGATCAGCGACGATTTCCGCGACGGCGATTATACCAGCGGTACCGAATGGACGGTGACCAGCGGCCGGTGGTGGGTGGAGAACGCGGTCGGCCTGCGCTCGGTGGTCGCCGCGCCGGCGGCCAGCCCGGTCGCCGCGACCGAGCCCGAACCCGAACCGCCGCGCCGCTCGAGCGACGATTTGGCCGAGGCCATTCTCGGCGACCTTCTCGATAACCTGTCGGGTCGCAATAAAGATAGCTCGGGCGATAGCCAGCAGACGGCGCCGCCGCAACAACAGCCGCAGACCTCGGGCGCCGATGCGGTGCCGGCGGATGTACAAGTGGCGATCGGCGTCCCCAACGCGTTCTCGTTGCGCATGGAGATCACCTCGCGCGCCCGCTATGGCGAACTTCGCGTCGCCGCGTACCAAGTGTCGCCGCAAGACGGTTGGGGCTATCAGCTGGCCTATACCCCGGGCGGCCAGAGCGGGTTGCGGCTGATGCGCGTCGCCCGCGGCCAGCATGCGGTGATCGCCTATCACGACGGCAAGATCGATCTCGAGGACGGCCGGCTCCACGTAATCGACTGGAACCGCTCGGTGGCCGGAGTAATGACGGTGGCGCTCGACGGCACCCAGCTGATCGAGGTGACCGACACCCGGCTGCGCGACCCGTTCGACGGGATCGCCTTCAGCAATCGCGGCGGCGACTACGCGGTGCGCGACATCAGCGTGAAGCGCGGGCGCTAGACTCTTTCATTCGCGATGAGCAATCCTCATCGTGAATGATTGCGTTCAAGCGCCACGCGGGCTTTCCTCGCATAAGCTCGGGCGCGCGGTCGCGCTTGCCGGCCCGCGCATCGCGCAGTCCGGTTGATTTTAAAGGGCGTTCAGGTGCCACGCAGGCTGGCCTCGCATCGGCTCGGGCGCGCGGTCGCGCTTGCCACCCTGCCAAGGCAGGGTGATCTGGTAGGCGACTCGGCAAAGAAAAACCCCCGGCGATTTGATCGCCGGGGGTTTTTCGTTTGCAACGACTTTTGCGTTAGTCGCGATTGCCGAGCAGCATCAACAGGAAATAGAACAAGTTGATGAAGTCGAGATAGAGCGTCAACGCGCCATAGATCGCGGTCTTTTCGGTCGCCGCGGTGCCATCGCTTTGGATGTAGATCATCTTGAGCTTCTGAGTGTCCCACGCGGTCAAGCCGGTGAAGATCAACACGCCGAGAATCGAGATCGCGAACTCAAGGCCGCTCGATTGCATGAACATGTTGACCACCATGGCGATGATGATGCCGATCAGCCCCATGAACATGAACGCGCCCATTGCCGCCAGGCTGCGCTTGGTGGTGTAGCCGTACAGGCTCATCGCCGCGAACACGCTGGCGGTGATGAAGAACACCTTGGCGATGCTTGCGTCGGTATAGACCATGAAGATCGACGCCATCGACAAGCCCATGGTCGCCGCGAAGGCCCAGAAAATCGCTTGCACCGCGCCGGTGCTGAGCTTGTTGATGCCGAAGCTGAGCACCAGGATAAAGGCCAGCGGCGAAAACATCACCACGTACGCGAGAGGCGTGGTGAATATCGCCTGCATCATGGTCTCGGACGATGCGGTGAACATCGCCACCGCGCCGGTCACCCCGAGCGCGAGACACATGTAATTGTAAATCTTGAGCATGAAGGCGCGCAGACCTTCGTCGATATCAGCACGGGCCGCCGTGCCGGCGCGTTGTATCACCGGGCCGCGTTCAAACGCCATACCGCCAGATCCTCACAGTTCAAAACATTATTCGCTCGCACCCCTATATGGGGTCTGGAGTGAGCGATTCAACAAACGACCATATCAGCTTAGAGCTGAATTGGCACGCCTGCTCGATCACGGCTGTCGAGAACATTCTGAGTTGACCGGTTTATGTACCATATGAGTTGACCGCTTCTGTTGCGGTTGCTGGCCCTGTGGGGAAGTGGTCGGGCGCGGAGCGGCTGTCCACTTGTCCACAGGGCGCCGGTCGGTCGCGTC
>JAKZSU010000261.1:0-10583 GCA_047517485.1 Alphaproteobacteria bacterium
GGAAAAGTCGCTGGAACTCGGGTAGCGAATGCGGGAATGGGAGATCGGCGCGGTCGAGAACATCCATGGCGCGCTCCCCTATATCCGGTTTGCGCCCATTCTAGCCCTAGTGGGTGTGGGTGTAAACCGGATAGGAAAGGATTTTTCTTTTGGTTTGCGCCATTTTTTCTGACGTTCGAAGTCAGAGTAAACTAGCGGCATGTCCTCCATTAGGACGCCATCAGATGCTCTTCCCCCTTTATATTGCGTGCCCGTCAACCTTGCTAATCCGGCAATGCAGTCATCAACTCGGCAAGCATGCCGCTCTCCGAAATTGGTTGCGTCTTGCACAATGAAAATTTCGCGGTTCATGCTTTATCCGAATCCAATACGCCTGGATGATTTACATTGTTGTCCAATTTCGCCCAAACCGTCTCGCGCACGAACTTGGCCACCGCCTCGGCATTGCCGAACGGTGCCACCACGTCGACCAGGATCGGCGTCGTGCCCGAGCGCCATTCCGCCGGCTTGAGCCGTAGGTCCGAACGGGGCGTGCCGCCCTCGCCCGACGTGCCACCGCCGTCAGTGCCCCCAAGTCGCGCCGCCACCTCGTCCGACACCATCGCCCAAGTCGCCAGCGCCGTCGGCTTGCCGTCCTTCTGGAACAGCCGGAACTGGCGCAGCATCAGCGGCGGGATCAGCCGCCATTGCAGGTCGGCCACGAACAAATGCCGGTGCTTGGGCGACGCCATCATCAGCCAAACCGCACTAGCAAACATATTAGGGTGCGTTGCCGCACTGGCATCAGGGGCCGGATCCCCGGCCGGGGTGGGTTTGGCGTCGGTGCCCGCGTCCGCGTCCGGCGTGATATCCGACGCCGCGCCGTTGGCGCCGACGATCGCCGCGCCCGCCACGTCGCGAAGCGCGTCGGCGGCGATCACCGTTTGATCCGCCCCGGCCCCGCCGGCGCCGGCATGGGTCTCGTGGTCTAAAGGTCTCGCTACGCTGGCACTGATGGACACAACCAAACCCTCCCGCGGCCGGTTCATTGACGAAGTTTAGCGGATCGCGGCTCTAGCTGTCGGGTGCGGCGGTCTCGGCCTCGGCATCGTCGCTGGATTGAACCCTACCAGCTCCAAGCACCGTCTCGCGCACGAACTTGGCTACCGCCTCGGCATTGCCAAACGGCGCCACCACGTCGACCAGGATCGGCCGCGTGCCCGAGCGCCATTCGGCGGGCCTGAGGCGGATGTCGGAGCGGGGCGTGTCGCCCTCGCCCGAATTGCCACCGTCGCCATTACCGCCGGTGTCGCCAAGCCGCGCCGCCACCTCGTCCGACAACAGCGCCCAAGTGGCGAACGCGATTGGCTTATTGTCCTTCTGGAACAGGCGGAACTGGCGCAGCATCAACGGCGGGATCAACCGCCATTGCAGGTCCTCCAAAAACAGATGCCGGTGCTTGGGCGAGGCCATCATCAGCCACACCGCGCTGGCAAACATATTAGGCGCCGCGGCCGCGGCCGGGGTGGGTTTGGCGTCGGTGCCCGGGTCCACGACCGGCGTACTATCCGCTGCCGCGCCGTTGACCAAGTTCGGCGATATATCCGTCACCGCCCCGTTCGGGCCCCCGTCCGGCGCGCCGGCCGCGATTATCGTCTCGTCGGTCCCGGCATCGCCGGTCCCGTTGCCGGGCGGCATGCCGGCGTGGGTCTCGTGGTCTGAAGGTCGCGCAACGCTCGCACTGATGGACACAGCCTAATCCTCCCGCGGACGGTTTAGTAACGGAGTTTAAGGGATCGAGACTGAATACCGCTGCGCTAGGCCAGCCCGCTGCGGCCGACGTCCATGAATTTCTCCCGGCGCCGGGCGCGCAGTTCTTCGCCGGAGAAGCCGAGCAGTCCTCGTAGCGCGCTTTCGATTTCGTCGCCGACCGCGCCCAGCACCGCTTTTGGATCGCGGTGCGCGCCGCCGACCGGTTCGGGGATCACCGTATCGACGATCTCGATCTTGAGGAGGTCTTGCGCGGTGAGACGCAGCGCCTCCGCCGCGTCCTGCGCCTTCTCCGCGCTGCGCCACAGGATCGAGGCGCAGCCTTCCGGCGAGATCACCGAATAGATCGCGTTCTCCAGCATCGCGACGTGGTTGGCGGCGGCGAGCGCGATCGCCCCGCCGGAGCCGCCCTCGCCGACGATGACGCTGACCAAGGGCACGCGGATGTCGAGACATTTCTCGATCGAGCGCGCGATCGCTTCCGCTTGGCCGCGCTCCTCGGCGCCGATCCCGGGATAGGCGCCCGGGGTGTCGACCAGGGTGATCACCGGCAGCGAAAACCGTTCCGCCAGATCCATCAGACGCACCGCCTTGCGATAGCCCTCGGGGCGCGCCATGCCGAAATTGTGCTGCACCCGGCCTTCGGTGTCGGCGCCTTTCTCGTTGCCGATAATCACCACCGAATAGCCCCGGAAACGGCCCAGTCCGCCGACGATCGCCGAGTCCTCGCCAAACGTCCGGTCCCCGGCGAGGGCTGAGAAATCCTCGATCAGGGCGTCGAGATAATCCGACAGGTGCGGGCGATCGGGATGGCGCGCCACCAGCGTCTTCTGCCACGGCGTCAGCTTCGAATAGGTCTGCTTGAGCAGCCGTTCGGCCTTGGACTGCAGGCGCGCGACCTCATCGACAATGTTGAGCTCGCCATTGTCGCTGATGTGCCGCAACTCCTTGATCTTTCCTTCGAGCTCGGCGATCGGCTTCTCGAAGTCCAGAAAGGTATTCATCGGATTAGCCTACCATGATTCGTGCGCACGCGCCTTATACCAAGGGTCATTATCAATAATCCTTGGTATTATTCTGCCGCCGCAATGGTTTCGGCTTGCTTAACCAGGTTCTCGGCCTGCTTGATCGAGGCGATGTCGATCAGCCGGCCGTCGAGCGCCACCGCGCCGACCCCGTCTGCGATCGCCTGTTCCATCGCTTCGAGAATACGTTTGGCCTGGGCGACGTCCTCCTCGGACGGGCTGAACACTTCGTTGGCGAGACCGATCTGGCTCGGGTGGATCGCCCATTTGCCTTCGCAGCCGAGCACCGCGGCGCGAAACGCCTGGGCGCGATAGCCGTCGGCGTCCTTGAAGTTACCAAACGGCCCGTCGATCGGCCGCAAGCCGTTGGCCCGCGCCGCCACCACCATGCGCGAAATCGCGTAGTGCCACATGTCGCCCCAATGGTAGTCGCGCGTCTCCCCCTCCGCGCCGTTGGTCAGCACGCCGTAGTTCTTGTTGGGGCCGCCGATCGAGGTGGTGCGCGCCTTGGTCGAGGCGGCGTAGTCGGCGACGCCGAAATGGAGCGACTCGTTGCGCGGGCTCGCCGCCGCGATGGCGTCGACATTGGCCATGCCGAGGGCGGATTCGATAATCATCTCGAAGCCGATCCGTTTGCGCCGCCCGGTGGCGGTCTCGATCTGGGTGACCAGCATGTCGAGCGCGTAGATATCGGCGGCGGTCCCCGCCTTGGGGATCATCATCAGGTCGAGCCGCTCGCCGGACTGCTCGAGCACGTCGATCACGTCGCGGTACATGTAATGGGTGTCGAGACCGTTGATCCTGAGCGACAGAGTCTTGGTCCCCCAATCGACGTCGTTGATCGCGGCGATGACGTTGGTGCGCGCGCGCGCCTTGTCGCTCGGCGCCACCGCGTCCTCGAGATCGAGAAACACCATGTCGGCCGCCGAGGCCGCCGCCTTTTCGAACAGTTCGACGCGGCTGCCGGGGACCGCGAGTTCGCTGCGGTTGAGACGAGCCGGCGCCGGCTCGGCGATGGTGAAACTCATAACATTCTCCTGGGGCTCAATGGGCCAACGGGTGGTGGGTGCGCACCAGCGCATCGAGCCGGGCGGCGAGGACGTGGGTATAAATCTGGGTGGTCGAGATGTCGGCGTGGCCGAGCATCGCCTGGACGCTGCGGAGATCCGCGCCGTGGGCTAGGAGATGACTGGCGAAGGCGTGGCGCAACACGTGCGGCGAGACCTTGGCGGGATCGATGCCGGCGTCCGCCGCCAGCGCCTTGAGCAACTGGCCGAGCCGGCGCCGCGTGAGATGACCCTGGGCGCCGCGCGAGGGGAACAGCCATGGCGACTGTTCCGAACCGGCGCGGCTCTCGCGATACGCCGCGATCGCCTCCGCCGCCGGTTCGCCGAGCGGCACCAGGCGCTCCTTGGCCCCCTTGCCGCGCACCAGCAGCAGCCGGCCGTCGCCTTCGAGCGCCGACAGCGGCAGGCCGACCAGTTCGGAGACCCGCAAGCCGGTGGCATAGAGTATCTCGACCAAGGCGATCAGGCGAAGACCGGCGGCGCCGTCATGGCGGTGGGCGGCGGCGAGCAGGCGCTCGATCTCGTCCTCGCTGAGAATTTTCGGCAGCGGCCGGCCGCGCACCGGCGCATCGAGCACCGCGGCGGGATCATCGCCGCGCACCCCCTCGGCGACCAAAAATCCGAAATATTGCCGCAAGGTCGAGAGCCGCCGAGCGGCGGTGCCAGGCGCCAAGCCGCGCCGCGCGAGGTCACCGAGATAACCGCGGAGGTCGCCACTGTCGGCACCCGCCACCGGCCGCGGGCCGCGCCGCTGGAAATCGGCGAAGTCCTCGAGGTCGCGGCGGTAGGCGGCAACCGTATTGGCCGCGGCGCCGCGTTCGGCGATCAGCATTTCGACAAAACGCTCGAGCAGAACGGCATCGCCCGGGGGGGTGCTCACCGCCCCCTCTCGATCAGTGATTCGAGGGCGAGGGCCTGGGCGTCGTCGCCGAGACCGACCGCGCGCAAACTGCGGATCACCGATCCCAGCGCGATCGGATCGGCGGTCGCCGGACCACCCGGCCCGAGCGCGACCAAGGCCCACAACGCCGCCTCGCCGACGCGCCGCGCGCGCGCCGCGTCGCGCATCGCGAAACGAATACCGACATTGGGCACGGTGGCGACAATCGTTTCGGGTGCGGAACGATAGAGCGCCCACGCCTCGGGTCCCATGCGAAGCCCGAGCGCATCGAGCACCATGAACACCGGCGTCGCCACCACCACCCGCGCCGCCTGGTCATAGCTGGCGGGCAGCCCCCGCCACCACCGCACCGCCATCGCCGGGTCCCAATTGCGCCCGATGCCCACTCTGGCCGCGGCGAGCAACGGCAACACCGCCAACTGCGCGCCCAGCGCCTCGGGATCGGTGACCGCGTGCTCGGCGAGCGCGAGATACCACGCCTGCGCGGTCTCATAGCGCCGGTTGGCGATCAACGCCGGCAGCGCATCCGAGGCAAACCAGATCACCGTCTCGTCGGGTGCCACGGTGAGCAGCGAGACCCCGGTCGCGCGCGCCACCGGACCGAACCCCGGACCCCGGTCGGGACCATCATGCGGACTGGGCGCGAACAACGCCGCGAGCACCGCCGCGCGCAAGTCCGGCGCCAACTGCTGCCGGCTCGACTGAAACAACAGCGCGCGGCCGAGCGCATCGGGGGCATCGCCGGCGACGCGCAGCGGATCGACCAACTCGTCGTCGGCGAAGGCGGGACGGAGATACGCGACGGCGAGCTCCGCCGGGGCAAGCGCACCGATCGCCGCCGCCGCCTCGGCGGCCCACAGCCGCACTTCCAGCGCGATCTCGGGATGCATCGCCAAAGCCCTCAGGGCCGCGGGCCCAGCGGTGAAATTGGCGGCGGAGGAAGCGTCGGCGTCCTCGGACTCTTCTAAATCAACGGGCGCCCCGAGGGCGTCGATTTCGGCGGCGATCGTGGTGGCGAACGACAAGCCGTCGCCGAGCGCGGGCTCGGCGCTATCGAGCTGACCGACGAGCTTCGCGGCGGCGGCGAGGAAGGCGGCATCGTCGGCGCCGGCTTGTTCGAACAACAGCGACAACGACAGCCCGGCGGCATCGACCTGGCCGTCGCGCGCCTGGCAATAGACCAACGCCTTGCGCCAATACAGCGTCGCGCTGATGCGCACCTGGGCGCGCGTCATCTGACAGGCCGCGGCCGCGTCGCCGGTCCAGAACAGCGCGTCGGCGACCCCCTGCCGCACCGCGTCGGTAAGCGCGCTCAGCGGCACCAGGTCGGCGAGCTCGAGGACATCGTCGAACGCGCCGAGCCGCAATAATGCGTTGATGCGCGCCGCGAGAAAGGCGCCGGGAACATCGAGCCCGCGCGGCGCTTCCGCCGCCGACAACAACAGCCGGCGCGCCAGCCCATGCATCGCCGGCGAGCGCGCCGAAACCGGCAATCGCGCCAACACGTCGAGCAAGGCCGCGCCGTCGCTGTCGCGCCAAATATCGAGCCCAAACCCGCCGTTGTCGCTGGTCAAGGTGCCGACCGATTCGGTGGTCACATCATCAAGCCGCCCGACGGTGACGCCGGCACCGGCCGGGGCGGATTCGATAGGCTTTGTCCCGTCCGCCGCGTTCGGCGTGGGTGGTTCGGCCACGGCGGGTAACGGGGTCTCCAGCGCGGGGTCGAGAACGAGCGGGGTGGTTTCGATGGTGAGCGGAGCGGCCTCGGGCAACGGCGCGGTATCGCGTGTGACCGGGTCAGGTCCCACTGGACGCGACTCGACGGTGGCCGCATCGGGGGGCGCCGTTTCGAACAAATCGAGCACTTCTTCCAGGGTCGGCGGCGGCGCGAGCGGCGCCGCCTCCTCGTCCTGCGCCGCGACCGGCGCGACCAGTGCAACTTGTGCGACCGGTGCGACCGACCCGGCGAGGGCGGCACAGGCGAGAACGCCGAGCGCGATCAGCCGGTCAACGCGGCAGGCGGTCATCGTCGATCGGTTTTTGAATCGTCGCCGTCGGCGCCGGAATGTCCCACATCGCCATGAACACCCCGCCGCCGATGATGCCGAGGAGTATCAGCAGCAGAAGAAAACGCGTGAAGCCTCTCATCCGATCTCACTCTCGACTTGCTTGACTATGCGATGCCGTGCGGCGCGCCGGTCACCGGTTCGATTCGGCGCAGTCTATCGGCTCGCCCCGGGCGATTCAATGTGGTGGGGGTTTGGCGGTGGGGGTATTGTGAGGTGGGGTCGCGGGAAGAGTGACTCATTCAAGAAAGTTGGCCCTGATGCCCGCCGAGCAGGATTTATACGGGTCACGACTCGCACTTGGACGTCGAGCGAGTATAGGAGAAATAAATTTCGGCACCGACGATGATCGCGCCTCTAATTTCGCGGCTTCGATCGACACCTGACGGTCGACGCCGAGCCAATTTCTCGCGCGGTTTCAGGCTGAGATGCCCAAATAACGCTGATAGTCGGGGTTTCATTCAACACCGGACTATAATCGGCCTTGGTCTGATTGGTAAGGATTAGCCAATACCCGACATTCTCGGCCCGCGAAAAGACACCGCACCGTGGCACATCGCGATGCCGGTAGTGGGAGCCGTCCACTTCATCATATGCGCCCCTTCCACGCAGTAACTGCAACGGGAATACACTGCGTGTAAGCTGCACGCAGGAGGGGCGCGATGTCTGGCATCGGAGATTGGCTCGAAGGGCTCGGCCTTGGCGAATATGTCGAGGCGTTCGAGGCTGAGAAAATCAGGCTGGACCATGTCCCCGAGTTGGACGATTCCGATCTCGAAAAACTCGGGCTGCCCATGGGACCGCGCAAGGCCTTGCTCAAGGCGGCACGTGACCTGCGCGAAATTGCCGATGCGAAAACCGAAGCTCGCCCAACGTCGCCGGCTGACTACACGCCAGCGTCACTCGCCGAAAAGATCCTGAGCGCCCGATCTACGATCGAGGGCGAGCGCAAGCAGGTCACGATTCTCTTCGCCGACATCAAGGGATCGACCGAGATCATCCAGGAACTCGACCCCGAGGATGCCCGGGCGCTGCTCGACCCTCTGCTGAACGTCATGATGGATGCCGTGCACACCTACGAGGGCACGGTGAACGATGTCATGGGCGACGGGATCATGGCCATCTTTGGCGCCCCCATCGCGCACGAGGACCACGCGTTGAGGGCGTGTCGTGCTGCCCTCGACATGAAGGAAGCGGCACGGCGGCGCGTCGAGGAAAGCGCGCCCGACTCACCCGCTCGTTTTGCTCGACTGAGGGTGGGCCTGAACTCGGGCGAGGTGGTGGTCCGCGCCATCAACAACGACCTGACCATGAGCTACTCGGCGGTAGGGGTGGCGACCCACTTGGCGGCGCGAATGGAGCAGCTCGCGGAGCCGGGTAGCATCCAGCTCACGGGCGACACCTTGCGTCTGGTCGAGGGCCTAGTCGATGTCGCACCTCTCGGCGAGGTCCAGGTTAAGGGCCTCACCGAGCCGGTCCGGGTCTTCGAGCTGAGCGAACTCGGGAAGGCACGGACGCGGCTCGAAGCCATCCGCATCGAGGAGCTGACGCCGTTCGTTGGACGCGCGCGCGATCTGGCCGAACTCGAGGAGCGCCTGGGGGAGGCCGAGGCGGGGCACGGCCAAGTCGTGACCTTGGTCGGCGACGCCGGGATCGGCAAGTCGCGCCTGGTGATGGAGTTCAGGCGGCGGATCGGCGACCGCGCGGTATGGCTCGAGGGAAGGTGCATCTCATTCGGACAATCGATGGCCTACCATCCATTGATCGATATGCTGCGGCGAAACTTCCGGATCGACGACCGGGACGCGGCGACGACGATCCGCGAGAAGGTCGCCGACGGCGTAGCGCGGGTTGGCGAGGATCTCGAACCGACGCTTGGATATCTGCACTATCTTCTTGGCGCGGCGAGCCCCGAGGACCCTATCCATCGGATGGACCCTCGGCTCCGTCGTGGCGAGTTGTTCGAGGCGCTGCGCCAGCTGCTGCTGCGGGCCGCGGACCTAAAGCCCCAGGTGCTGGTGTTCGAGGACCTGCATTGGTCGGACACCGCGACCAAGGCGTTCCTCGACACTCTCCTCGACAGCGTCCCTCGAAGCCGCGTGCTCTTCCTCCTCACCTTGCGCACGGGCTATCCGGCGCCGGTCGGCGAGCGGACCTATGTGACGCGGCTCGCCTTGCAGAGCTTCTCGGAGGCCGAGTCGGCTGAGCTGGCCGGGGCGGTTCTTACCTCAGCCGACTTGCCCGAAGCGCTGCGCGCGCTGGTGCTCGGCAAGGCCGAGGGCAACCCGTATTTCGTCGAGGAGGTGATCAAGTCGCTGCGCGAGACCGGCACAATCCGGCGGGAGGGCGGCCAATGGGTGCTCGGCGAATCGCTCGAGCGCATCGTCGTCCCCGACACTATCCACGGGGTGCTGGCCTCGCGCATCGACCGCCTCGAGGACGAGCCCAAGCGCACCCTCCAGTTGGCCTCGGTAATCGGCCGCGAGTTCACCCAGCGCCTGCTCGATCGCATCGCCGACATACGAGGGAGCACGTCCGAGGCTCTCCGCGTTCTCCAGGGCATCAAGCTGATCTACGAGAAGACGCTCCATCCAGAGCTCGCCTACATGTTCAAGCACGCGCTCACCCACGAGGTCGCCTACGGCTCGCTGCTCGCAGAGCAGCGCCGGGTGCTGCACCGGAGCGTCGGCGACGCGATCGAGGAGCTGTATGCGGATCGGCTGGCTGAGAATTTTGCAGTGCTCGGCTATCATTTCGGCCGGGCGGAGGACTGGCCCAAGGCGGCCGATTACTTCGAGAAGGCTGCCGACCACGCGGCGGCATCGTTCGCCGCACACGATGCGATTGAGCTTTGCGACCAAGCCATCGAGGCCTTGGTGCAAAGCGGGCAGGAGGGAATTGCGTCAAAAGAGGGAGCATTGCACGAAAAGAAGGCCAGCCTTTTTATATTGGTCGGCGACTTCGATCGCGCCCATGCCGAGAACGAGAAGGCCGCCGACATAGCGCACCAACTCGCAAACCCGTTGGGCGAGGGATCAGCACTGGCGGGGATGGCTTTCGCTTCGTTGTATGGGCACAAGTTCGAGCGATCACTCTCTGAGTCGAGGCGAGTTACGGAGATCGCGCGCGCCGTCGGCTCTGAGGAACTCATAGCGGCGGGACAGTTCACGACCGGATTCGTGCAAACCGTCACCGGTCACCTCCTGGAGGCGAGAACCAATCTCGGACAGGCGCACGAGCGGAGCCGCTCGGCGGGCGCGGCCTTTCACCAGTCATCATCTGCGGCAATGCTTTCCGTCCTCGACCGATGGCAAGATAACTATGACGCATCGGTGTCCATGGCCACCGAAGCGGTCGGCATTGCCCGTGCCCACAATTTTTCCTTTCCCCTGGCGATGGCGCTGTTCACACTTGGACTCCCCCTCGTTTCTAGGGGTAACTACGAGGCGGGGCTTGCGGCCTTCTCGGAGGGACTGGCGATCGCGGAGAAGCTGGGAAATGATGTCCTTCGCAACCGGTTTTTGAATTCCTTGGGCTGGCTGCATGCCGAGTGCGGAGATTTCGAGAACGCGATCCTGTTCAATGAGAAGGGTGTCAGCGCGTCCCGAGACCAGGGCGACCCCGAGACCATTGCCAATTGCGAGCTCAATTGTCAACGGCGGAGCAAAATTAGTCCACCCGGGCGGAGCAAAACTAGTCCACTTAATGTTATGCGGTACGCGGTGTTGGGGGGTTGACCCGGTAGTCCATAGGAGGGACCCGCGCTGCTTCGTGT
>JAKZSU010000262.1:0-9721 GCA_047517485.1 Alphaproteobacteria bacterium
ATGATATACCGCGAACCGGGCAGGTTAATGAAGCACCCCGACGAGACGATGCGGGTAACTGGGTCGTAATAATGGAAAAGCTCATGCCGGGCGGGAGAGCCGCTGGCATTGTGACCATTGTATATCGAGCGGAAGGAAAGCTATTTGTGAAAACCGTCGAATGGATGGATCAGGGATGAAAAACGAGCCTTACCACTACACCGAGAGCGGACTTGATTACGTGTGGTTGGCGAATGGGTTCACACGCCACGACACGCCTGATGGTCCTGGAGTATCAATCACCGCTGCGGACCAGCTACACGAAGTGATCGCGCACGCCGTCGTTACCAGCGAAGGGCGGATCGGTGGCCAAGAAGTCCGCTTCTTGCGCTCCATGCTGGGCATCTCTCAAGAGGGTTTGGGGAACATTCTCGGTAAATCACGCGCCAGCGTAGCGCGTTGGGAAGGTGCGCACGATGAGCCTATCTCAGAGACCGCCGACAGAGCATTACGCTTTTTCTTCGCCCTGACAAAACTTGGCGACGACACGGCCCATGAAGTTGTGGCGCTACTCGATAAGATAGACGATCTGAATGCCCAGTTGACGCTGGAAGAGGACGCGACCGGCCAATGGATGAAAGTTGCCGCCTAGACGTTAGAAAGTGGCGGGGAAGCGGCTCCCGCTACAAACGAAGATAGGCCATGCGCGCAACACGTTTAGACGCGGACATGATGCGGGCGGAGCGCATATTGTGGCGTCGCCGCTCAGCGTAAGGATAGTCCGAATGGTCGCTCAATAAGGTAACACGGTGGTAAAGAATAGCCATCAGCGAGAAAAATAGTCGTGTTATATCAGTGATTTAATCACTGCATTGCGCTTCCCCTTAGCAAAGCCACACAATCACCCGGTAGCCGGGCTGGGCTCGGTTAGCTCTCCCAGGCGCTCGTTCAAAAGCATATTTTCGCGGTAGTCCACCGGCGCGACCACCAGGCTTGGGCCGTCTTCTTCGAAGGCGCCGGCCAGCACGGCGGCAAAATCGGCGCTGCGGGTGACGAAATGGCCGTGCCAACCGAAGGCCGCGGCGAGCTGCAACCAGTCCGGATTGTCGAACGATAGATCGGTATGACGGCCGAACTGGGCCTGCTGTTTCCACACGATGAGGCCGTACTGGCGGTCTTCCCAGACCAGCATCACCAGATTGGTCTTCTGTCGCTTGGCGGTCTCCATTTCCTGCACGTTCATCAGGCATCCCGCGTCGCCGGCGATGCCGAGAATTTTGCGGTTGGGAAAGATCATGCTGGCGGCGATCGCACCGGGTAGCGCGAAGCCCATCGAGCAGAAGCCGTTGGGGATCAGGCAGGTGTTCGGCTCATGACAATGATAGTGCCGGGCGATCCACATCTTGTGGGCGCCGACATCGGAGAGCAGGATGTCTTCCGCCCCCATCACCTGGCGCGCGTCCCAGAGCATTTTTTGCGGCCGGATCGAGCCCTCGGTGTCGTCGGACGCGTGGATCGCCAGCTCGTCCTGCATCCGCCGCCGCACGTCGTCACGCGTCGCGGTGTCGAACGCCGGCAGCCCGCGCTCGCGCACGCGTCCGTTCAGCATCCACAACGTGTGCGCCAGATCGCCGACCAGCTCGACCTCGGGGTGATAGTGCTCGTCGATCTCCGCGGGCAGAAAATCGGCGTGGATGATGGTTTTGTCGGCGTTGGGATTCCACAGTTTGGGATGGTATTCGACCATGTCGAAACCCAGCGTGATCACCAGATCGGCCTCGTCGATCGCCAGGGTCGGGATGTCCTTGGCGCCGAGACCGATGGTATACAAACAAGTGTCGGCATCCATATCGACCGCGCCTTTCGACATGAAGGTGCTGAGCACCCCGATGCCGGTCTGTTCGCAGAGCTCGCGCAACTGTTTGGAGGCGCGTTTTCGGATCGTCCCGTTGCCGGCGATGATCACCGGCTTGCGGGCCTTGCTCAGCAACGCGAACGCTTGATCGACGATCTTGTCGTCGGGGCCGGGCCGCCGGTAGCGGCGCGGGACCATCGGCTTCGAGTCGACCTCGCACTTGGCGATATCCTCAGGCAGCTCGATATGCACCGCGCCGGGCTTCTCGGTGCGCGCGATGCGCACCGCCTTGCGCACGATCTCGGGGATGGTTTCCGCGTTGTAGACCGTGGTCGCCCACTTGGTCACCGGCTTGAACATGTCGGTGACTTTCATGATCTGGTGCGACTCCTTGTGCAACCGCGAGGTCGAGCCCTGGCCGGTGAGCACCAGCATCGGCGATCGATCCATGTTCGAATCGGCGACCCCGGTGATCAAATTGGTCGCCCCCGGCCCCAGCGTGCCGAGACAGCCGGCGACCTGGCCGGTGAGACGGCCATAGACTTCCGCCATGAACGCCGCGCCCTGCTCATGACGGGTGAGCACGAATTTGATCTGATCCGATTGCTCGAGCGACATCATGAAATCCGCGTTTTCCTCGCCGGGAACGCCAAAAATATACTCGACGCCTTCCGCTTCGAGGCAGCCAACGAACAAATCCGATGCTTTCATGACCCATTCTCTTTTTGCTTGGTGGGTTGGCGAGTATAGGCGTTTATGCGCGCTCGTTCTTTGTCAAATCGTGCGCGGCGAATGGTCTGGGCTCGGTAGGTCATTCTCGGTACAAGACGTTCCAGTCTCAAATAGCGAAAGTCTGGACGATGCATATTGGCTTGATTGGCGGCATCGGGCCGGCGGCCACGGAATATTATTATCGCGGCCTGGTGCGCGCGCACGCCGAGGCGGATCGCGTCCTCGAACTCACCATCGTGCATGCCCAGATCCGCGATCTGGTGCGCACCGCGACCGACGGCAATCCCGATGCCCAGGCCGTGGTGTTCGCGGAGCTGGTCGGCCGCTTGCAAGCCGCTGGCGCCGATATCGCGGCGGTATCGTCGTTGGGCGGGCATTTTTGCATCGACGAGTTGGCCGCGCTCTCGCCCCTGCCGCTGATCAATCTGATCGACGCGCTCGATGCCGAGGTCGCGCGCCGACGCCTCGGGCGCGTCGGTCTATTGGGGACACGCTTCGTCATGGAAACCGGTGTTTACGGCGGGCTGACCTCGGCGGAGACCGTGGCGCCTCTCGGCGCCGACCTCGACGCCACCCACGACGCCTATATCGGCATGGCAATGGCGGGACGCGCGACCGACGACCAGCGCGCGCTGCTCTTCAAAGCCGGTGAAAAACTGGTGCGAGACCAGGGCGCCGGCGCGGTGGTGTTGGCCGGCACCGACCTCTTCCTCGCCTTCGACGGACGCGATTGCGGCTTTCCGGTCATTGACAGCGCGGATGTCCATATTGACGCGCTCTTTCAGGCCTCGATCGCACCTACCACGTGTCGATGAAGGCGTGCTTTTTGCCGGTCCGGGGCGGTGGTTTGGGCACCCGGCGGAGACCGTTGACGATCCAGGTTCGCGTCTCCGCCGGATCGATCACGTCGTCGAGGCCGCCGCCGGTGGCGGCGTTGACCGCGCGCGCGGTGTCGTAGGCCTGCTCGACCCGGCGATCGAACTCGGCGCGCCGCGCGTCGGCGTCGTCGATGTCCGCGAGTTCATTGCGATAGCCGAGTTTCACCGCCCCTTCGATGTTCATGCCGGCGAATTCGGCGGTCGGCTAGGCGACGGTGAAAAATCCGACCAGCGCGCTGGCGCCGCACATCGCCTGAACCCCCAGACCATAGGCCTTGCGCACCACCACGCCGAACAACGGGGTCGTCAGATTGGCGCCGGTGTTGAACATGCGCACGCTGTGACGCACCAGCGCGGTGCGCTCGGCATCGGGGCCGACCATGATCCCCGGGCAATCCATCAGGCTCAGCACCGGGATATCGAAGGCGTCGCACAATTGCAGGAAGCGCGCGCCCTTGTCGGCGCCGTCGCTATCGATCGCGCCGGCCAGGTGATGCGGGTTATTGGCGATCACCCCCATCGGCCGGCCCGCGACGCGAAGAAACGCGGTGATCACGCCGACGCCGAATTTCTCGCGGATCTCGAGCACCGAGCCGACATCGGCGATGGTCGAGACGATCTCGCGCATGTCGTAAAGACGCACCCGGTTCTCGGGAACTATATGGCGCAGGCGGCGCTGGTCGGGCGCCTCCCAGTCGTCGATCGTCCCCTGGAATTAGGACAGGTAGGTCTTGGCGACCTCGACCGCTTCCTCCTCGTCCTCGACCAGGATATCGACTACGCCGTTGGCCACTTGGAACGACATCGGCCCGACCTCCTCGGGCGTATAGACGCCGAGCCCGCCGCCCTCGATCATCGCCGGGCCGCCCATCGCGATGGTCGAGGCCTTGGTCGCGATGATCACGTCGCAGCACGCCAGCAGCGCGGTATTGCCGGCAAAGCACCGCCCATTGTTGATGCCGATCAGCGGCACCAGACCGCTGAGCTTGCAGAACTGGGTGAAGGTATGGGTGTCGAAGGCGACGCGCGGCCCCGTGTCATCGTCACCGGGACGCCCGCCACCGCCCTCGGAAAACAGCACGACGGGCAAGCGGAAGCGATTCGCGAGCTCGAACAGGCGGTCCTGCTTGTAGTGATTGCGCCGGCCCTGGGTGCCCGCCAGCACGGTGTAATCATAGGCCACCACCGCCGCCCGCGCGGCCTCGTCGTCGAAATGCGCGCCGTTGATCGTCGCGGTTCCGGCGACCACGCCGTCGGCCGGGGTATTTTTGCGCAGCGACTCGATGTCATGGCGTTGGTGTTGCTTGGCGACGATCAGCGGCCAGTATTCCTGGAACGACCCGGGATCGACCAATTGCTCGACGCTTTCGCGGATCATGCGGAAGCCTCGCCCATGGCGCTTCGCCACCGCCTCGGGCCGGTTCTCGTCGAGGGTGAAGGCATGGCGGTCGATGGCGTCCTGGAGATCGGGGCGGATATGGTCGAGATCGAGATCGTCTCCGGCGATCGCCGCGGCCTCGTCGTCGGCGCCCTCGGCGGCCTCGATGAAGACGATCGGATGGCCCTCGCGGACGACGTCGTTGGCCGCCATGGTGATGTCGCGAACGATACCGCCGCGATCGGCGGTGATGACGTGCTCCATCTTCATCGCCTCGACGACCGCGACTTGCTGGCCTTTTCTCACCGCATCGCCGACCGCGACGTCGATCGAGACGATGGTGCCCTGAATCGGCGCGCCGAGACCGGTTGATCCGGCGGGACCGGTCTCGCTCGCCGCAACGGCCCGGGATTTGACCTCGGCGTCGTGGGCAAACAGCGCCAACGGATCCCGGCTCTCGATCCGCGCGCCGGCATATCCGCCGTTTTGTCCGACAGCGTCGGTCACATACCGTTGCGGCGGGCTCGCGGCCGCGTCCGCCAGGTCGGCCAAATGGTCATCGACCCAGCGCGTGTGTACTTGCGAGGCGGCGAAATCCTCATGCGCCAAAATCGCTTGCAGGAAAGCAAGATTGACCGCGACGCCGTCGATACGGAATTCGCTCAACGCGCGCGCGGTTTTGTCGATCGCCTGACCGAGATCGCCGCTCGGCGCATGACAAATCACCTTGGCGAGCAGCGAATCATACGCGGTGCTGAGGCGATAGCCGGCATAGCCGAAGCCGTCGGTACGCACCCCAGGCCCACCCGGCGCCTCGTAGACCGCGAGTGTTCCGGTGCCCGGACGAACGGTGCCGTCGGCGGCCACGGTCTCCATGTTGACCCGCGCCTGAATCGCCATGCCGCGCGGCCGCGCGACCACCGGATCGGCGAGACCAAGTTCGGCGAGCGAGGCGCCTCCGGCGAGGCGGATCTGGGTCTGCACCAGATCGACGCCGGTCACCTGCTCGGTCACCGTGTGCTCGACTTGCAGCCGCGCGTTGGCCTCGATGAAGACGAACGGCTGGGCGTCGTCGCGCGCCGAGGTGTCGACGAGAAACTCGAAGGTTCCGAGATTGGCATAGCCGACGCTTTTCGCAATGCGGACGGCGGCCTCGATCATTCCAGTGCGCAAATCCTCGGCGAGGTTGGGCGCCGGTGCGATTTCGACGATTTTCTGGTAACGCCGCTGAATACTGCAATCGCGCTCGCCGAGGTGGGCAACACCGCCGGCGCCATCGCCGAGAATCTGGACCTCGATGTGGCGCGCGCGGGTCAGAAACGCCTCGACATAGACCTCGTCGCGACCGAACGCGGCCTTCGCCTCGGACCGGCACCGCGTATATGCCGCCTCGATGTCCGCGGGGCTGAGAACCGCGCGGGTGCCGCGGCCGCCACCACCGGCGACCGCCTTGACGATCATCGCGCCGCCGGGCCCCAAAGACTCGAAAAAGCCCCGCGCCTCGGCGAGCGTTACGGCATGATCAAGCCCCCGGACGACCGCAACGTTCGCCGCCTTCGCCGCCGCGCGGGCGCGCGCCTTGTCACCGAACAAGGCGAGATTATCGACGCTCGGGCCGATGAACGTAAGCCCGGCTTCGGCGCAGGCGCGCGCGAAGTCCGCGCTTTCGGCGAGGAACCCGTAACCGGGGTGAACCGCGTCGCACCCGTTCGCCTTGGCCGCCGCCACCACCGCCGCGATATCGAGATAGCCGGCGGCGCCGGTCCCGGGCAGCGCCTGCGCGTGGTCGGCGACCCGGGTGTGCAAACAGTCGGCATCATCGTCGGCGTACACCGCGACCGAGCGCAGGCGGAGATCGGCGGCGGGGCGCGCGATCCGGATGGCGATTTCGCCGCGATTGGCGATCAGCAGAGCGGTAATGCTCATTTACGTGTCCTCGAAATCTTCTCAGTGGAGACAGCTCGGGTGGGATCCCTCATCACAGACCATACCAACGGTGTCGGCCACCACCAACGGCGAGATTCGCCACGCGCGCGGACAGCGCTTGCGAAGCGCTCCGGCCTGGTGGTGATGGGCGGCGGATTTGGCAGGAACGAACGGGATGATGCCCCTGGACGGCGTCTAGGTCGCGGCGCCGCTTGCCGCCGCGACCGAGCCAGAGCGACAGTTATTCGACGGGGGTGAAGTCGAACGCATGATCGGCATAAAAATAGAAAACGCAGGGAACGTCGGAGACGCACGCGGTGACGTGCTCGACCTTGGCCGGAACATACCAGTATGACCCGGGCTCCATGGTCGGCGGCGCATCCTCGTCACGAAACGGATTGCTCATGACACCGGAGATCACCACCGCATGATAGGCGCCGGTATGGATGTGCCACGGGGCGCTGAACCCAGGCGGGAAACGACCGAACGTTCCGTGGCCGCCCTGGTTTCTGTCGCCGTAAGCCGGGGCGAACTTGACCATCGGATTGATCGGTTGAAAGTCGAGCCGCCAGCCGGGCAATACGACTTGCGTGTTGGCGTCGAATGCGGACTCGGCCTGCGCGGAAAGGCTTGTCGACAGAATGAGAGACGCACCGGCAAGGGCGGGTACGAGCTGGCGGATGAGCCGAATCGGCGAGGGCAGGTTGGCCATGGCTTTGATCTCCCGGACTATGGGTTGACTAAAACAGTTGGCGATAATGCGCCCCTCGCTCGGCATTGGAATGACCGTTCGTCTAGCAATCGGGACTCAAAGTCCAAAATTCGACCCAGGAATGGATTCCGCGTTGCAACAGCTGTAACTTCCCTCGACGCCAGAAATTGGGAACGACCGATGAACGACGTATTTGGCGACGTATTGCGGCTTATTCGATTGCGCAGCTGCGTCTATTTCGTCCGCGAATTCTGGTCGCCCTGGGCGATCAGTTTTGGCGGCGGAAAGGTCGCCCAGTTCCACGTCGTGCTGCGCGGACACTGTTTGCTGGAAGCGGCGGGACAGACTTTCCACGGCGCGCCGGGCGACGTGTTCCTGTTTCCCCGCGGTGAAGCGCATCGCCTCGCCGACTCGGCCGGCCGCGATCCGGTCTCCAGCCAGGACTACAAGGCTTCGCTGCACACCGACGCGCCGTTGTTCGGCCATGGGGACACGCCAACTCAATTGATCTGTGGTCACTATGAGTATCGCAACGACATCGACCATCCGCTGATCGCCGAACTCGCGCCGGTGGTCCATGTCGGATCGCTCGAGCATTATCCGCCCGACACGTTGCACTCGGTCATCCCGACCTTGATGCGCGAACTGGACAATGACGGCCCGGGCGCCTCCGTCGTCGTCGAAAAGCTCGCCGAGGTGATGTTGGTGCAAGTGATCCGGGCCTATTTCGCCAAACAGCCACGATCGACCGGCGTCTTGGCCGGCCTGTTCGATGCACGCCTGGTCAAGGCGCTGCGGCTGATGCACGCCGCGTTCGACCAGCGATTGACCCTCGAGGCGCTGGCGGTCGCCGCCGGCATGTCACGCTCCGCCTTCGCGGCGCATTTCAAATCAGTCGTCGGCATGGCGCCGATGGCCTACCTGGCGCAATGGCGGATGTACCGCGCGCACCAGTTCCTGCAGATGGACTCGATGACGGTCGCGCAAGCCGCCGCCAAGGTCGGCTATGACTCGGACATCGCCTTCAGCCGCGCGTTCAAACGCCAGTTCAGCACCACCGCCGCCGCCTTTCGCCGCCGCGTCAACGCCGGAGCCAAAGACGCGGTTTGACGGGTAAATGCGGCACGCCTACACTCGCATCAGGCGGGGCATCGGGAGCTCTTGAATGAGCGTGAACTCCGACGAACAGACCGGTCGACGGCGTATGGCGGCGGTACTCGCCGCCGACGTTGCAGGCTATTCGCGCCTGATGGGATCCGACGAAGAAGCCACCCTCGCCGCCCTGGGGCGCGCCCGGGCGGTTTTTCGCGACGACGTCGATAGCCACGACGGCCGAGTGGTCGATACCGCGGGAGACAGCGTCCTCGCAGTTTTCGATAGCGTAATCGAGTCCGTTCGGTGTGCCGTGTCGGTGCAGAAAAATCTCGCCACGCTTGATTCCGACGTGCCCGACGAGCAGCGGATGCGGTTTCGCATCGGCATTCATTTTGGCGATATTATCGAGCAGGGCGACGGCACGATCTACGGTGAAGGGGTCAACATCGCCGCGCGGCTCGAAGGGCTGGCCGAGCCTGGCGGTCTCAATATCTCCGGCAATGTTCAAGAGCATGTCGATGGGAAACTCGGTATTACCCTAACCGATCTTGGCGAACAGAATGTCAAGAATATCGCCAAACCGGTACGCGTCTACCAGGTTCACACCGGCGGGTCGCCCAAAGCCGCTCCGGCCGCGACGTCAAATCGAGTGCGCTGGGCGGCCGCAGCAGTGGTGGTCCTTGCCGTCGCGGGTGTCGGCGTATGGCACTATGCGCCGACGCTTGTACCCGGTTTTGGACAAGCCGAGATGGTACTGGCGTTGCCCGACAATCCGTCGATCGCCGTATTGCCGTTTGCCAATTTGAGCGACGATCCGGAACAAGAATATTTCGCCGATGGCTTGACCGAGGACCTGATCACCGATCTGTCCAAGATTCAGGATCTGTTCGTGATCGCGCGCAATTCGTCTTTTACCTATAAGGGCAAGCCGACCAAGGTGCAGGAGGTCGCGGCCGACCTCGGCGTCCGCTACGTGCTCGAGGGCAGCGTTCGGCGAACCGGCGATACGGTGCGCATCAACGCCCAGCTCATCGACGCGACGAGCTATTGTCAAAAGTTGGTGACGCGGGTTTCAGGCGGCGCGTTCGGTTAGCTTTTCTCCGTCCTTGAATTTGACACCTTGAATGATCGCGGCGATGTGGTGCGAGCCATTCAGGCGGCGCCAC